>NZ_JBEXYK010000077.1:0-46407 GCF_040630865.1 Nonomuraea sp. NPDC005730
CGGACGGCCGCACGCCCGCCGCCGACCCGCCGGCGGCCGGGGCCACCGGTGCGGACGCGCCGCCCGTGGCCGGGGAAGCCGCTCCGGACACGGCACCGGCCATGGACGCGGCGGCCTCCCAGGCGGCCGGGCCCCAGGCGGCCTCCCGAGCGGCGGCTTCGCCATCGGCCTCGCAAGTGGCGGGCGTGGCCGCGCCGTACCGGGTGCCACTGCTGGAGGTGCCGGGGGTCGGCGAGGGAGCGGTGGGACGGCGGTCGCGGTCCCGGACCCGGCGCGGCCGGAGCGCCGGCGCGCGCCGCCCGCACGGCCCCGTACGCGACCTCCATGTGCCCGCCACGCTGCTGGCAGCGGCACCCCACCAGCGGGAACGCGGCCACCGGGGCCCCGGGCTCACGCTGCGCGGCGACGACCTGCGCGAGGTGATGCGCGAGGGCAGGGAGGGCAACCTCGTGCTCTTCGTGGTGGACGCGAGCGGCTCGATGGCGGCGCGCAAGCGCATGACCGCGGTCAAGACGGCCGTGCTCAGCCTGCTCCTCGACGCCTACCAGCGGCGGGACAAGGTAGGACTGATCACCTTCCGGGGTGCCGGGGCCGAGGTGGCGCTGCCGCCCACCTCGTCGGTGGAGGCGGGCGCGGCCCGGCTGCGCTCCCTGCCCACCGGCGGGCGCACGCCGCTGGCGGCGGGGCTGGTGCGCGCGGCGGAGGTGCTGCGCGTGGAACGGCTGCGCGACCCCGCCAGGCGTCCGCTGCTGGTGCTGGTCACCGACGGACGGGCCACGGCCGGTGGTGAGGTGGACAGGGCCGCCGCGCTGCTGGCCGGCACCGCGTCGGTGGTCGTGGACTGCGAGAGCGGGCCGGTCAGGCTCGGCCTGGCCGTCCGGCTGGCCGCCCGGCTGCGCGCGCGGCTCGTGCCTCTCGACTCTCTGGCCGATCTCGGTTCGGTCGTCCGTGACCACAGGAAGGCGGTCTGAACATGCCTCAGGGAAAACCGGCTGTCGTGCCCGATGACGGCCTGACCACGCGCCAGCGGCGGACTCGTCCGCTGCTGATGGTGCACACCGGACCGGGCAAGGGCAAGTCCACGGCCGCCTTCGGGATGGCGTTGCGGGCCTGGAACCAGGGGTGGCCGGTCGGGGTGTTCCAGTTCGTGAAGTCGGCCAAGTGGCGCATCGGCGAGGAACGGGCGCTCAAGGTGCTCGGCGAGACGGGCGAGGGCGGCCCGGTGGCCTGGCACAAGATGGGCGAGGGCTGGTCGTGGATCCAGCGGCCCGGCGCCGAGGAGGACCACGCGGCCGACGCCCGTGAGGGCTGGGAGCAGATCAAGCGCGACCTGGCGGCGCAGACGTACCGGTTCTACGTGCTGGACGAGTTCACGTACCCGCTGAAGTGGGGGTGGCTGGATCTGGACGACGTGCTGAAGACCCTGACGAACCGGCCGGGCAGCCAGCACGTCGTGATCACCGGCAGGGACGCGCCCGAACGGCTGATCGAGGTCGCCGACCTGGTGACGGAGATGGGCAAGGTACGCCACCCCATGGATGCCGGACAGAAGGGGCAGAAGGGTATCGAGTGGTAGTTCCCCGGCTGGTGATCGCCGCGCCGTCGTCGGGCAGCGGCAAGACGACGGTGGCCACGGGGCTCATGGCGGCGTTGCGGGCGCGCGGGCTGCGGGTCTCGCCGCACAAGGTGGGGCCGGACTACATCGACCCGGGCTATCACGCGCTGGCCGCCGGCCGTCCCGGCCGCAATCTGGATCCGTGGCTCGTCGGGGAGGAGCTCGTCGCCCCGCTGTTCCTGCACGGCGCGGCGGGGTGCGACGTGGCGGTGGTCGAGGGCGTGATGGGCCTGTTCGACGGCAGGGGGGACACCGGCTTCGCCTCGACCGCGCACGTCGCGACGCTGCTGGACGCGCCGGTGGTGCTGGTCGTGGACGCGGCCCGGCAGAGCAGGTCGGTGGCGGCGGTGGTGCACGGGTTCGCCACCTTCGACCCGGACGTGCGGGTGGGCGGGGTGGTGCTCAACCGGGTGGGCTCCGACCGGCACGAGGAGCTGTGCCGGTCGGCGCTGGCGGCGGCGGGCGTGCCGGTCCTGGGAGCGATCCGCCGCGACGACGCCGTGGCCACGCCCTCCCGCCATCTGGGGCTGGTGCCGGCCGCCGAGCGCCGGACCGAGGCGGTCGCCGCCGTGGACCGGCTGGCCGCCTTGGTGGCGCGTTCGTGCGATCTGGACGCGTTGCTGCGGCTGGCGCGCTCCGCTCCCCCGCTGGGCGGCCCCTCCTGGACGCCGCCGGTGCCCGGCGCGACGGGCGGCCGGCCGGAGATGGCCGGTGGGGCGCGCGGCCGGCCGGTGGTGGCCGTGGCCGGTGGGGCGGCGTTCACCTTCGGCTACGCCGAGCAGGTCGAGCTGCTGCGGGCGGCGGGGGCGGAGGTGGCCGTCTTCGATCCGCTGCGCGACGCGCGGCTGCCGGACGGGACCGGCGCGATCGTGATCGGCGGCGGCTTCCCGGAGGTGTACGCCGCCGAGCTGGCCGCCAACGAGCCCCTGCGGCAGCAGGTCGCCGCCTTCCCCGGCCCGATCGCCGCCGAGTGCGCGGGGCTGCTGTACCTGTGCGACGAGCTGGACGGTCAGCGCATGTGCGGGCGCGTCCCCGGGCGGGCGCGGATGACGTCCAGGCTGACGCTCGGCTACCGGGACGCCGTCGCGCTGCGGCGCTCACCGCTCACCAGGGCGGGCGAGCGGCTGCGCGGGCACGAGTTCCACCGCACGGCCGTCACGTACGCGGGTGAGCCGCTGTTCGGCTGGGACGGCGGCCACGACGGGTACGGCGATCCCGGCGTGACCGCGTCCTACCTGCATCTTCACTGGGCGGGCGCGCCGCGCCTGGCTCAGCGGCTGGTGTCGTCCTCCAGGTCGCCCTCGGTCTTGAGGTAGACCTCCTGCAGGCCGCGCAGCACCTCCGGGTCGGGGTGCTGCCACATGCCGCGCTCGGCGGCCTCCAGGAGGCGTTCGGCGATGCCGTGCAGCGCCCAGGGGTTCGAGCGGGCCATGAACGCCTGGTTCTCGGGGTCGAGCACGTACGTCTCCGTGAGCTTGTCGTACATCCAGTCGGCGACCACGCCGGTGGTGGCGTCGTAGCCGAACAGGTAGTCGACGGTGGCGGCCAGCTCGAAGGCGCCCTTGTAGCCGTGGCGGCGCATGGCGGCCAGCCAGCGCGGGTTGACCACCCTGGCGCGGAAGATCCGTGAGGTCTCCTCCGACAGGGTGCGGGTGCGCACGGCGTCCGGACGGGTGCTGTCGCCGACGTAGGCGGCCGGGGCCTTACCGGTGAGCGCGCGGACGGTGGCGATCATGCCGCCGTGGTACTGGAAGTAGTCGTCGGAGTCGGCGATGTCGTGCTCGCGGGTGTCGACGTTCTTGGCGGCGACGGCGATACGGCGGTAGGCGTCCTCCATCTGGGGACGGGCGGCGACGCCGTCGAGGTCGCGGCCGTAGGCGTAGCCGCCCCACACGGCGTACACCTCGGCCAGGTCGGCGTCGTCGCGCCAGTTGCGGCTGTCGATGAGCGGCAGCAGCCCGGCCCCGTACGCGCCGGGCGCGGAGCCGAAGACGCGCATCGTGGCCAGCCGCTCGTCGCCGCCCGTCGCGGCCACGTGGGCGCGGACGTAGTTGTCCTCGGCCGGCTCCGCCAGCGACGCGACCAGCCGTACGGCGTCGTCGAGCATGCCGACCACGTGCGGGAAGGCGTCGCGGAAGAAGCCGCTGATGCGGACCGTCACGTCGATGCGCGGGCGGCCCAGCTCGGCGAGCGGGATCGGCTCCAGGCGGATGACGCGACGCGACGCCTCGTCCCATTCGGGGCGGACGCCGAGCAGGGCCAGCACCTCGGCGACGTCGTCGCCCGCCGTGCGCATGGCGCTGGTTCCCCACACCGACAGCCCGACCGAGCGCGGCCACTCGCCGGTGTCGGCGCGGTAGCGCTCCAGCAGCGACTCCGCCATCGCCTGGCCGGTCTCCCAGGCCAGGCGGCTGGGCACCGCCCGGGGATCCACGGAGTAGAAGTTGCGGCCGGTCGGCAGCACGTTGACCAGGCCGCGCAGCGGGGAGCCGCTGGGGCCGGCCGGCACATAGCCGCCGTCCAGGGCGTGCAGGACGTGGTCGAGCTCGTCGGTGGTGCGGGCCAGGCGCGGCACCATCTCGGTGGCGGCGAAGGCCAGCACGCGCGCCACGAGCTCCACCCGTTCCCCGGGCGCGGGGCCCAACAAGGTGGGGGCGACATCGGGCGTCCCGTCCAGCACCGCGCGGGTGACGGCGGGGGCGGCCTCCGGGGCCCAGGCGTGCTCCTCCATGGCCTGGACCAGGGCGCGGGCGGTCGTCTCCGCGCGGTCCACGTCGCCCAGCCCCGCCGTCCCGTCCTCGGCCAGGCCGAGCGCCTCACGCAGGCCGGGCAGCGTCTCCCTGCCGGCCCACATCTGCCGGGCGCGCAACATGGCCAGCACCAGGTCCACCCGTACCTGGCCGGTGGGCGCCTGGCCGAGGACGTGCAGGCCGTCGCGGATCTGCGCGTCCTTCACCTCGCACAGCCAGCCGTCCACGTGCAGGATGAGGTCGTCGAACTCGCTGTCGTGCGGCCGGTCGGCCAGCCCGAGGTCGTGGTCCAGCCGGGCGGCCTGGATCAGCGTCCAGATCTGCGCCCGGATCGCGGGCAGCTTGGCCGGGTCCATGGCGGCGATCGTGGCGTGCTCGTCCAGCAGCTGCTCCAGCCGGGCGATGTCGCCGTAGGTGTCGGCGCGGGCCATCGGCGGCACCAGGTGGTCCACCAGCACGGCGTGCGCGCGCCGCTTGGCCTGTGTGCCCTCCCCCGGGTCGTTGACGAGGAAGGGGTAGATCAGCGGCAGGTCGCCGATGGCGGCGTCGGTGCCGCACGCGGCGGACATCCCCGCCGACTTGCCGGGCAGCCACTCCAGGTTGCCGTGCTTGCCGACGTGCACCATCGCGTGCGCGCCGAACTCGGCCGACAGCCAGCGGTAGGCGGCCAGGTAGTGGTGGCTCGGCGGCAGGTCAGGGTCGTGGTAGATGGCGATCGGGTTCTCCCCGAAGCCGCGCGGCGGCTGCACCATCACCACCAGGTTCCCGGCCCGCAGCGCGGCCAGCACGATGTCGGTCCCGCTGTCGCCCTCGTGCACGAACAACTCTCCGGGCGGCGGGCCCCAGTGCCGTTCCATCTCCTCGCGCAGGGCCGCGGGCAGGGTGCGGTACCACCGCTCGTAGGAGGCGGCGGAGATGCGGACCGGGTTGCCCGCCAGGTGCTCCTCGGTCAGCCAGTCCTGGTCCTGGCCACCGGCGGCGATCAGCGCGTGGATGAGCGCGTCGCCGTCCTGGTCGGCCACGCCGGGGAAGCCGTCGCCCAGGTCGTAACCCGCCTCGGCGAGGCGGGCCAGCAGCCGGACGGTGCTCGCGGGGGTGTCCAGCCCGACCGCGTTGCCGACGCGGGAGTGCTTGGTCGGGTACGCCGACAACATCACCACCAGCCGCCGTTCGGCGGGAGGGGTGTGCCGCAGCAGGCCGTGGCGCACCGCGATGCCCGCCACCCGGGCGGCCCGCTCGGGGTCGGCGACGTAGACGGTCAGCCCGTCGGGGTCGATCTCCTTGAACGAGAACGGCACCGTGATGATCCGCCCGTCGAACTCCGGGATCGCCACCTGGGAGGCCGCGTCCAGCGGCGACAGCCCGTCGTCGTTCTCCTCCCACGCCTGCCGGGTGGTGGTCAGGCAGAGTCCTTGCAGGATGGGCACGTCGAGCTCGGCCAGCGCGCCGACGTCCCATGCCTCGTCGTCGCCGCCCGCTCCCGCGGTGGCCGGACGGGAGCCACCCGCCGCCAGCACCGTGACGACCAGCGCGTCCGCCGCGCGCAGCGTGTCCAGCAGCTCCGGCTCGGCCGCGCGCAGGGACGAGCAGAAGACCGGCAGCGCCTGCCCGCCCGCGTCCTCGACGGCGTCGCACAACGCCTCGACGAACGCGGTGTTGCCGGCCATGTGGTGCGCCCGGTAGTAGAGCACGCCCACCACGGGACCGCCGGTGGTCCTGGCGGGGCGGTCCAGCCTTCCCCAGGTGGGGGCCGGGGCGGGCGGCTCGAACCCGTGCCCGGTCAGCAGGACGGTGTCGGACAGGAACGCGTGCAGCTGGGCCAGGTTGGCCGGACCGCCATGGGCCAGGTAGGCGTGTGCCTCGGCGCACACCCCGCCGCTGACCGTGGACAGCTCCATCAGCTCGGCGTCGGGAGCCTGCTCCCCGCCCAGCACCACCACCGGGCGCGGCCCGGCCAGCAGCGCGTCGAGCCCTTCGGCCCAGGCCCGCCGCCCGCCCAGCAGGCGCACCACGACGAGGTCGGTCCCCTCCGTCAGGCCGGGGACGTCCTCGGCGGTCAGCCGGGCGGGATTGCCCAGACGGTAGCCCGCCCCGCAGGCGCGAGCGCTCAGCAGGTCGGTGTCGGAGGTGGAGAGCAGCAGAACGGTACGGCTGTCGCCAGGCACGGCGCATTCCTCCCTCGGGGTCCTCGCCCCGGTCGCGGGTGACACGACGGCAGGAGTCTCCTGGCTCCCGGATCGACGCTCACCCCGGCCTTCCCGCCCGTTTCCGGGCAGTGGCCTCGTGGTGGGGTTCGCTCCCCGGTCACAGTGGCGGGACCGCGCCGGTTTCGCACCGGCTTCCTCCCATTGCCATCGCCTACGCCGAAGCTTACGACAGGAGCGACCCGTCCCAGAAGTGGCGTTACGATCCCTTCGTGCCCGTAGGTGAATCTTCCGGACGTACGCGGCCCGATGCCTGTCCCGGGGCGCTCCAGGTGCACGAGGCCGCCGACGGCCCGCTCGCCCGCGTGCGCCTGCCCGGCGGCGCGGTGTCGGCCGCGCGGCTCCGCGTGCTCGCCGTCTGCGCGGCCGAGCTGGGAACGGGGGTGATCGAGCTGACGTCGCGGGCGAACGTCCAGGTGCGGGGGCTGCGCTCGCCCGAGGTCTTCGCCGGGCGGATCGCGGCGGCCGGGCTGCTGCCGTCGCCCGCGCACGAGCGGGTGCGCAACATCCTGGCCTCGCCGCTGAGCGGGCGCGGGCCGGACGGGCTGCTGGACGTGCTGGCGATGGCGGACGCCCTGGACCGGGCGCTGTGCGCGCGGCCCCGGCTGGCCGCCCTGCCGGGGCGCTTCCTGTTCGCCCTGGACGACGGCACGCGGGACGTCGCCGGGCTCGGCGCGGACGTCACCTACGTGGCGACCGGACGCCTGCTGCTCGCCGGCACCGACACCGGGCTGACCGTCGCCCCGGACGCGGCCGTCCCGCTCATGATCGACGCCGCCGAGGCGTTCCTGGACGAGCTGCCCCCCGACGGCCCGCGCGCCTGGCGCATCCGCGAGCTGCCGGACGGCCCCGTCAGGATCGCCGCCCGCCTGCGCGCCGGCGAACCAGGCCGGATGGACGCCGCGGACGCCGCGGACGCCCCGCCCGCCTCCGCGCGCCGCCCGTCCGCGGGCAGGATCGCGCAGCGGGACGGCCGCGTGGCGATCGAGGCACTCGTGCCGCTCGGCCGGCTGACGTCCGCCCAGGCCGGAGCCCTCGCGGACATCGGGCGGCCGGTGCGCCTGACGCCCTGGCGGACCGTCGTCCTGCCGGACCTCTCCCCCGGCGAGGCGGACCGGACCGAGCGGGCGCTGGCCGCCATCGGGCTCGCCACCGACCCGGACTCCCCCTGGGCCGGGGTCACCGCCTGCACCGGCCGTCCCGGCTGCGCGAAGGCGCTCGCCGACGTGCGGGCGGATGCCGGGCAGTGGGTGCGGGGCCTCGGCCGCGCGCCCGCCACGCCCGTCCACTGGGCCGGTTGCGAGCGGCGCTGCGGCCTGCCTCGCGGCCCGGTCCGCCAGATGATCGCGACGATCAAGGGATACGAGGAACGCCAGGAGTGAGCGACTACATCCGCGACGGTGCCGAGATCTACCGGCGCTCGTTCGCGACCATCCGCGCCGAGACCGACCTCACGGGCCTGCCGCCCGAGGTCGCCCAGGTGGCGGTGCGCATGATCCACGCGTGCGGCATGACCGACCTCGTGACCGACCTGGCCTGGTCCCCGGGGGTGGTCGCGCGGGCCAGGGAGGCGCTGCGCGGCGGCGCGCCGGTGTTGTGCGACGCCATGATGGTCGCCTCCGGCGTGACCCGGCGCAGGCTGCCCGCGGGCAACGAAGTGTTGTGCACGCTGGGCGATCCGCGCGTGCCCGAGCTGGCCGAACGCCTCGGCACCACCCGCAGCGCCGCGGCCCTGGAGCTGTGGCGCGACCGCCTTGAGGGCGCGGTGGTGGCGATCGGGAACGCGCCGACCGCCCTGTTCCGGCTGCTGGAGCTGGTGGCCGAGGGCGCGGGGCGCCCCGCGGCCGTGCTCGGCATCCCGGTCGGCTTCATCGGCGCGGCCGAGTCCAAGCAGGCGCTGGCCGACAGCGACCTGGAGCACCTGGTGGTGCACGGCCGTCGCGGCGGCAGCGCGATGACGGCGGCCGCGATCAACGCCATCGCGAACGAGACGGAGTGATGACCATGTCAGGACGCCTGTACGGAGTCGGCCTGGGCCCCGGCGACCCCGAGCTGGTCACGGTCAGGACGGCCCGGCTGATCGGCGAGGCCGACGTGATCGCCTACCACGCCGCCCGGCACGGCCGCAGCATCGCCCGTTCGATCGCGCTGCCGTACATGCGCGCGGGCCAGATCGAGGAGCTGCTGCTCTACCCGCTGACCACGGAGACCACCGACCACCCCGGCGGCTACCAGGGGGCGCTCGACGACTTCTACGCCGACTGCGCCGAACGCCTGGCCGCCCACCTGGACGCGGGCCGCACCGTGGTCGTGCTGGCCGAGGGCGACCCGCTGTTCTACGGCTCCTACATGCACATGCACAAGCGGCTCGCCCACCGCTACCCGACCGAGGTGGTGCCCGGCGTGACCTCGGTCAGCGCCGCCTCCGCCGTGCTGGGACGGCCGCTGGTCGAGCGGGACGAGGTGCTGACCGTGCTGCCCGGCACGCTGCCCGCGCAGGTGCTGGCCGAGCGGCTGCGCGACACCGACTCGGCCGCCGTGCTCAAGCTGGGCCGCACGTTCGGGAAGGTCCGCGACGCGCTGGCCGAGGCGGGCCGCCTCGACGACGCCTGGTACGTCGAGCGTGCCACCATGGGCGCCGAGCGGGTCGCCCCGCTCAAGGACGTGGACCCGGACGGCGTCCCGTACTTCTCGCTGGCCCTGCTCGCCAGTCCGGCCGAGCGCACCTTCGTCCCCGAGCGTCCGATGGACGAGGGGCGGGGGGAGGTGGCCGTGGTCGGCCTGGGCCCGGCGGGGCGGCCGTGGCTGACGCCGGAGGCGCAGGAGGCGCTGGCCGCTGCCACCGACCTCGTCGGCTACGGCCCGTACGTGGACCGGGTGGCCCCGAACCCGCGCCAGCGCCGCCACCGCACCGACAACCGGGTGGAGGCGGAACGCGCCAGGCACGCCCTTGAGCTGGCCCGGGACGGGGCCCGCGTGGCGGTCGTGTCGTCCGGCGACCCGGGCGTGTTCGCCATGGCCAGCGCCGTGCTCGAAGCCGCCGCCGACTTCCCGGACGTGCCGGTGCGGGTCGTGCCGGGACTGACCGCCGCCCAGGCGGTGGCGGCCAGAGCGGGCGCGCCGCTCGGCCACGACTACTGCGTGCTGTCGCTGTCCGACCTGCTCAAGCCGTGGGAGGTGGTGGCCGAGCGGCTGTCCGCCGCCGCGCGGGCGGACCTGGTGCTGGCGATCTACAACCCGGCCTCGCGCAGCCGTACGTGGCAGGTCGCCGCCGCCCGGGACCTGCTGCTGGAGCACCGCGCGCCGGACACCCCCGTGGTGATCGGCCGCGACGTCGGCGGCCCGCAGGAGAGCGTCACGGTCACCACGCTCGGCGAGCTGGACCCCGGCCAGGTGGACATGCGCTGCCTGCTGATCATCGGCTCGTCCACGACCCGGGCCACCGAAGGCGGCGTTGTCTACACCCCGCGCCGCTACCCCTGAACCCAGGCCGCCGCCGCCGCCACGCTGTCCGTCGCCCGGACGCCCGCCGGCAGCGGCGGCCGGTCCACCATGATCACTGGCAGGCCGAGCTCGCGCGCCGCGTCGAGCTTGGCCGTGGTCATGCTCCCGCCGCTGTCCTTGGTCACCAGCACGTCCAGGCGGTGCTCCAGGATCAGGGCGCGCTCGCCCTCGACGGTGTACGGTCCACGGTCGAGCAGGACGTGCACGTTCGCCGGCACGGGCCCCTCCGGCGGGTCCACCGACCTGGCCAGCAGCCACACGCCGGGCAGCGGCGCGAACACCGGCAGGCTCCGGCGCCCGGTCGTGAGGAAGATCCGGCTCTCCCCGCCGGTCGCTCCCCACCGGGCCGTGGTCAGCAGCCCGGCCGCCGCCGGGAGAGAGCCGACCCGCAGCCACGCGTCGCCCGGCCCCTCCCGCCACCCCGGACGCCGCAGCACCAGCAGCGGCACCCCGGTCGCCGACGAGGCCGCGACCCCCGAGGCGGTCATCCGCTCCGCGAACGGATGCGTGGCGTCGACCAGCACGTCGATGCGCTCCTTCAGCAGCCAGGCGGCCAGGCCCGCAGGCCCGCCGAACCCGCCTTCCCGCACCTCGCCCACGGGAAGCCGCGGGTTGTTCACCCGCCCCGCCAGCGAGGAGACCACGTGCAGCCCGGGATCGGCGGCCAGCTCGGCGGCCAGGGCACGCGCCTCGGCCGTGCCGCCCAGGATCAGGACCCGTCGCACGCCCTGTCCCTGGCATCGCTGTAGAGATGGCTGTCGGGGAACTGCGTCGCCGACAGCACCCGGCCCACGACGATCACGGCCGTCCGCCGGATCCCGGCCTGGCGGACCTGTCCGGCGATGTCGGCCAGCGTCCCGCGCAGGATCACCTCGTCGGCCCGGCTCGCCCGCGCCACCACGGCCACCGGGCAGTCCGGGCCGTAGGAGGGCAGCAGCTCGGCGACCACCGCGTCGATCCGCTGCACGGCCAGGTGCAGCACCATCGTGGCCCGGCTCGCGCCGAGCGTCCCGAGGTCCTCGCCGTCCGGCATGGGGGTGGCGCGGGCGGAGGTACGGGTCAGGATGACCGTCTGGCCGACGCCGGGCACGGTCAGCTCCCGGCCCAGCGCGGCCGCCGCCGCCGCGAACGCCGGAACCCCCGGCACCACCTCGTACGGCACGCCGAGGGCGTCCAGCCTGCGCATCTGCTCGGCCACCGCGCTGAACACCGACGGGTCGCCCGAGTGCAGCCGCGTCACGTCGAGACCGTCGCGGTGCGCGGCGGCCAGCTCGGCGACGATCTCGTCGAGCGTCAGGTCCGCCGTGTTCACCAGCCTGGCCCCCAGCGGGCAGGCGTCGAGCAGCTCGCGCGGCACCAGCGACCCGGCGTACAGGCAGACCGGCGACGTCTGCAGCCGCCGCAGGCCGCGCAGCGTGATCAGGTCGGCGGCGCCGGGACCGGCTCCGACGAAGTACACGGTCACGGCCGGTCCTCCTCCGTCATCGACCACACGGTCACGGCTGGTCCTTCCTCGTGATCGACCACACGGTCACCGGCATCGCCGCCCGCCAGCCGGTGAACCCGCCGACCGGCGACGCCCGCTGGACGCCCAGGCGCACCAGGTCGCCGCCGAGCCTGCCGTACCAGTGGGCGAGGACCGCCTCGGACTCCAGGGTCACGGCGTTCACCACCAGCCGGCCGCCGGGGCGCAGCGCCGACCAGCAGCGTTCCAGCAGGCCGGGGGCGGTCGCGCCGCCGCCGACGAACACCGCGTCCGGCTCGGGCAGCCCGTCCAGCGCCCCGGGGGCCTTGCCCTCGACCACGCGCATCGACGGCACGCCGAGCCGCTCGGCGTTGCGCCGGACGGCGGCGGCCCGGTCGGTCCTGCTCTCGATCGCCACGGCCGCGCACGACGGGTGGCTGCGCATCCACTCGACGGCGATGCTGCCCGCCCCCGCGCCCACGTCCCACAGCAGCTCGCCGGGCATCGGGGCCAGGCGGGACAGGCTGACGGCGCGGACCTCCCGCTTGGTGAGCTGCCCGTCGTGCTCGTACGCGCCGTCGGGCAGCCCCGGCACCCTGGCCAGGGGCTCGGCGTCCTGGGCGAGGACGCACTCGACGGCGATCACATGAAGCGGGGACGCCTGGCCTTCCGTCCAGCTCTCCGCCGTACCCCGCCGCTCGGACTCCCGCGGGCCGCCCAGATCCGACAGCACCGTCATCGGGCTCGGGCCGTACCCGTGCCGGACGAGCAACCCGGCGACCACCGACGGCGAGTCAGGACCCGCGCCGAGCACGACGACACGGCGGCCCGGCTGGAGCGCGGCGGCCGGCGCCGCGGGCGGGCGGCCCACCAGGCTGACGACGTCCACCTGCTCGACCGGCCAGCCCAGCCGGGCGCAGGCCAGCGACAACGACGACACGTGCGGCAGCACCAGGACGCGCTCCGCGCCCAGCAGCCGGACCAGCGTCGAGCCGATGCCGTAGAACATCGGATCGCCGCTGGCCAGCACGCACACCTCGCGGCCCGCGTACCGGTCCATGAGCGCGGGCAGGGCGGGCAGCAACGGCGACGGCCACGTCACGCGCGCGGCGGCCGTCGCGGGCACGAGGTCGAGCTGCCGCACGCTGCCCATGAGCACGTCGGCGGCCTCCACCGCCCGGCGCGAGCCCGGGGTCAGCCCGTCCCAGCCGTCGGCACCGATCCCGACGACCGTGATCACGCGTCGCCCCGTGTCGGCCGGATCTCCTCGGCGACCCGCTCCTGCCGGAAAGCGGCGAAGGCGTCGCCCCGCTCGGCCAGCTTCACGATCCTCCTCTATGGCAAAGTGCGAGGGATATCGTATATCTCCCCATCTGGCAGACTTTGGCGGGTGAAACGGCTTCTCGTCATCGGGATCGGCGCCGGCGATCCCGACCATCTCACCCTGCAGGCGGTCAAGGCCATCGCCGCCACGGACGCCTTCTTCATCGTCGACAAGGGCGAGACCAAGCACGAGTTGATCCAACTCCGCCTCGACCTGATCGCCCAGCACGGCCGGAAGCCGTACCGGATCGCCGAGGCCCGCGACCCGGAACGCGACCGCACCGCTCCCGCCTACACCGCCGCCGTCGAGGACTGGCGCTCGCGCCGCTCGCTCGCCTGCGAAGCGCTGATCCGCGACGAGCTGGGCGCCGGCGAGACCGGCGCGTTCCTGGTGTGGGGCGACCCGGCCGTCTACGACAGCACGCTCGCCATCCTCGACGAGATCCAGCGACGCGGGAGCGTCACCTTCGACGTCGAGGTCATCCCCGGCATCAGCAGCGTGGCCGCCCTCACCGCCCGCCACCGCATCGGCCTGACCCAGGTCGGCCGGCCCACGCACCTCACCACCGGCCGCCGCCTGGCGGAGCAGGGCCCCACCGCCGACGACGTGGTGGTCATGCTCGACGCCCACTCCTCCTTCACCGGTCTCGACGACTTCCACATCTACTGGGGCGCCTACCTCGGGACGCCGGACGAGATCCTGGTGTCGGGACCGGTGTCCGAGGTCGGCGAACGCATCCGGCGGCTGCGTGCGGAGGCCCGCGCCCGCAAGGGCTGGATCATGGACACGTACCTGCTGCGCCGCCTGTCACCGGAGGACCGCTGACCTGACACCGAGATCGCACCAGGTCAGCGGGCCCCCTCGCGTCATGCCAGCAGACCCTGCCCGATCCAGCCGCCGGGCGGGCAGCCCGGCGGGATGGCGAACACGGCCGATCCGATCGGCGTGGTCCACTCGTTGAGCAGGTCGGCCTCGGCCAGCCGGCGCTGCATGGGCAGGAACTGCGCGCCGACGTCGGCCTGGTAGGAGGCGAAGAGCAGGCCGCTGTCGGAGTGCCCGGCCGCGGTGAGCCCTTCGTCGTAGTTGTAGGGGCGGCGGAAGATCCCCTTGGCCGGGTCGGCGCTGTGTGCCCGCCTGATGTGGGCGTACTCGGAGATGACCGGGAACCCCACGGGCGTGAGCTTGGCGAAGTCGGGCGGATCGTGCTCGGCGGTTCCGGTCAGCGGGGCGCCGGTGTCCAGGCGGCGTCCGACCGTGAACTCCTTGGCGACCCGGTCGGCGGCGTCCCAGGTCTCCAGTTCGGTCCGGATCCGCCGCAGGACCAGCGTGGTGCCGCCGTGCAGCCAGGCGGGCGCGTCCGCGCCGGCCCACACCACCCGGTCGAAGACAGGGCTGCCGGGGACGGCGTTGGCGGTCCCGTCGAGCTGCCCCATGATGTTGTGCTGGGTCAGCCCGGACGCCTGCACCCCGGCGGCCCGCCGGAAACCGCGCTGAACCCAGCGGACGCGGGTGAAGGCGCGGGCGTCCTTGATGATCATGCGGAGGGCGTGCGCCACCGTCAGCGGGTCGTCGGCGCAGATCTGCACCAGCACGTCGCCGCCGTTCCACTGGCTCTGCAGCTTGTCGATGGAGAAGCGGGGCAGCGCCTTCAGCGAGGACGGGCGCGCGTCCGCCAGGCCGACCGCGTCGAACAGGCCGGGCCCGAACCCGAAGGTGACGGTCAACCGGGCGGGCAGCACCGCCAGCTCCGGTTCGGTGTCGGCCAGGGCGGGATCGCCCGCGCTCAGGCGGCGGGCGTCGTCGGTCAGCAGTCGCATCATCCGGGCCACCGCCTCACGGCCGACGCCGTCGCGCAGGTCCAGGCCGACGAAGACGGCGTGGGCCTGCGGGACGGTGGCGATCCCGGCCTGGTGCGGGCCGTGGAAGGGCTCCACCGCCGAGCCGGGCGGAGCGGCCTGCGCCGCGGCCGAGCCCGTCGAGGCGGCCTGTGTCGCGAGCGCGCCGGCCGCGGCGGCCGCGGTCGAGGCCAGCAGGCCCCGCCGGGTCAGGCGTGACCTGTTGCCGGTGTGCGCGTCCATCAGTGCTCGCCCTCGCCGGGCTGGTAGTTCTCCTTGCCACCGGCGAAGTCCTTGCCGATCGCGGTGAACTGGAGGGTGGAACCGTCGGCGAGAGTCAGGGTGAAGGGCACCTCGGCTCCTGGCTCCACCTTCCGGGTGACCCCCATCAACATGATGTGATCGCCACCGGGCGCCAGCTGGTGAGAACCGCGAGCAGGAACCACGAATCCGCCCTTCTTCGGGCGCATCACCATCTTGCCTCCGGAGTCCACCACTTCGTGCAGTTCGACCATCGGAGACAGCGGCGAGGTGCCGGAGACGACCGTCAGCTCCGCGTCGGTGTTGTTGACCAGGGTGCCGAAGGCGGCGGTCATCCCCTTCCCGCCGGTCTTGATCCAGGGGTCGGTGATGGTCAGAGCGGGCGAAGGGGTGGCGGCGGTGGCAGTGGCGGTGGCAGTGGCGGTGGCCGCGACGGCCGCCGGTGACGCCGACGCGGTCGTCGCGGTCGTGCTCCGGCCGCCGCAGCCGGACACGAGCACGGCCACGGCCAGCGCCGCGGCGGGAAGAAGCAGGGAACGCGAACGGAGAGAGTGCATGGTGGGCCTTTCCAGGCAGGCCTCGGCGCACGGTGGCGTTTCCCACCGCGCCGAAGGCAGATCAGGCAGGGGCGCTTGACGTGGCCGCGACGTCGGCGGCCACGCGGACCCGGCCGGAGCCGGGCAGGACGACGTACTCCAGCCGCACCATGGGGGTCAGCCGGAGAAAGCGGTCACCTGCGTGAACGGCGGACCGCGCGTGGGTGCGGCGTGTGCCGGCACCGCCGAGCGCAACCGGTCCGGCTCGGGCGCCGTCACCACGGCGACCGTCTCATGGCCCTGCTGCGAGAAGGCCACCAGGAGGACCCGGCACAGCCGCGCGGCCATGCGGTGCAGCAGCCCCCACAGAGCGGCCTCGCCACGGGCCAGCCACAGGGCGGTCAGCCCGGTGGCACCGGCATGCGTGACGAGCATGCCGACGCCGGGCACCAGTCCCGAATGGCCGTGGACGAGCGCGGCGTACGCGTCCGGAGCATGGCTGAGTGAGAACAGCACATGCAGCACCACCTGCATGCCGGCCAGCAACGGCAGGATCACCGCCGGCGTACGCTCACGCGCCGAGGCCACGACCCCGCCCCCGAACGCCAGCAGCAGCCCACCGGCCGTCACCGGCCCCGTGACCGATCCCCCGCCGAACAGGTGCGCCAGCACGCTCAGCGCCACGCAGACCACGGCGAACACCGCGGCACGGGCGAGACGGAACGGCAGGGAGGCGGTCATATCGGGCCCATCATCCCATCCCACCCCCTCGCCCTGGCATCCGCCATCGTGCCCCGCCTCCGGCACGGCACCTGCTCACACACCCCGAAGCCGCCTTCGCCCGCCTGGGCGATCGCCGGTCGACCGCCCAGGCGACCGCCGTCCCGCCCCCTGCCCCGGCGAACGCGTCAGCAGCTCACGGACCGGGCGGGGTACCGGCCGCGGTTCTCGCCGCGGTCAGTGAGAACGACGTCGGGGCTGTCGTGCCTCGTCGAGCCCAAGAAGACCGTCACCGAAGCAGTGCCGTTGCTCTCGGCGCTCGTCACCCACTGCCGGGTCATCCAGGCGCCCAGGACGAATCCGCCGACACCTCACTGCACCTTCGTTGGACAAATCTCCCTATAAGGGATGTCCTCCAGATAATGCCTCCATTCGTCCGCGGCCAGTCGGCGACCGGCCTGCTCGCACGCCTGCCCGACCAGCCGCTCGGGGTCTGCCCCGTAGACATCGATGCTGTAGTCCTCGCCGGCCGAGCGGAACGTCTTGCCGTCCCGGGCGAACCACACCGCGGTGATGGCCGCCGCGTGCCCCTCGACCGCGGGCCCGAGAGCTGCGTGCGTCGCCACGTCCCACACCCGCACCGTCCCGTCCTTGGAGCCGGTCACCAGCAACCTGCCGTCGGGTGAGAAGGCCGCGGCGGTGACCCGGAGCGAGTGGCCGCGCAGCAGCCCGCGCGAGCGGCGTCCCGTACGCAGATCCCACAACCCCATGTCACTGGCGTCGACGTCCCATTCCTCGTCCCGCGCTTCGTTGACGGCCGCCCAGCGGCCGTCGCCGCTGACCGCGAGCACCTGGTGCGGAACGGTCGGCAGACGCGACGCCGTGGCTGAGCCCAGGTCGAGGAGCACGGTGTCGTGGGAGGTGCCGGCCAGCAGCTTCCCGGGCCCGGTGAAGCCGAGCACCGAGCCGACGTCAGGGACGGACAGGTGCATCCGAGCGGGCCTGGCAGGGTCTCGCAGGTCCCAGACCATGGCTTCATCCCCGCTCTCACCGGCCAGGTAGCGGCTGCCGGGATCGAACACCGGGTCCTGCAAGGCGGGCAGGACCCCCGGTAGTTCCTTGCCAGTGGCGACATTCCACAGGCGCGTCTGTTCACCCGACACCACCGCCAGCAGGCCGCCGTCGGGCGAGAGCGCCAGCGGCTGCCGTGCGTCCTTGTCCTTCTGGTGGATGCGCAACGGGGTGATCGCCTTTCCCGCCAGGTCCGTCACCGCGACGTCGGCGGAGTCCACCAGAAGCGGGTCGACGTCCGCGCCGACCAGCCGGTGCGCGAAGCGCTCGCCGTCGGCGCTGAAAGCGGACCAGAGCATCTGAGTCGAGGGGGCGTTGCCGAGCCGAGCGGCCCGGCCGAGCGAGACCACCCGCACCGTCCTGCCGTCGGTCAGCGTCAGCGCGTCGGCCTCCGGCCAGAATTCGGCGTCGGTCAGCTGGGCGGTGCCCAGCGAGGCCAAGCTCCAGGTGGCCAGCTGCTTGAGGTCGCTGAGCCGCCACACCCGCAGCTGGCGGGGGCTCCATGCGGCCAGGAAGCCGCCCTTGCGCGACATCCGCAGGCCGCGGGCGGCGAAGTGCAGCGACTGCCCTCTGTCCACGCCCACGCGCCAGACCCGCACGTCCTTGCCCCAGCCCCCGTCATCTGCCGGGATCGCGGCGACCACCCCGCCGTCGGAGCTGATCGCCATCGCGCCCGGCAGAGACACATCGCCGCCGCTGTCACCGGCCAGATCGATGGGCAGGCGCCCGATCACGCGGGCGTTTCCGGTGTCCATCACCTCCAGGCCGTTGTCGTGGGCGACCAGCGCGGCGCCGCCGTTCGCGCTGAGCACCGCGCTGCGGAACCGTCCGTCCACCAGCGGCCTGGACTGGCCGGACCCGGACACGAAGGACAGCCGCGCCGCCTCCTCGCCGCCGCCGCGGCGCTCCTCGATCCGGTCGCCTCGCTCGTCGAGGTCGAGCACCACACACGAGCACTCGCGCTCGTCGCTCAGCACCTTCCCGCTCACCAGGTCGACGGTCTGCCCTCCGCCGGTCACGAAGCGGGCCCGCTCACCCGCCCAGTACGCGAACTGCTCCCCCGCCGGCAACGTGGCCGACTTCAGCCCGGTCACCTCAGCGCGAGTGGCCAGATCCCACACCTTGATCCCGACCTTGCCGTCAGGCGTCGGCTCGCCGGTGAAGATCACCAGCCTGCGACCGTCCCTGGTGAGCAGCCAGCGGCTCCACGAGGGCTGATGCTCGGAGGGGGCGAAGACGTCGCGCACCGGATGGGCCTGCGCCGTCAGCAGCCCGCCCAGCGCGTCGGTCTCCGGCGACAGCCGCCAGGCCGCCACGTTCAGCAGCGTTGCCAGCCGCGGGTCGTCCCTGCGCAGGCTGCCCGCCGTCGCCACCAGCGAGCGGGCCAGCGCCTGGTCTCGCTGCCTGACCACCATCGCCTGGCGCTGCTCGGCCGTACGACGCTGCCTGTCGGCGAACACGGTGGCCGATACCGACAACGCGAGCAGCACCACCAGCGTAGAAGTCAGCAGCCTGCGCACCCGGATCCTGCGACGGACCAGCGCCCTGCCGCGCTCCAAAAAGTCGCGCTCCACCCCGGTCGGCGTCAAGTAGTCGTGCTCCCGCGACGCCCACGCCACCACGCTGTCCAGCGCTGAGCCCTGCAGCACGTCGCCGTCGCGGCGGCCGCCCGCCTCCCACAGCCGGGTGGCGTCAGCCAGGCGCCGGTGGACGGGCAGCCCGTCGCGTTCCGCGTCGAGCCACTCGCGCAGCCTCGGCCAGGCGCGCAGCAGCGCGGGATGGGCGATCCGCACCGACTCGCCCTCCACGGCCAGCAGCCCGCGCTCGGCGAACGCCGCGACGACCTCCTGTGCCTCCAGCTCCGTGCCGACTGCTCGTCGGGTGCCCTCCTCGCCCTCGTCGTCGACCCGCACCAGCCGCAGGAACATCGCGGGCGCCCGCGTCCGTGCCCCCTCCTCCAACGCCAGGTACGCCGCCTCGGCCCGCTCACCCAACGCGGGATCCACGACCGGCGCGGCCAGCCCGTGCGCTGCCCGGAAGCCCTCACTCAGCAACCCCACCGGATCCCCGCCGCCCACCAGCGCCAGCAGCAGCTCCCGCGCCGCGGGCCGGTCGGCCGGGGATTTGGCCAGGGCGGCTGCCACCAGCGTTCGCAGCGGCTCCTCCAGCACGGACAGGTCGGGCTCCAGCGACAGCACCCGGTGGATCACCGCGGCCAGGTTCTCCGCGCGAAAGGGGTCTCCGCCCGTCGCCGCGAACAGCATCACCGCACCCCAGGCGAACACATCGGCCGCCGCATCGGCCCGCTCCCCCGCGAACACCTCGGGCGCCATGTAGGTCGGAGTCCCGGATACGGACGCGGTGGAGGTGAGCGACATGTCCGCGGTCCTGGCGATCCCGAAGTCGATCACCCGCGGACCGTCCGGGCTCAGCAGCACGTTGTCGGGCTTGAGATCCCGGTGGATCACGCCCGCCTCGTGGATCGCGGTCAGCGCGGTCGCGACGGCGATCGCCAGCCTGCGCAGCCGATCTCCCTCGAAGGCGCCCCCCTCTCGGACGGCCTGCCGCAGGCTCGGCCCCTCGACGTACTCGCTGACCAGGTAGGCGGGCTCGGCCTCGGTGTCGGCGTGCAACAGCTTGGCGGTGCAGAACGAGGCCACCTGCTGCGCGGCACGGATCTCCCTGTCCACCCGATCGCCGAGCGACCCTCGCAACACCTTGACGGCGACCCTACGGCCTTCGGCGTCATAGGCCTCGTACACCACTCCCTGGCCACCCTCACCGAGCCGCCCGGCCACCCAGTACGCCCCGACCCGCTCCGGGTCACCGGGTGCTAACCCGCTTTCCGCCACGCTGTCCCCCCTGGCTCACATTTGATGGTTTAGATGCCAGGAAGGGACAGAGGGTTGCACCAGCTTCCCGTACCCGTCACCCGAGCCGGAGCACGAGGGGCACACCCAAGGAAACGGACGCGAACAAGCCACAAAGCAAGCACCGCACACGCCGGCAGAACGCTCACACGGGAAGCTTGAGCCGGACACCTCAGTTCGTGACGGATGTGTCGGCGTCAATCCCGTGAAAGTGTGGAGGCGATTGTGTGCCGCACCGTCCTCAGCAGAGCCGATGAGGCTTGTCTTCTGTCGATCATGCGACCTTCGCCCCTTGGCCCGAAGCGGAAGCGGTGCACGTATCGGCCCTGAGCATGCTGTTGAACGCCTGAGCGGCCGGTCGCCGAGAGCACAGCCGGCGCGGTCCATCGACCGCAACGACTCATGCGTCCGCTTCGGCGGATCTGGAGGCGGTCATCCAGGCCACTCAAGCCCGTAATGTTGGCCTTCTGATTGAATGATCCGCCGGGACCGGCGAAACAGAAGCGGATCTTTACGTTGCAGCTTTTCCAACTCCGAAGAGGTCAATGCGTCCGCCACCTCCAGTATCCCCGGAGGGATGTCGGGTGCGCCCACGCCGAGCTCGATCAAGGTCACCGCCAGGCGCAGACGAGACTTCGCCGGCAGATCGATTTGTGTCAGATCCCGGAGCAGGGCGACCCGTCCGATGTCATGCGCAATGATTTCCAGAACACAAGCAACTATCGTATCGACATCCGACTCTTTGCCAACTCGGAGAGTCAGGTTCTGGACCAGCATGACGGCCATATCGGTAGTCATCGACGACAGGTCGCGAGCCACAAGCTGCACAATGATCGAGGTCAGCCCGGAAGCGTCCACCTCGTTCGGTGCAGGCAGCTTGTCGAGCACTTCCTGGTAAGCGGCGGCAGGGTTCGGGTTCGCCTGCAGCAGCTTGTCGAGCAGGCCGCCAGAAAGGTCCTGCCCAACAGCGCGGCCAAGCAGGTGTTCGCGAGACGACAAGCCCGGCAGGTTCGGCGGGTCATCGAGTAGGAACCGTTGTTCGAGGCGTTTGATATCGTCGATCATCAATTTTGGGTCTGACGCCTCTGCGAAGTGCAGTCGATTGACCTCGAAGAGTGTCTCGGAACCACCGAAGACAACGCGTACATCATTCTCTTTGTGTCTTCGCACAGCAAGAATCCGTAGCGTACTGACCCATTCCTCGTTCGATGCCGCCGATTGCCACAGGTATCCGAGGCGCCGCCACTCCTCAATCGGGTCGCCATCCGTTCCGAGCAGGTCCTGGACACTGATTTCCTGAGCCAAGGCCGAGGTCAGAAGCGCGAGATTAGCACTGTAGTACGCATGGCGCCGCACCAGAGGCAACTCCCTCGGCAGATAGACAGAGAACCTCAGGTCCGTACGTCGTTCACGATTCCGAAAACACCTCGTGATCAGCCTACTATAAGTGCCGTCTATGCCGGCCATGTCACGGAGAAACCCAAGCATCGCCCGCTGAGTACTCATCAGCGCAAACGAAGTGAGCGCATAAAGTGGACCGTCCTGCGGAGTCCCCTCCCCGAACGGCCCACTGGAGGCTGCCGCCTCACTGCGCAACTGCTTGATCACCTCGTAGATCAGCAGAGCTGCCAAGTACTCACCGAACGTGGCATGCAGAAACTCATACGCAGCGAGCGGTTTGTCGTTCTGTATGCTTCTCGACTGGCGAACGAAAAAGAACCCGGCCACAACGCGCTCCGCCGCGGTGAGCGAGGCACGGAAGTCCGTGTGCGCCCCCTTGTCTTCGGCCAGCTGCCAGGCCTTGAGATCCTGGTCGATCTCCTCGCGCACAGCCCACTGCTGACTGCGGTTGATCATACTGAATGCCACGACGCCCAGGCGCCTGAGCTCATAATGCACGGCTTCCGCGAGCTGCTCACCCCCGAGGTAGGGACAGCGCTTACGGATCTCCCTCTCGGCGAAGCGGTTCAGCACTCGGTAGTAGAGCTCGGCCCGTGCCATTTGCCGAGAGTTCAGCTGCAGCTCATTGGCGTCGGCATCATACAGCGCGAGCATCAACAACAGCAGCGGCTCGGCCGCCAACTCGATCTGGGGAAGCAGGTGTTCGGTGCGCAGCGGATGCAGACTTCGACTCAGGAAGTACTCCTCGTTGACCGAATTCCAGGTTTCCAACCATGTGCCGATCTGCTCTTGGCTGAAGGGATCGAGCTGGGCGACAATCGCCCCTTTGGGCAGTCGGCATCGATGAGCAACCGCAGTCCGGGTGGTGACGACGGCCGCGACTGCTCGGCCTTGCTCCGACTCCCGTTGCTGGAACTCGGCGACCTGTTCGAGAAAATCATTCCGGTGCACTCCGGTCGACTGCACCAGCTCGTCCAGACCGTCCAGAAGAAGAACGGGCAGAATGCCGGAATCTGCCGCGGACCGGGCGAGGTCCGCCCAATCGATCTCCTCGTGGGTCAGCTCACACAACGCATGCTTGATCTGCGCCTGCAGCGTCACATCGGCAGGGACTTGTCGCAGCCTGATACGGATGGGCACGAACTGCTCAGCAGGAAGCCTCGCAGCGAGCACCTTCATGAGCAGGGACTTGCCGGCTCCAGGCTGGCCGAGCACGACGAGCGGTACCGTTACCGCTCGAGGCGAGACGAGGAAGCCCGCGAGGAAGTCGGAAAGTTCTTTACGAACCGGGACACTCTGCCACCATGCGCGGGACGATATTTCCGCTGTGACATCCGGCTCCACCACCCGGAACCCGGGATTCACGTACCCAGCAGCCAGGGTTGGCATCTGTAGCCCCTCTTGCAGATCGGTGGCCGCGTTGATGGGCCGTAACAGTGCCGACCTGTTCGCCGTCGATATGCTCAACAGCCGGCGGGCGGGAGCGAGGCCCGCGACCAGGTCGGAGAGCTTGTCCTCCAACCTCGCCATGCCCCTGTGTACAACGTCGCGCGTCGCCTGATGCTGTCCCAGGTTCGCCCAGATCTCAAACTCAGGGAAATCGGCGCTCAGCCGACGATAGAGCTCCTGATAGTGGCCACAGGCACAGTCCGGAAGCTCGCCCAGAAGGCGTAGCGACGCCTTGCCCCGCTCGGTCTCGTCCAGAGACTCCCAAATCTTCAGCCCCATCAGGAACTTCATCAAGCTGGCGGCGACAGCCCGGTAATGTCGCCGGAGGATACTCAGGTTCTCCTCATGGGAGAGATGCATCTCGGGAACCAGCACATGCGCACCAAGGATTGCATTGACCACCAGCTTCTTGCTCGCGGCAAGATTACTGATCGCCAGAACCTCTGCCCGACTCAGTTCGAGCTGTCGGGAGGTGAACGGCAGGCCGATATGATCGATCGCCTCAAAGAATGCGACAAGCACAATGATGGCGTGCGCGGCTTCCAGCCGCCGAGTGCGACTGTGTCGACCGAGCCCCGTCAGCTTGTCACGCAAGCCATTGACCAGCTCGTGACACAGCCGGACAGCCTCGATCTTGCCATCGATCAGCCCGAGCGCATCAGTAAAGCCTGAAGCGGCGGCACCCAGCAGAAGCCCTCCAAAGATCTTGTCCAACGCCTTGACCGCCGCATTGTCCTCACCCAGCACACGAAGGGCATCCGCATACGTGATCGCTCTAGCCACGACCTCATTATCACGTCCCTCCCGTCCACCCAAGCAGTAAACGCCATGATCCCTTGGGACAAATGCCCGATTCGCCCGAAATAACTACCGCTTTTCATGCATTTGCCGATAAAGGTGTGAATAGATGGCGAAAGGCCCCTTCTGTGTATGCTGTGCGGTGGTACGGACAAACAGCCCCGGGTCAGGCGACGGGCGTCCGGGCCTACGGTCGAGCGCGGGACCGGACTACAGCAAGGCGATCATGTCTCGGACCAACGTCGACTCGGCAAGCCGCTGATGGCCGGCCTGGATGCGGCGGGGATCAGCGCGCCCTGGTCGAACTGCTCGCCGATCAGCCGGTTGAAGCCGCCCAGCACCGAGCCGAGCGGGAACTCAGCACACCGAAGTGCTCCGCATCACCTGCGGGACGTGGACGAGGTCGCCGCGGCCATCCAGACCATCGTCCAGCACGATGAGACCGGTCAAGCCTGGGTGTGGTGCAGGTGGCCCAACGGCCCACGCCGGCGTCGTTCCCGACGATCGACCTCAGCCGAGTCGTTGTGGCAAGGGAATCCGCGCGCAGCTGCATGAGGCTGGTGGCGCCCTGCCGGATGGTCTGCGGGGTGAGGAACGCCTGCGTGCCGGAGGGCGGACCCGAGACGGTGAGCCTGAGGTCGCCCGTCCCGCCGGTGGCGGTGATCGACGGGGTGGTGGAGAAGCCCTGCCTGACGGTGGCCGCGGCCGGGCTGGACGGTGACCTTGACGTCGCCGGAAGGGGCGTCGCCCTCGACGGTGAGCGTCACCGTGGCGGTCGCGCTCTCGCCCGCGGAGCCGGTGGCCGTCACGATGACCAGATGGTCGCCGGGCGGGGTGGTGGCCGAGGTCTGGAAGGTGACCTTGGCGGTCCGGCCGGTCTGGACGGAGGCCGGCTGGAACGTGGCCCCGGCTCCGCCGGGCAGTCCGGACGCGCTCAGGTGCACGCTCTCGGTGGCGCCGGAGGCGGTGGTGGTGACCGCGGCCGAGACGTACGCGCCGGCGGCCACCTTCAGCGCGGACGGAGTGACGCCGACGCCGAACCGGCCGGGCTGCTGCGGCCCGAGCTGTTCCTTGACCCGGTCCGCCATGTCGTTGGTGAGCCTGCTGTAGACGCTGTGCCACTTGAAGTCGCTGCGGCTCCACGACGCCAGTCCGATGACCCCACGCCGGAGCCGCCCCCGCCGACGTCTCAGCCGCGCTGACCACGAACGCGACACCCGGCGTCGTCAGGAACGCCGGCACCGGCTCGCCGACCAAGCTGCTGAACACCTCGTTCATGAACGACGGCCGGCCACCGACCTGCGGAAGCGGCACCAACGGCACGGACGTGCCCATCCCGGACGCGGGAGCATCGGTTTCCAGCGCCGTCACGATCACCGGCTGCCCCGGCAAGGGCTCCGCCGCCAGCTCCGTGCGGGTGGACATCGTGCATCCCTACACCGGCGACCTGGCCATCGACCTGGTGGCCCCAGGAGGAGCCGTCCACAGCCTGAAGCCCGCGGGCGGCGTCGGATCGGCTGACGCGTGCACCGGACCTTCTCGGTGAACACCACTGCCGAGGATCGGAACGGGACCGGGAAGCTTCAGGTGCGCGACGTCTACACCTTCGACACGGGCCTCGTCGATTCCTGGTCGCTGACGTTCTGACCTGGACGTGACGGCCCGCCCGTGCCCGCTCTGCCCGACGTACCGGCTCAGCGGGCGAGCGGGAGATTGCCGTGACCGCGGCGTACGGCGATCGCCGCTCCCAAGGCGAAGACGGCATATCCACAGGTCACGGCCAAGCCTGCCCATGGCGGGAGCGGGTAGTAGCCCCCCAGCAGTGACGGGTCCACCTCCACATGCGCGAACGTCGGAATGCTCTGCGTGATCGCGAACCCGGCGGCCGGGGTGATCGTCAGCAGCCATGGCGCCAGACCCGCGGTCGCCAGCAGGTAAGGCACGACGACGAGCACGATCGCCAGTCCGACGGCGACGACGGCCCGCCTGACCAGCACGGCCAGGCCCAGAGCCAGCACGGCGGCGGCCGCGGTCAGCGCCGCGTAGCCGACGATCATCCGCAGTTCGGTGCCCGGGGTGATCGGCTGGATCGGGTTCTCATGGGCACGCGACAGCGCCAGCCCGGCAGGGATCACGACCCCCGAGGTCAGCAGCCCCGCCGCGAACCCGACCGCGCCGACCACCACGGCCTGGGCCGCCGGCAGCCACGCCGGATGCGAATCAGCCATCGGGCCGGTCCCGGCCGGTTCGTGAAGATGTCCGGTCGGGCCGGTCCCGGCCGGTTCGCGAAGGTGTCCGGTCGGGCCGGTCCCGGCCGGTTCGCGAAGGTGTCCGGTGGTGCGGAACGTGGCCGCCGCCACGAACATCGGGATCAGCCCCACGGCTCCCCCGATCAGCATGAGGTCGGCGCGCAGACCCCCCTCCACCGTGGCGGGCCCGATGTCGCCTCCCCCGGTCACGACGAGCTTCTCGCCGGACTCGACGACCCCGCCCGGGTGGTGCGGGGTCTTCCCGTCGGACTCCATGGAGACGCCGACGTCGTCGCGGCGCCACGAACCGTTCGCCCCCTGCAGCTTGATCTGGTCGAAGGTGGCGGTGGCGTTGGCGAAGGCCTTCGCCATGTCCCACAAGACGCCTGGCGAGGTGGCGAACAGCCCGATCTCGACCGTCTCCGGCAGACCGGTCAACCTGACCGTGCCGACCTCGGTCCACGTCCTGCCGTCGTCCGACTCCTGGCCGGTGACGGTGTCGCCCGACCTGGTCAGCCGTAGCCACTGCGGGCCGTTGTGCGGACCGCCGGCCACGTCGTGGACGTAGTTGTACTGCATCCGCACGCCGTGATCTCCGGTGAGCATGACGGCGGCGTACGGCGTGCCCTGCTTGAGGCTCGGCCTGACCAGGAGGCCGGCCTTCGCCCACGGCACCACCCCCTCCTTGACGTTGCGCACCCCGGGTACGGCGTCCGGCAGCCGGATCTGCCCGGTCATGTCCGACACGCGGGCGGTGATGCTGCCGTTCCCCTTGAGCGGCTGGTGCACGAAGAAGTACTTGTCCTTCACGGCCGTGCCGTCGGGGCCCACCAGAGGCGCGGGACAGGGGCCCTCGCCCTTCCCGGTCACGCAGGTGGTGCGGACGCCTCCGGCGATCAGCAGTCCGAGCGACACGGTCACCAGCACGGAGGCCGCCACGGCGAGCAACCAGCCCCGCGCGGAACGGAACCTGGCCCACTCCGCGCGCAGCAACTGAGAGAAGCCGTCCCGCCCGGCCGGCCGGCCGGATCGGTGAGGCATGAATGAACTCATGGCGACGGTTGTACGCGGCACCCGGTTCCAGCCGGGTCGCGGCCGCTGCGACCCGGCTGCGACCGGGGATCTGGCATCGTTGCCCCATGGTTTCTCGACCCGGCGGCCGGTTCGGCAGCCACGTCCGCCCTCCTCGCACGACGAGCGGCGGTGAGGGTCGGTGAGGGTCCTCGTCGTCGAGGACTTCGAGGTCCTCGCCCGTTCCGTCGGAACCGGGCTGCGCCGCGAGGGCATGGCCGTCGACGTCGTCCTCGACGGCACCGCCGCGCTCGATCGCCTGGCCGCCACCCGCTACGACGTGGTGATCCTCGACCGCGACCTGCCCGGCGTCCACGGCGACGAGATCTGCCGGCGACTCGCCCACGGCCGCTGCGCGACCCGCGTCCTGATGCTCACCGCCTCCGGCACGATCGAGGACCGCGTCGACGGGCTGAGCCTCGGCGCCGACGACTACCTGCCCAAGCCGTTCGCGTTCGCCGAACTGGTCGCCCGCGTCCGTGCCCTGGGCCGCCGCGCCACCCCGCCGCTCCCGCCGACCCTGGCCTGCGGGGACATCACCCTCGATCCGGCCCGCCGTACCGCGTTCCGGGCCGGGCGGCGCCTTGAGCTGAGCCCCAGGGAGTTCGCCCTGCTCGAATGCCTGCTCGCCGTACCGGGCCTGGTCGTCTCCGCCGAGGAACTGCTCGAGCGCGTCTGGGACGAGGCCGCCGACCCCTTCAGCAGCGCCGTCAAGCACACCATGCACCGGTTACGGGCCAAACTCGGCGACCCGCCCGTGATCGAGACCGTCCGTGAAGGCGGCTACCGCATCGGACCGTCATGACCTCACAGCGGCTCGCCAGGAGATCCCTGCAGACGCGGCTCGCGCTCGCCTACGCGGCGGGCTTCTACGCCGCCGGGGTGCTCGTGCTCGTCCTCGTCGCCGTCCCGCTCGCCGGCATCGACGCGGCCACGCCCGTGGGCCGGCCCTCAGCGAGCGCGATCACCGGGTCCGGGACCGGGATCAGCCTGCCCCAGCTCCTCACGGGATCCGCCGTCGCCCTGATCCTGCTGATTCCCGCCGCCCTGGCCCTCGGCTGGTTCGTCTCCGACCGGTTCCTGCGCCCGCTGCGCGCCATCACCGCCACCGCCAAGACGATCTCCACCGGAAGCCTCCACCGGCGCCTCGACCTCGGCGAACCCATGGACGAGCTGACCGAGCTCGGCCGCACCCTCGACGACCTGTTCGGACGCCTGCAAGCCTCCTTCGACAGCCAACGCCATTTCGTCGCCAACGCCTCCCACGAGCTGCGCACCCCTCTGGCCGGCCAGCGCACCCTCCTTGAAGTCGCCGTCGCCGACCCCGATGCGGACACCGGCAGCCTGCGCTCGGCCTGCCAGGAGGCCCTCGCCCTGAACGCAGACCAGGAGCGGCTCGTCCAGGCACTGCTCGCCCTGGCCACCAGCGAGCGCGGCGTCACCCGCTGGGACACCCTCGACCTCGCCCACATCGCCGCGGGAGTGCTCGCCTCCCGCCGCCGCCACGCCACGGAACGCGGCATCGACCTCGCCGAACACCTGGCGCCCGCGGTGACGGCCGGGGACCCGAGACTGATGGAGAGCCTCGTCGCCAACCTCGTCGACAACGCCATCCGCCACAACCACCCGGACGGGCACGTAAAGGTCACCACCGAGACCTCCGGCCCGCAGGTGACCCTCACGGTCACCAACAGCGGGCCGGTCATCCCCGGCGACGACCTCCAGCGCCTCTGTCAACCCTTCCAGAAACTGGCGCCCGATCGTCACGGCCGCAGCGACGGCTACGGCCTCGGCCTCGCCATCGTCAACGCCGTCACGCAAGCTCACCGCGCCACCCTCACCGCCGCCGCACGCCCCGAAGGGGGCTTGTCCGTCACCGTGCGGTTCACCCAGGCATCTCGACCTTGACCACCGTGCACGGTCACGTCACGCCCGGGGACACCAGCCCGGTCTCGCAGGCGAGCACGACGGCCTGAACCCGCGTCCCCGAGCCCGAGCTCGGCCAGGATGCGGGCCACGTGAGTCCTCACCGTCGCCGGGTTGAGGGCCAGCCGTTCGGCGAGCTCGATGTCGCCCAGCCCGGTGGCCGGCAGTCGCAGCCCCTGCTGGACAAGCCGTCCGCCCACGATCCCGAGGTGACGTTTCGGCGGCTGGGCCCCATGGGGCCGAGCCGGGGCCGGTGCCGCCGCACAGCGGGGTGAGAGGCGCCGACGGCTACGGTGCCGGATGGGAGCGGGCGACGGCCGGGTTGAGCGCAGTGACGTGCTCGGCGAGCACCGCAACCAGCGCGGGCGGATTGCGGACCGGTGAAGGGCCAGGGCATGCCGGTGAGGAGCGCGCCATCTCGGTGCGGTGCGTCCAGGCGCCGAGCGTCAACGTCTGCAGCACGTGGGTGACGGGGTCGAAACCGTCGGGCGGGGTGAACGTGCCGGGCAGTTCGGCGGCGCCGCCGATCCTGTCCACGCGGTACATGCGGATGGCGGCACGCAGATGGTCACGTCCGACCAGGTACCAGCGGCGTGCCACAGGAAGGGCCGCGTGCAACCGGAGACGCTGCGCGAGGTGCACCCGGCGGCACCCCGGCACGCACCCGGAGCAGTGCAGGCGATCACGAGCAGGAGATCGCCGAACGAGCCGGTGCGCACTGACGGGGTTGAGCAGCAGGGCAGAGGGGAAAGTCTCCGTCCTGCGAGCCGCCGACTGAGGTGGAGGCCCCTGCGACGCAAGCAACCGCTGGTCGAAAGCAGGGGGAACTTCAGGGATGGGGTTGATGCATGGTGGAACGACGCATGTCGGTTGCGACGCACTGGGGCAGCTTCATCGCGGTGGTCGATTCCGGGCGATTAGTACGAATTGAGCCGAGGGGCGAAGACCCCGTGCCGTCGCCCATCGGCCCCGGGATGGTGACAGCTGCCGACGACGGCGCCCGCGTGCTGCGCCCCGCGGTGCGCAAGGGCTGGCTCAACGGCGAGCCGCGCATCCACGACACGGCCAGAGGCGCGGACGCCTTCGTGGAGGTGAGCTGGGACGACGCGATCACGCTGGTGAGCGATGAACTCCGTCGAGTGCGTTCACAGCACGGAGACAGCGCGGTGTTCGGCGGGTCCTACGGCTGGGCGAGTGCGGGCGTGTTCCACAACGCGCAGAGTCAGCTCCACCGGTTCCTGGCGCTGGGCGGGGGGTTCACCGACTCTCGCAACACCTACAGCACTGCGGCGTTGGAGGTCATCCTTCCCCATGTGATCGGCGGGCATCCATGGAGCTACCAGTCGCGGATGCCGATGTGGGACGAGATCGCCGGCAACTGTGAGCTCGTGGTGGCGTTCGGAGGGCTGGCCCTCAAGAACAGCCAGATCAACCCTGGCGGTCTGGCCAGGCACCAGACGCAGGACATGCAGCGGCAGTGCCGTGCTGCCGGGGTGCGGTTCGTGAACGTCAGCCCCATCCGCAGCGACGTCGCCGGCTTCCTCGACGCCGAGTGGCTGCCCGTCATCCCCAACACCGACACCGCCGCGATGCTCGGCATCGCCCACACGATGCTGGTCAACGGGTGGCACGATGAGGACTTCCTCCGCCGGTGCTGCGTCGGGTTCGACCGCTTCGCCGCGTACCTGACCGGCGAGCTCGACGGCGTCCCCAAGGATGCCGCCTGGGCGGCGAGGATCACGGGTGTCAGTCGCGAGACGATCATCGACCTCGCTCGCCGCCTCACCGCGCGACGTTCTCTCATCATGGTCAACTACGCGGTGCAGCGGGCGGACCACGGCGAACAGCCGATCTGGATGTCTGTCGTGCTGGCCGCCATGGCCGGATCGATGGGTCGGCCCGGCTGTGGCTGGGGAGCAGGTTACGCGACGATGGACGCGACAGGCGTTGCCAGAGGCCGCCCCAGCGTGGCTGGGATACCCGGGGTCTCCAACCCCGTCCCGGACTTCATCCCTGTCGCAAGGATCGCCGACACCCTGCTGCATCCGGGCAAGACCATCGGCTACGACGGCCGGCGCCTCACGCTGCCGGAGCTTCGCCTGATCTACTGGTGCGGCGGGAACCCGTTCCACCATCACCAGGATCTCCACCGGCTGGCCCGAGCCTGGCAGGCCCCTGACACGGTGGTGGTTCACGAAGGCTGGTGGAACACCACGGCCAAGTTCGCGGACATCGTCCTCCCTGTCGCCACCAGCTTGGAGCGCGACGACTTCGCCGCCGGATTCTGCGATCCTCACCTCGTCGCGATGCCCAAGGTCCGCGAGCCGGCGGGAGAGTCACGCACCGACCATCACATCTTCACCGCCTTGGCCTCCCGGCTCGGATACGAGCAGGAGTTCACGCAGTCGCGCTCCGAGATCGAATGGGTCCGACACCTGTACGAGCAGACGAGGGCCGGACTCGGCGACGATGCCGCCTTGCCGAGCTTCGAGGACTTCTGGCACAGCTCCACCGCTGAGCTGCCGGCGTTGACCGGACCGTTTCCCGGCAGCTTCGCGGCGCTCCGCTCAGATCCGCGGCGTTTCCCCCTGCCGACGCCGTCGGGCCGGATCGAGATCTTCTCCGAGGAGATCGACTCATTCGGCTACGACGACTGTGCCGGGCATCCGATGTGGTTCGAACCAGTGGAGTGGCTCGGCGCCGAGCTGTCGGGCCGATTCCCGCTGCACCTGATCTCGAATCAGCCCGCCTCGCGCCTGCACAGCCAGTACGACAACGGTGGCCACAGCCTCAATTCGAAGATCCGTGGCCGTGAGCCCGTGACGATCAATCCGTCGGATGCCGCGCCGCGCGGCATCGAGAACGGCATGATCGTACGGGTCCACAACGACCGAGGTAGCTGTCTGGCGGGCGCGGTCCTGTCGGAGGACGTCATGCCGGGCGTCGTACAACTGTCCACCGGAGCGTGGTGGGATCCGGTCCAGCCAGGCCTGAGCGGAACGTTGGACCGCCACGGCAATCCCAACGTCCTCACGGCGGATCGGCCGTGCTCGCACCTGTCCCAAGGACCGAGTGCTCTCAGCACGCTGGTCGACGTCGAGCTCTACGACGGCCCTCATCCCGATGTGCTCGCCTTCACCCCACCACACCTTGAGCACTGACACGAAAGCCCGCTGCCTCTTCGAGCCGGGCCGGCTCCGGCCGCTTGCTTTGCCGTAATCGATCGAATACTTTGCGTAATCGTGACTGCACTGCGAAACCTCAAGTACGGCCGGTGGTTCAGCGGCGCCGATGTCGACGGCGACGGGTTCATCACCCAGCGGGACGTCCGGATGATGAGCGAGCGTTACATCGCCGCCCGCGGCGCCGCGCCGGACTCCGAGACCGCCCGCCTGCTCACCCAGAGCATGGACACGTTCTGGGCGAACGTGATCGCCCCGATGGATCACGACGGTGACGGAAAGGTCGATCTGCGGGAGATGACCGAAGGGTTCAGGCGGACCCTGACCGACCCCGCCCTGTACCCGCAACAGATCGAGCCGGTGACGAACTACTTCTTCGACCTCGCCGACCTCAACGGGGACGGCAAGATCGACGAGGCGGAGTTCCAGCAGATGTTCGACTCGGTCGGCGGCGTTCCCGGCGAGGACTGCGCCGCGGTCTTCGCCGCTCTGGACCAGGACGGCTCTGGTGTGCTGGACCGCACCGAATTCCATCGGGCGGTCACGGAGTTCTTCTACGGCAACGACCCGGACGCCCCCGCCAACCACCTGTTCGGCAGGGTCACCGGCTGACGACCCATGCCGCGGCCCTGGACCCGCGACGCCCACACCACTGCTGGTGTGGGCGTCGCGGTGTGAGGACCTCGCCCGAGAGCAGGAGCCGCCCGCCTGGATGACGCCCGCCCACCTGATGGGCGACGAGACGATGTCGCGGCTGCACCCGCACGGCGCTCTGGACTGCGGTCTCGCGCACGGCATCCCAGGGCCACTCGCCCTGCTGTCGCTCGCCCTGCGCGCGGGCATCGAGGTGCCGGGCCAGGCGGACGCCGTCAGGCGGATCGCCGACTGGCTGGTCGCCCACCGTGCCGGGGACGACTGGCCCGCGTTCGTACCGCTGACCGGCGAGGGACGGCCCGGCCGGTCGGCCCCGTCACGGAGCGCGTGGTGCTACGGGCCCCCGGGGTCACCCGCGCCTTGTGGCCGGCGGCCCAGGCGCTCGACGACGGCCTCCTGGGCGAGCCGGCGCTGGAGGCGATGGACGCCGTCCTGCGCCGCCCGGCCGAGCGGCGCGCCATCCCGTCGCCGACGTTCTGCCACGGGGTTAGCGGCCTGCTGCACGTCGCGCTCCGCTTCGCCTCCGACACCGGCCTGTTCCGCCAGGAGGCGGCCGAGCTCGTGGACGAACTGCTGGCCTCCTACCAGCCGGAACGGCCGCTCGCGTACGCCTCGCTGGAGCCGGAGGGCAACTCCGTGGACCGCGCCGGGGTCCTGGACGGCGCGGCGGGCGTCGTCCTGGTGCTGCCGGCCGCGGCGACGGACGTCGAACCGACCTGGGATCGGCTCTTCCTCCTGTCATGACCCGCGCGAACCGGAGCCTGTACACGCCGATGGACTGGGCGCTGGTGCGCGCCCCGCTCCTGCCGGTGGACGCCGCCGCGCGAGCGGGCGAGCCGGCGGACCCGGGCCGCCTGCTGCCCGGCGCCGCGGCGGTGGTGGCGGCCATCCAGGTGGCGAGCGGCGATCTGGCCGCCGCTCTGGCGCGAACGCCGCCCGGCCATCCCAAGGCTCGGCGGATCGGCCGCAAACTGCTGCGCCACCTCATCCGCATGAGCACGCGGCCGACCCCGTTCGGCCTCTTCGCGGGCGTCGGCCTGGCCGACCGGGGACACTGCACCGACCTGGCCCTGGCCAAGCGGGAGCCGCGTACCCGCACCCGCCCGGACCTGGGCTGGCTCACGGACCTGGTCGCGCGCCTCGAAGCCGATCCCGAGGTCCGCGCCCGGCTGCGGCTGGTGGCCGACCCCTCCGTGCTGCTCCGCGCCGGACGGGCGTTCCCGGCGGGCGGCACGGCCTCCGTACGGGCCACTTCGGCGGTACGGCGGGCGCTCGCCCTCGCCCGCGCGCCGGTCTCGCGTGCGGCGCTCGTCGAAGCGCTGATCACGCTGCCCGGCGCCACGCCGGAGAAGGCGGACGGGCTGGTCGAGGACCTGCTCCTTCAAGGGTTCCTGTACCACGACCTGCATCCGCCGCTCACCCGCGACCCCTTCGGCCACGTGCGGGAACGGCTCGCCGGCCATCGAGCAGCGCACGCGCTTCTACCGTGACGGCGTCTCCCCTCACCGGACGGCGGCCGGGACCACCGCAGGCGCTCCCCCGAGCTGCGCCAGCTCCTGAGCGATCCGGGTTCGCTGGGCACGACGCCGCACGACCGGGCCCTGACGTCCCTGCTGACCGTCCGCCGCCGGAACCTGCCGGCCGCCCCTCTCCCGGGGGGTGCCGCGGCCATGTGCACCTGCACTGCAACCGCTTGCTCGGCACCGGCCACGAGCTCGAACACCGCGTTCTGGAGCTCCTTCGCCGCACTCGTGAAGGTCTCGCCCACCGGTGACCGCGGGCGCTCAGGCGTCGGTCACCACGACGTCCTCGCTGCCCGCCGGGAACGTGTGCTGCGCCGGGCGTCGAGATCGACACCGAGTGGGCCGAGCTCGGCGCCATGTGAGCGACTTCGTGCCGCTGCGCAAGAACGTTCGTTCTCAACCGCTGTGGGTTGGTGGCGCGGTGTCCGAGCCGGGGTCGGAGCTCAACAGGCCCGCCATGCCGCTTGTGGTGCTGGCGATCACCGGCTCGCCTGGGTCGGCGGGCGTCGTCGCCGGAGCTCGTACCGTCGCCTCTGCCCGGAAAGCCGGGAAACCGCCGCTCTGGCGAGAGCCCCCGGCCCTCTCGCAGTTCAAGGGGGCCGGGGGCCCGCGGCGGTGCTCGTTCAGGCGGAGGGGGTCGGCCTTACGTAGCTGACCTCGACGTTCAGGTAGGTTCCGACGCCGTAGTCATGGCCGCGGATGGCCAGGAGGTTGCAGCGCTCCAGATGTCTGGCGGGGATGACGACGTTGATGGCGCCCGCGGCACAGCGACCGCTCCTGACGCTCTGGACGAGGCGGCCGTTGAAGTAGACCCGCGCGTCGTTGTCGATCGTTCCCTGGATGCGGACCAGTCGGGCGTCGCGCGGGATGTGCACCCAGTGGCGTACCAGGATGTCGGTGTTCACCGCCCAGGACGTCTTGACGTTGGTGGAATTGTTCCAGGCGCAGATGCCGTTGGTGGTGCCGAAGCCTTCTTGTCCGCTCGACCAGTCACTGTCGTCGAAGTTCGGGTCGTAGAAACGTGGGGCGTTGGCCGCAGGCGGCACCTGGAGGTATTTCCAGTCGGTGCTGTTGTAGCCGAGTACGGTGACGACGTTTTGCCGCATTCCGGCCCGAGAGGCCGACGCCGATGCCGGAGCCGGCAGGGCCACGGTGGCCAGCAGCGAGCCGGCCGCGAGGCCGACGGGAAGGAAACGCAGCAGTTTCTTGAACATGGCGATCTTCCTCCGTCGATTGTGCTAAATGTCGGTCCTGCAGCCGCCGAAAAGGACATGTCTATCCATGTCGCAATTCTGCCGCCTAACATCCCGGCCGGAATGGGTAAATCGAATCATAATTTCATCACGCACGAACGGGTTAGGCAATGGCAAAGAAAGGCCGAAAGAGGCGGCGCATTTATGAGCAAAGAGGAATTTTCCGATATGCCGATTATGAGTGCCCCCTCTCGACCGGAGCCGAGAAACATCGACACAGCCATCTGGTGGCACGGACCCGAACACGCGGCCGTCGTCGTGGATGCCGCCGATGTCCTGCTCGGCGTACCTCGCCGAGCAGGACACGTTTGAGGTCTTCCGCCAGCCTGTTCCATACGGCCGCCCACGAGTACGGGCACCACGTACGGAACCTCACCGGGATCGCCCGGTTCACCGGCAGCATCCGGGACCGTTTGGGCTTCCGCGCGAGATCCCCGTAGGTGTGCAACACCTGGACGGCCTCGTCCTCCAAGGTTTCCTGATCTCGGAGAGACCCCTGTCTGCCGAGCACCTCGGTGAACGTCGCAGGATCGAACGCCGATGCAAGCCCTGCCGAACCGCTTTTCCACCTCGTGATCGTCTGTCGTACCGGTACCCGGGTCGGTGCAGTGCCTGCCATTGGAGGTGTTTCTCGGGCCGCCCGGCGGCCCCGTTGGTCGGCCCGGCCGCAGGCAGTGGCGAGCTGGGCACATGCGGGCCGCGTGCGCCATGTGTGACAGGCGATGGACATCGGGTGTCACACGGCGATGTCACGCGCCGGGCCGTATCAGGCCGCTCTCGTAGGCCAGGATGACCAGCTGGACCCGGTCGCGCACGTTCAGCTTGGCGATGGCCCTGGTGATGTGGGTCTTGGCAGTGAGCGGACTGATGACGAGGCGCTCGGCGATCTCGTTGTTGGAGAGTCCGAGCGCCACGAGCTTGACCGTCTCCAGTTCCCGGGAGGTGAGGGCGGCCAGCCGCTGCCCCGCACTGGGCGTGAGGTCCTGCCGGTGGGCGAACTGCTCGATGACGCGCCGCGTCACGCCCGGGGACAGGAGCCCGTCTCCGCCGGCGACGGCTACGACCGCCCGGCGGAGTTCGGGGGGTTCGACCTCCTTGGTAAGGAAACCGCTGGCTCCGGCGCGCAGGGCGGCGAAGACGTGTTCGTCGGTGTCGAACGTGGTGAGGATGATGACGCGACAGCCCAGAGTGGCCGGGGCGGTGACGATGCGGCGTGTGGCGGTGATCCCATCGGTGCCCGGCATGCGGATGTCCATGAGGATCACATCGGGGTGGGTGCTCGCGGCCAGCCGTACGGCTTCGTCGCCGTCCTGGGCTTCGCCGACGACCGTGATGTCCCGGGAGCGGGCCAGCAGGCTGCGGAAGCCGGCCCGTACGAGTGCCTGGTCGTCGGCGAGGAGCACCTTGATCGTCATGCCGTCGAGCCTGCCACAGGGATGTCGGCCCGCACGGCGAAGCCGCCGCCGTGGACAGGTCCTGCGGTGAGTGCGCCCCCGAGTGCGCCCACCCGCTCGCGCATGCCGGCCAGGCCATGGCCTTCAGTGACATCGGTGCCGCCTGGGACGCTGCGGCCGTTGTCGGTGATGTCGACGGTGATCGAGCGGGGCCGGTAGCCGATCGTCACCGTGGCTTCGCTCGCCCCCGCGTGCTTGAGCGTGTTGGCGAGGGACTCCTGTACGACACGGTGAATGGCGATGGCGGTGATGGCGGGGACGGCCGCGCGGTCGCCCTGCTCGTCGAGGGTCACCTCGAGTCCGGCGGTGCGGGCGTCGGCGATGAGGGTGTCCAAGGAGGCCAGATCCGCCTGGGGTGCGGTGTCGGCAGGGTTGTCGCGCAGGACCGTGATGAGGGAGCGGAGGTCGGCCATCGCCCGGTTCCTGACGTCCTTCGCCAGGCGCAGCGCGGCGGCGGCCGCTGCCGGGTCCTCCTCCAGAGCGTCGGCGGCGACATTGAGCTGCACGCCGACGACGGCCAGCGTGTGGGCGATGACGTCGTGAACCTCGTGCGAGACGCGCAGCCGTTCCTCGGCGGCGTGCGCGCGGCTGTCGGTTTCGCGCAGCCGCTCGCGCCAGCGCATCGCAGCGGCGTAGGTGAGGCCCGCGGCGATGAGGACCGCCAGGAGCAGTCCTTCCCCCACGACGTGGGTCAGGTAGCGGGTCAGGTTCCTGTCCAGGATCCAGCGGGCGTCGACTGCGGAATAGACCAGTTGGGCCAGGCCGAGGGCGGCCACCCAGCGCACACGTGGTGTGGTGGCGGCGGTGAAGTAGGCGACCGCGGCCGGCCAGATCCAACCGGCGGGAGACCAATGCCCGGTGAGGTGATAGACGAAGATCCCGCCGATCGACAGCAGCAGCACAGTCATCGGCCAACGGTGTCTGACCAGCAGGAGCGCTCCGAGAAGCAGCCCAAGAGGGGTCGGGCCCTGCCAGGGGTTGTGTACCCCGGTGGCGAGGGATACGGCGACGAAGAAGACCAGAGTGAGGGCAGCGAGCGTGATGTCGGTTATCCGGGCAAGGTGCCGGACAGGCGCGGGTTCGCGTCGAGGGGGCGGCTCGGCCATGCGGAGGCTCTTTCTCGAGGGGTGACGGGGTGGAACGGACAGCGTCGACCAGGTGGTCGCATGGACGACGCCGTCGGGATGTTCGGCTTCCGTGGAACCGTGGACCGGCGGGCTCAAGACTGCGGAAGCTCCGAATCTGTCCACCAGCCCGGGTAGCAGGGGGCGGATCAGACGTGGGTGACCAGGAGGGTCACGCCTGCCTCGCCGCCACAGTCGACGAACACGGGGCCGACGCCGTTGCCGATCTTGGGGCTGAGGGTCGCCTTGGCCACGAATCCCTTGGGATCGTCCTTGATGATGCGGATGTTCTGTAGCACCGGGTGCTGCCTGTCGAGCCCGGCGAGCACAGCCCTGAGCCCCTTGCCGCCGCCGCAGTGGCCGGTGATCGTCACCTCCTCGCTGCGCTTGGTGGTGGGATTAGGGCTGATCTGAACCACCGCCCTGGCGCCCTTCGGCGGCTTCGGCGCGGCCATCGCAGCGGTGGCCGCGCCGGCCGTGCCGGCCTGGGCACCGGTCGGCGCGCCGGCCACTCCCAGCAGACCGGCCGTCAAGCTCAGCCCGGCGAACGCAGTCATCACTCTCTTGCGCATGGCGACTCCTTCAGTTCTCATCCGGCCATCTCGATGAGAAACGCTAGGCCGGGCCGCAGCGTGAGCGCGTCGTCCGTTGATCGTCACTTGACCTTGCACCCTTCGCTGTATGCCTTACACCGAAGGGAGTAGGCCTCGGTCTGCGACCGGCTCAGATCGTGCCGGCCGATATCAGGGTCCGGAGAACATCCGGGCCGACATCGGCCACCCCCACACCGGTATCGGCCAGGATCGTACGAACCGTAGCGAAAGTGATTAACAGCCGGAACAGACCCGCATCAGTCTGAACGTAAGGGGGGTCTTACCTTCACGTTACATCACAGTATGTGGTCATATAAATACAGTGCGTGACGGGATGGCGCGTACCAGCCCCCCTTTCCCCCGGAAGGAAGTACGCATGACACGTACCCCTGCACGTCCCCTGCGCACTGTGGCCCTGGCCGCGGCGATCCTCGCCTCGGCACTGCCGATCTTGGCCAGCGCGACCCCGGCCGGCGCCGAGCGCAGCCGAGCCGCACAGCCACTGAACTGGGTAGCGCTAGGAGACTCCTACAGCGCGGATGTGATGGTCCCGCCGTGGGACGCTCCCGCCGACAGCGACGGGTGCGGCCGTTCCGGGTACAGCTGGGAGGCGATGCTGGCCCGCGATCTCAACGCGGCGCACCCAGGCTGGGTGAACAGGACCGACATGACGTGCGGTGGGGCCACGGTCGCGCACGGGGTTCTCGGGCCCCAGCCGGCCGGCCTGCTCTTCGGCCCACCCGCCAACGGCAAGGACCACGGGGGCTGGACCACCAAGCCGCCGCAGATCGACGCGGTCGACGCCGACGCCGACATCGTGACCGTCGGCATCGGCGGCAACGATTTCGGCTTCGGGGAAATCCTGAACAACTGCCTGGCCATCGGAGCCGAGCAGACCCTGCCCGTCAAGTACTGCAAGACCTACTACCAGTCCGAGGAAGGCCAGCACTGGCTCAATGAGCGCTGGCAGATCGTCGAGGACGGCCTGCAGGCCCTTCTGGCCGACATCCACTCCAGGGCGCCCAAGGCGAAGGTGTTCCTGCTCGGCTACCCCGCCATCGTGCCTTCCGCGTTCGGCTGCTCCTACGGCAACTTCCACCAGCTCGGCACGATCCGGCTGCACAACGACGCGCCCTACCTCGACTCCCTGCAGCAGCAGCTGAACCAGAGAATCGCAGACGCGGCCGGCGAGAACCAGGCCACGTACGTCGACACCTACACCTCAAGCGAAGAGCACGGCGTGTGCGCCATTGGCACGAACCGTTGGATGTACGGCGTCTTCTCGAACCTGGTCATGCCGCCCGGGGTGGACAAGCCCGCCGACCCGGCGCAGTACCAGTGCGCGGCTCGCGACCAGGTTCCCGCGCTGCTCCCCAAGGGTGAGGCCTGCACCTTCGTCCACCCCAACTACTACGGCGCGCTCAACCAGCGCAACGAAGCCGAAGCCGCGTTCCAGTCCGCCGGCCTGACCCCATGAGCGGCTGGCCTGAGTCGAGGCCATGACCTGCGACGCCGTCTGTCCTCGCGGCCCCCGGAGAACCGCTCCGGGGGCCGCTTGCATGCGCGGCGGTCACCACCAGCCGCAGACGGTCGGTCAGCCCGGAGGGCCAGGCAGGTCGTCGTTCTCCAGCGCCCGGCACTGCGTCGACAGGCCCGCCCCCGGCCGCCTACCGGATTACGGCAGAACGGGCCGCGGTGTCTCGACGGCTTTCGGGTAGGGCGTCGACCACCTTGAGCACGGCCGAAGCGAGTGCCATGCGGAGGCCGAATGCCTGCGCCGCGCCGTGATCCGGCGATCAGCAGGGCCGGCGCTTCGTCGTGGGTCAGTCCGGTGAGGTCCGGAAACCGGTCGGCGCGGATGGGAGAGCTTCACGGCGATACACGACTGAGGATGTCGTGATTCGTTGGGAGGCTCAACGAAGTGACCCCTTCAGACCCCTGAGCGGTCACTCCCTACGGGTCCAGGCGCGCGAGCGGTTCCCGCGGGGCCCGAACCTCGGCGGTCGAGCGCTGCCAGGTTCGGACAACCGCCGGTGCCCGCTGCTGCGGTCCTGGCCGTTCGCCATTCACTCATACCGAGGAGCATCAGATGGGATCTCAGCTCACCCCGTGCCTCGCTTTCGACGGCGACGCGCGACAGGCGATGGAGTTCTACCGCGACGTCTTGGGCGGCGAGCTGGAGATGGGCACGTACGCCGAGTTCGGCTCGCCGGACGCGCCCGCCGACAAGGTCATGCACGCCACGCTCCGCACCCCGGACGGCTACACGCTGATGGGTTGGGACGTCCGGGAAGAGATGACCCACACCCCGGGCAACAACGTTGCGGTCTTCCTCGGCGGCGACGACGCCCAGCTCCGCGGCTACTTCGAGAGGCTGTCCGTCGGCGGCACCGTGACGTTGCCCTTGGACAAGCAGTCTTGGGGGGACGAGGCCGGCTCGCTCGTGGACCAGTTCGGGATCACCTGGATGGTCAACATCACTTGCCAGCGGTCCTGATCGACCGCGGCAGCAGCGGGCCGGCCTCGCCCGTGCTCGAAGGCCCAATCCGCACTTCGGCGCGCTGCTCGGTGGGATCTCGATGCCGCGCGGCGGGCCCCTGAGTCTGCCGGATCAGCAGTCACTGCTCTCCGGGCATGTCTCGGGCGCCTCCGCCATGGTGACGGCCGTGATCGCCCGGGCGGCGTCGCCGAGTGCGGCGAGCTGCTCGGGCGTCAGCGCGTCGACCACGAGACGACGTGCCTCTCGGACGTGACCAGGGGCGATCTCCTCGATCTTGGCGAAGCCGGCGTCGGTGAGCCGTGCCTCCGTGTGGCGGCCACCGCGGTTGGGCAAGCTGTGCCGCTCGACCAAGCCAGACCGCTCGAGCCGGGTGACCGCGTGGGAGATTCGCGAGAGCGACCCCTGTGCCACTGCGGCCAGGTTGCTGAGCACCAGCGTGCGGTCGGGCGCCTCGGAGAGAGCTGCGAGCACGTGGTACTCGAAGCTGTTCACACCGGCATCGCGCTTGAGCTGTGCGTCCAGCGCGGGCGGCAGGGTCATGATCAGGGCGACCAGCGCTCGCCAGTCGCGCTGCTGGTCGGGCGACAGCCATGGCACGTTGTGCTCGGAGGGGGTTCCGCGGGGAGGCTCGGTGCTCACAGATCAACCCTACCAGGCGATTTGAATATTCAAGTGGTTCGACATACTGTCAACTTGAACATTCAACTAGCGCTCATCCGCCAGGGAGATCCCCATGTCCGTACTCCGCGTCGACGCCACCATCCAAGGCGACCGCTCCGCCAGCAGCGCACTCGCCGACCTCGTCCTCGACGAGATCGCGGCCGCCCGCCCTGGGGTGCCGGTGGTACGGCGTCACCTCGGTCAGGAGCCGCTGCCGGCACACGTCTGGGAGGCCGCGATCTCCAGCCGTCACATCTCGGAGGAGGGCCGCACCGCCGCGCAGCGCGAGGCACTCGCCACAGCGGAGCGGCTCGCCGCCGAGCTGCAGCAGGCGACGAGCGCCGTGCTCGCGATGCCGCTCTACAACTTCGGCGTCTCGCAGCACGCGAAGACCTGGATCGACCTCGCGATCGCCGGGACGCCTCAGGGCATCCTCCTGCTCGAGGGCACGCCGACCGTCCTGGTCACCACTCGCGGCGGCGCCTACGGCCCTGGTACCCCGCGCGCGGGCTGGGACCACAACATCGACTACCTGCGCCGGATCCTCGTCGACATCTGGGGCGCCGACCTCACTGTGGTCGAGCGCGAGTTCACGCTCGTCGGCGTGAACCCCGCCCTGGACGAGTTCACCGAGGCGGCGGCGATCATGCACAAGACCGCCGAGGAGGCGGCGGGCGAGGCCGGAAGAGCACTCGCCGCCCGGTACGCCGCCTGACCTACCACCTCGCCCCCTACATCCTCGGTCGATCAACCATCAGGCGTCCCCAGCAGCCGGGGTAAGGGGTGCCGGTCCTGCTGCCAGACGTCCTGCCGTGGCTTCCAGTTCGTCTCGACGGCGTGGCAGCGAGCGCACTGACCGTCCCTGCCCGCGGCGACCGCCCCCGAGATCCCACCTGGAACGGACTGCGCTCGTGGTCAGAGGCTGTTGCACCGATCAGGAACCTGTCGAGCGCCGCGCATCAGCAGTCGCGTCAGCTTGCCGTCGGCGACCAGGTTCTCCGCCAGATCAAGAACATGCTTACCGAGGCCGCTGACCGCTGAGGCCGCGCGACCGCCCCCGGCCCCCACGTCCGCCGTCCCGGCTGAGGCGCAGCCCCCTCTGAGAGTGGCAGAGCTGGAAGGTGAAGGGGACGGCCGGCGGCCGTCCCCCTGCCTTTTGCTAGATCGCGGCCTTGTCCAGAATGGCGGCCACCTCATCGGCCCTGAACAGGAACCCCACATGTGACGTGTCCAGGGTGTGCACGTCGTACGGGTTGCCGGGGGTCAGGGCGTCCGCTTCGGCGATCAGCCTGTCCTGCATGGCCACCGGCAGGGATCGGTCGCCGGCCAGGCGGATGTAGGTGCGGGCGATGGTGCCCCAGGTGGCGGCGTCGACGCGGGCGTCGGCCGTCATCACCGCGATCGACTCGTCCGGCTGCAGGATGTTGAGGAAGGCACGGAACTGCTCGTCGCTGACGTCCGCCATGGTGGCGGCCTTGAGCGCGTCGAGCAGTTCCGCGTCCGCGGTGCGGTAGTTGGCCCGGCCGGCGCCGAGCCGGGCGGGGTCGCCGACGTTGAACGCGGCCAGCGGGCCCATCAGGTTGCCGGCGAACTCGGGCTCCTGCATGTACTCGATCGGGTTGGCACGCTGCACGCACGACCAGGCGGAGATGTAGACGAGCCGATCCACCAGGTCAGGGATGGCGTTGCCCACACCGCTGACGGTCAGGCCGCCGAGGCTGGCCGCCACCAGCACCACGGGCCCGTGCTCGGCCACCCGCCGGACCGCGTCGACGACCGCGTCCACGTTGTCCTGGAGGGTGACGTCGGCCAGCGTGGACGGCTCGGCCGCCCACGCGTCGAGGTCCTGGGGGGCCTGGTAGGCCAGCGGGTACTGCGCGTCGAGGCCATGGCCCGGCAGATCGACGGCGTAGCTGCGGTGGCCGAGCAACGCCAGCTCGCGCTGGACGGGAGCCCACATGAAAGAGCTGCTGCCGGAGCCGTGGACCAACACGAACGTGGGCGACGACGAGTGGTTGGAGTTGGATCGCATGAAGAACAGTCCGTTTCGTTCGAAGGCATGGCGAACACGCCCGCGTTGCGAGGAACGGCGTGCGGCTGCGGGCGTACCTGTGCGGTGCGCGGCCTGTGCCACAGCACCTGTCCGCGGGATCGCCTCGAACCGCGCTGGTCGCTGAACGACCGGCGGGCAGACCGCCCGTCGCCCCTTTCCGGCGGGCCGGCAGAGCCGAGGTGGAAAGGTCATGAGCATTCCGCCAGGAGGTAGTTCACGAGGGCGTTCTGGGCCGTGACCGTCGTCCCCGACCCGTTGTAGTCATTGTCCTGGAGTCCCTGCTCGGAGAGGCGGTCACCTCCCCGACGTCCGGCTCGTTGAGCATCACCGACGTCGGCGAGACTCCGAAGCAGATCTGCGAGATGTCCGGCGGTCTTGCCTGGAGTCCGGTCACGGTGCCCGGTCAGCGGGACTGGAGAAAGGTCAAGGTGCGCTGCAGCAGCAGCGTGGCGGCTTCGGCATCGTAGGAGGGCAACGAGCTGTCCGCGAAATAGTGCTGGTCGCCTGGATAGAGATACAGCTCGGCGTCGGGGGCCTCGGCGACGAGCGCGCGGGCCGCCTCGGCGTCCCCCTCGGTGTTGAAGACGGGATCCGCGTCCATGGCGTGAATCCGTACCGGGACCTCGGGGGGCCACGGCCCGAAAGAGGAGCTCGGGACGCAGGAGTAGACCAGCACGGCGCCGCGGGCGCCGGGGCGGGTCTGAGCCAGCTTCTGGGCGTTCAGCACGCCGAGGGAGAACCCCACGAAGACGACTTCGGCCGGCAGGTCCGCAACGGCGCGACTGCCGCGATCGAAGATCGCCTCCGCGCCGACGTGCTCGAAGTACGCCATGCCGGCCTCCAGCGTGTCGAAGGTGTGGCCGTCGTACAGGTCGGGCGTGTGCACGGCATGGCCCGCACCGCGGAGCTCCTCGGCGAAGCTGACGACGCCAGGGGTGAGGCCTTGGGCGTGATGAAACAGGACCACCTCGGCCACTGGGACCACCTCCATGAAGAATGGTCCGTGAGTTTAGATCGTTCGTATTTCGTCGAGCAATGGCGGGCTTCCGGACCACGAGCTCCTCCAGGAGCGCATGATGGTGCGGGGCGGCACCGCTCACAGGAGCCTGCCCGACCTCCGCAGTCGGCGCTCCCTCAGTGCGAGGAGTGGGGGCAGGGCAAGCCGTGTCACCACGTACACCGTCACGGCGAGCGCCTCCCAGAACGCGGCCGAACCCGTCGCGCCGGCGCTCAGCCGTACCATGCCCCACTGAGCGAGGGCGAACAGCAGCGGCAGGGCCACCAGCACGAACATGCCGGCCATGACCACGACCCCCGCCATGTACAGCAGGGCGAACCAGCGTGCCACGCGCCGATCACGCTCGCCCGCCGAGGCCAGCTCGGCCGCCTCGGCGGGAGGCAGCCGGAACAGCTTGGCCTTGGCGGTCAGCCAGGTGACCCGGTACAGGTTGTGGCAGCGCAACGCATTGGCCAGTACGGCGTAGCCGTCACTGCGCATCGGCACCGCGGCCCACTGCCAGACGATCCCGACGAGCCGATACAACACGACCGCGCCGAGAAGACCGTTCAGCGTCTCAGGCAGTGCGAGCAGCCCGGCCCTGTCGAGCAGCCGCAGCCCCAATGCCGTCGCCACGACCACGACGTCGATGGCCATGCCCGCCAGGTAGGCCCCGTACCTGCGGCGGCGCGGCACGTTCACGATCTGGGTCAGGTCGGTCTCGAAGACGATGTAGAGGCCCCGGTAGCTGACCCTGAAGGTGGCGGGGACGCCGAGCGCCCTGCCCGCGACCCAGTGCCATGCCTCGTGCAGGGCGCTGAAGGCGATGTCGACCAGCAGGTAGGTGAGCATCGACAGTACGGCGCTGGGAAGAAACCAGGCGTCCTTCCATGAGGGCCGCAACTCGGGCGCGAAGGCCAGGACGGTCACGACGAAGACCGCTGCCGTCGCGTAGCACGCCCAGGCGGTCCTGCCGAAGAATCTGGCCGCCGTGTCCTGGCCGAGTCCCTCGATCCAGCCGCTGGGGGCTCGCTCCCCCGGGGGTGCGGGCGGGTCGAGCAGGCCGGCGCCGGTGAGACCGTCGAGGAAGTCGGCGCCGTCGACCTCCTCGCCCGCCACCTCGCCCGCCCGCCTCGCGGCCTCGGCGGCCGAGCCGCCCTCCTGCAGTGTGGTGACGAACACCGCGCCCGGCTCGGGCACCGCGACGAAGACCCCGAGGTCGGGGCGGCCCAGGATCCAGGCGTCACCGTCGAACGCGACGGTGAGCCGGGCGGCCCGTTCGCGCAGGTCTCGGTCAACGATGGCGGACATCCGTCCTCCTGGAGCTTGCGGAGCGACAGGGGCCGAGCGCACCCCGGCCGAGGC
>NZ_JBEXYK010000078.1:0-45891 GCF_040630865.1 Nonomuraea sp. NPDC005730
GCGGGCGCTGCCCCCGGCCAACCCCCCCCCCCCACCCGCGCTGGGCGGCCCCCGCGCCGCCTGGCCGCCCCCCGCGTCGCACTCCTGCGGATCCCCTGGCCGCCCTCCTCGCCCGTGGAAATCCGGGTGCGGGCGGCGGGCAGGATGGTGTGTGATCGGGCGATGACGATCGAGATGGGCAGGCCGGGGATCGACGGGCTCGGCGACGTGGTGCGGCTGCTGGGGGAGTGGCAGCACGACGGAGAGCCCGTGCAACTGCATCCGGGTGACGTGGGATGGTTCTGGCGGTTCGGCCCGCGGCGCACGGCGGAGGCCACCCTGACCTGGAGCCGGGCCGGGCAGATCGTCGCGGCCGGGCTGCTGGACGGCGCCGACCTGCTGCGGCTGGCGTTCGCGCCGGGGGCGTCGCAGGACGAGGAACTGGCCCGCCGGGTGGCCGGCGACGTGTCGGTCCCCGGACGCGGCGTGCTGCCCGAGGGGCGGGTGTACGTCGAGTCGCCGCCGGGCGCGCTGGTCCGGGACGTGTTGCTGAAGGACGGCTGGGCGGCCGACGACCCGTGGACGGTGCTCGGGCGCGACCTCGGCGCACCCGTCCCGGACCCCGGCGTGCACGTCGAGCCGGTCGGGCCGGGGCAGGCGCACGAGTGGGCCGCGGTCCTGCGGGCGTCGTTCGACGGCTCGACCTTCACCGAGGAGCGCTGGCACGCGATGGCGGCGGGCGTCCCGTACACCGGCGCGCGGTGCCTGCTCGCCCGCGACGACCAGGGCGAGGCCGTGGCGGCCGTGGCGGTGTGGTCGGCCGGTGAGGGCAGGCCGGGGCTGATCGAGCCGATGGGGGTGCACCCGGCCCACCGGGGGCGCGGGCACGGCCGGGCGATCACGGTCGCCGCGGCGCGCGCGCTGCGCGAGGCGGGCTCGTCCAGTGTGCTCGTGTGCTGCCCGAGCTCCAACGCCGGTGCCGTCGCCACCTACCGGTCGGCCGGCCTCGAGCGGCTGGCGGAGCGACTCGACGTGTCCCGCCACCCTTCCTGAGGCGCGCCGGGTGGCGGTCAGGCGGTGTGCAGGGTGCGGAAGCGTTCCGGGTCCGCCGGGTCGCGGTCGGCGACCTGGATCGGGGGCCAGGCCCACTGCCAGACGCTGATGCCCGGCGTACGGGAGAACCGGATCGGCCCCCGGGTGCCCTCGACCGCGACGTGCGGCCAGGATCCGGCGACGGCCGCCCGGTCCGCCCCGTGCGAACGCAGCGCCTCGGCCAGTACGGTGATCGTGTCGTAGCCCTCGAAGGCGACGAACGACGGCGTTCCGGCCAGCCGCTCGCGAAGGGCCGTCCCGGCCCGTACGCCGAGGGGGCTCAGGCTTTCGGGCAGGTAGCGCAGGAACGGGATCGCGGCGCCGTCGTCGCCCAGCGACTCGGCCCACCCCGGGAACTCCGGCTGCCCGGCCGGCGCGCCGATCAGGGTCCCGGCCAGCCGCGGGTCGCGGCGCACGGCCCTGACGATCGGCACCGCCGGCTCCGGGTGGCCGACCAGGAGCAGGAGGGCCGTCGCGCCGTCGCGGGCGAGTTCGTCGCACACGGCCGCGGGGGTGCGGGCGGTCATGTCGAGTTCGGTGACCGTGCCGCCGCGGGCGGCGAGGTGGTCGCGCAGGATGCCGAGCCCCGACGCCCAGTAGACGCTCGGCTGCGTCGCCACCGCGACACGGTCGTGGCCCGCGCCGAGGAGGAAGTCCGCGTAGATCCGCCAGCCGCGCGACTGCGCCGGGGCCAGGCGCGCGACCCACTTCGCGGGCTCTTCGGTGAGCGCGTCGAGGACCGCCGAGGAGCAGAGGAACGGCAGGCCGACGGCGTCGGCGCGGGCGGCGGCGGCGCGGGCGACCACGCTGTGGTACTCGCCGGCCAGCGCGGCCACCCCGAGCCGGGCCAGCTCGTCCACGGCCGCCTCCGCCTTCCGCGGGTCGGCCGCGGTGTCCCGGACCACCAGCTCCAGCGGCCGTCCGCCGATGCCGCCGGCGTCGTTGACGTCCCGCACCGCCAGCTCCAGGCCGGCCAGCAGGTGGCGGCCCGCCTCGACCCAGCCGGGCGGGGTGAGCGGGACGAGCGCGCCGATCCGGACGGACGGCCCGCCGGCCCGCTCGGCGCCCGGCTGGGATGACGGCGTGCTCATGCGCATGATCTCCCTCAGGTGATGATCTGTCGGCCCAGTATGCCGGGATCGCGGCGTCGCGTCGGCGCCGGGTCCGGGCGCGGATCGTCCCCGGGCCGGAGTACGGCGATCTTGAACCGCCCGACGCGCGTGGCGTCGTCGTTCCGCGGTGACTCTCCGTTATTTTGCGAGTTGGATGAGGGGGATCCGTAGTGACTGATTCGCGTGGGACCGTGTCCCGCAGGTTGTTCGTCAGCGGTATGTTCGCCGCCCTGGGCACCGTTCCGGCGGCCGCCGCCGGAGCGTCCGCCGGGCCGTCCGCCCGGCCGCCGGAGGGAGGGGCCGTCCGGGCGTCGGGCAGGAGGGTGTTGCGGGCCGCGCCCGCCACCGTGTCCCTCGGCGGCCGGACCGTGTCCACCTGGGCCTACGACGGCCTGCTGCCCGGCCCGACCATCCGGGCCACGGCCGGCGGCACCGTACGGACCAGGCTCGTCAACGACCTGCCCGCGCCGACCACCGTGCACTGGCACGGCATCAGGATCGCCGCCGACATGGACGGCGCGCCCGGCCTCTCGCAGCGGCCGACCCAGCCCGGCGGGACGTTCGACTACGTGTTCACCGTCCCCGACCCCGGCACCTACTTCTACCACTCCCACGTGGGCATGCAGAGCGACCGCGGCCTGTACGGCCCGCTGATCGTGGAGGACCCGGCGGAGCCGCTCGGGTACGACCAGGAGTTCACGGTCGTCCTCGACGACTGGCAGGACGGCGTCAACGGCACGGCCGACGACACGCTGCGCGCGCTGAACACCACCCCGCACGACGACACCCTGAGCAGCCACGTCCTCGGCGGCACGTCCGGCCACGTGCGCTACCCGTACTACCTGGTCAACGGCCGCACCGCCGACGAGCCCGCCACCTTCACGAGCCGTCCCCGCGTGCGCGCCAGGTTCCGGGTGATCAACGCGGCCGCCGACACCGCCTTCCGGGTGGCGCTCGGCGGCCACCGCCTGACCATCACCCACACCGACGGTTTCCCGGTCAAGCCGGTCACCGTGGACACGGTCGTGGTCGGCATGGGGGAGCGCTACGACTTCGTCGTCACGCTCGACGCGGGGGCGTTCCCGCTGATGGCGATGGCGGAGGGCAAGGCCGGGCGGGCGTTCGCGGTGGTGCGCACCACGCCGGGTGCCCGCACGCCGTCACCGGACGGCGCCGTGCCGGAGCTCCAGCGGCGGCAGCTCGTCTACGACGACCTCCAGGCGCGCCGCCGCGACCAGCTGCGCCCGCCGTCCAGGACCGTCACCGTCACGCTGGGCTGGCGCCAGGGCACCGCCGGCAGCGAGTGGCCGCTCAACGGCCACCTCGCCGACGACCCGCTGCGCCTGCGGGTCGAGCGGGGCGAGACGATCCGGATCGTCATGCACAACGACACGCACATGTGGCACCCGATGCACCTGCACGGCCACACCTTCCAGGTCCGGACGACCGAGCGCGGCGGGCCGCGGAAGGACACCGTGAACGTCATGCCGTACAAGCGGATCAGCATCGACGTGCACGCCGACAACCCCGGCGAGTGGATGTTCCACTGCCACAACCTCTACCACCAGGAGCAGGGCATGATGGGGCTGCTCGGCTACGGCAAGCCCCCGAAGCGGCGGCACGTCATGAGCCACTGACCGGCGCCCGCGCGGTCGTGTGCAGGTAACCGGCGACGGCGGCGAGCAGCGACGTCCCCCAGAGCAGGAAGACGGGGTAGGTCCCGGCGAAGCCCCAGCTCCCGTCGAGGACCTCGGTACCGCCGCCGGGCGCGCACGTGCGGGTGACGCCGAACGCGAGGCAGCTCGTCATCATCGCGCCGTACTGGCCGACCAGCATGCCGACCACGGCCGCCGGGACCACCGCGAGCGCGCGCGGCACCCGCCGTCCCCCTGCCAGGGGCACCCAGCGCGGGACGACCTGTCCCCATCGGGCGGTCAGTCCCAGGGTGAGCAGGCCCCCGGCCACCGGGCCGGCGACGAGCAGCACCCAGAACACCGCCGAGCCGCCCAGCTCGGCCAGGCCCGCGCGGGAGCCCTCCGCCACGCCCAGCGGCAGGCCCAGCCCCCACAGCAAGTGCGGCACCGAGAAGCCCAGCACCGGCAGGACGGCCGCCGTCCAGGTCGCCGTCCTTGCCCAGAGGGCGGGCCGGACCGTCCCGTCGGCCCGCCGCCGGTGCGGCCGCGCGGCGGTACGCGTCCCGAAGCGGACGGCCGTCAGCGCCAGCAGCAGCCCCAGCGCGGCGAGCAGCGACTGCCGGGCCAGCGCGGGGTCGTCGAGCTTGCCGAACGCCAGCCGCATGACCAGGTTCCCGGGCGCCACCAGCACGAGGGCGGCCGCCGCCGCCCAGCCTGCGGCCAGCAGCGCGGGTCGTGTGAGTGATCTCATGGCCGCCCACGGTAGGCCGCGCGGCCCGCCCGTGATCTCCCTCCCGAGGGGGAGACGCCTCCCCTGCGCGGGGCAGCGCCGGGGTGCGCCGGATCAGCCGGTGCCCTCCGGCGGAGTGCCGGACGCGCGCAGGCGCTCGCTGTTCTCCTGCAGCTCGTCGATCAACCGGGACGCCTCGGCCTTGCTCAGCCCGCCGGGCACCTCCCTGCCCACCTCCCTGGCCAGGGTGTGCAGGTAGGACTCCTGCGGGCCGGTCATGGGCTCGTCGCCGGTCGTCCAGTCGTCGGGATCCTTCTCCACCGGTCCGTGACTCATGCTGACTCTCCTCGAACGCACGTTCTCCTGGGTCAGCACGCCATGCCCGCAGGAGCGCGCCGCAAACGCGAGGACACCGGTGGTCCGGCGGGCCAATCGCCGGTGCGGGCCATCGACTGGCCGCGGCGGAAACGCCCTGGTACGGGAAGTTCCTGCCATACTGGCGGGCGTGATACGCAGGGTCGCGGCCGTGGTCGGAGACATGGTCGCCGCGTTCGAGCTCGGGATCGTCTGCCAGGTGTTCGGGCTGGACCGCACCGACGACGGGCTGCCCGTCCACGACTTCGCGGTCTGCGCGGCGGAGCCCGGCGCCATCCCCACGACCTCGGGGTTCGCCGTCCACGTCGAGCACGGGCTCGACCGGCTCGCCGACGCGGACCTGGTGGCCGTACCGGCCTGGCCGCGGCTCGACGCGCCCGTCCCCGCCCCGCTGCTGGCGGCGCTGCGGGACGCGGTCGGCCGCGGCGCCAGGGTGCTGACCGTCTGCACGGGCGCGTTCCTGCCGGCCGCCGCCGGGCTGCTCGACGGCAGGCGCGCCACCACCCACTGGCAGTTCGCCGACCTGCTCGCCCGCCGTCATCCCGAGATCACCGTCGAGCCCGGCATCCTGTACGTCGAGGACGGCCCCGTGCTCAGCAGCGCCGGAGCCGCGGCCGGGATCGACGCCTGCCTGCACCTCATCCGGCTGGAGTACGGCGCCGCCACGGCCAACGCCCTGGCCCGGCGCCTGGTCGTACCGGCCCATCGAGCCGGCGGGCAGGCCCAGTACGTCGAGGCGCCCATGCCGCCGCAGCGCACCCCGTACGAGCTGGCGGAGCTGCTCGACTGGATCCTCGCGCACCTCGACCGGCCGCTGACGGTGGAGGCGCTCGCGGCGCGCGCGGCCATGTCGCCGCGCACGTTCGCCCGGCGCTTCAAGACCCTGACGGGCACCACCCCGCACCGCTGGCTGCTCGAACGAAGGCTTCAGCTCGCCGAGGAGCTGCTGGAGACCACCGATCTGAGCGTGGACGCCGTGGCCGTCCGGGCCGGGTTCGGCGGCGCCGACACCCTGCGCCACCACTTCGCCGCCCGCCGCGGCGTCGCCCCCGCCGCCTACCGCCGCGCCTTCCGCCGCCTTCCGTGACGTCGGGCCGCGCAGCTCGGCGACGGCCCCTACGGCCGCGTCACGGGCCGGTCCGGCGTACGGGCGGGGGAGAAGGGGCCGCTCAGCGCCGCCCACTGCAGCAGCATGATCGTTTTGGCGTCGGCGATCTCCCCGCGCCCGATCAGATCGAGGGCATGGTCGAAGCCGAGCTCCACGACCTCGATGTCCTCGCCTTCCGCCGCGACGCCGCCGCCCGCGGAGGTGCGGGTCGCGGCGCTGTACGGTGCGGCGAAGAAGTGCAGGCGTTCGGTCACCGACCCCGGGCTCATGTAGACGGAGAAGACCCGCTCGACCTCGCCGACGGTGTGGCCGGTCTCCTCGGTGGCCTCGCGCCGGATCGCCTCCTCCGGCGCCTCGTCGTCCAGCAGCCCGGCCGCGGTCTCCAGGAGCATCCCGTCGGGGTGCCCGTTGACGTAGGCCGGGTAGCGGAACTGCCGGGTCAGCAGGACGGTGCGGCGGTCGGGGTCGTACAGCAGCACGGTGGCGCCGTTGCCGCGGTCGTAGGTCTCCCGCTGCTGGGTGCTCCAGCGGCCGTCGGCGTGCCGGTAGTCGAAGGTGGTGGTGCGCAGCACGTACCAGTTGCAGGCCAGGAGCCGCACGTCGCGCACCCGCACCCGGGGGTTGCCGGTCAGGTCACGCCCCGCCTGGTCCAGGCCGGTACGGCCGCGCCCGTCGGGAACGTCGACGCCCGCGGTCACGACGACCGTCCACGCCCGGCGGACGGGCCCGCCTGGGGGATGTGGCAGCCGGGAGGGACTGGCCTCTCCGCCGCTCTGCCCGCGCGGACGGGAGCGGGCTGTCGTGCCGGTCGTGGCGTCATGTCGCCCTTTCGTGATGGATGCCGGATCCCGGTCACCGAGTATGGCAGGAATTTCCCGTATATGAGCAGTGCTGCCACTGCCGCACGATCCCGCTCCCGCGCAGACTCGGGACCATGACCGCAAGCACGTACCCCCGTCCTCCGCTCGTGCCGTCCTTCCCGCTGCCCGGCCCCGGGAAGGAGCGCCACGCCGTCGCCGTTCCGGCGCCCGGCCGCGGGCCGCAGCACTGGGCCGGCGCGCCGAGCGCCACGCTCGACGCCGACGGCACGTACGTCCTGGCCTACCGCGTACGCGACGGCGGCGAGGACCACAACGCGGTGGCCCGCTCCACGGACGGCGAGCTTTTCACCACGGTCGCGGTGCTGCCGCGCGGCCGGCCGTCCCGGCTCGTGGGACGCCCGCGGCGCCCGGCTGACCAGCGTCCTGCCCGACGGCCGGGCCTGCTACGACGGGCGGGCCTCGGCGGCGGAGAACTGGCGCGAACGCACCGGCCTGGCCGCACCGGCCGGCGCAACCGGGGCCGGCGGTGCGCCGCTGCTGGCGCCGGTGGACGGGCCGCCGGTGGCCGACGTCCGCTACCTCGACGTGCTCCCGCTGCCCGACGGCAGCCACCGGCTCTTCTACGAGGCCCGGCTCCCCGACGGCAGCCACGAACTGCGCACCGAACGGGTGACGTGACAGGCGCCGTCACCGGGCGGCCCGTCGGGCCGGCGGCCGCTCTCTACAATGGCGGGGTGAATCTGGATCGGGCCGTGTGCGGCACGTGCTGAGCGCGGCGGGGCTGGGCGCGGAGGAGGAGGCCGCCTACCGGCTGCTGGTCAGGACCACCGAGGTGGAGTCCGACGCCCTGGCCGAGGAGCTGGGCGTGGCGGCCGAGGTGGCGCGGCAGACGCTCGGCTCGCTGCTGGCCAAGGGCCTGGCGCGCGCCGTGCCGGGCGAGCCAGGCCGGTTCACGGCGGTCGCCCCCGACGTCGCGCTCGCGGCCCGGCTGCACCGGCGGCAGGCCGAGGTCGACCGCGCGCGGCATGTCATGGAGCAGCTCACGGGGGAGTACCTGGCGCACGCCCGGCGGCGCGAGGCCGCGCAGCTCATCGAGGTGATCACCAGCCGGGCGGCGCTGCGCGAGCAGCTCCGGCTGCTGCAGGACGGCGCCCGCCACGAGGTGCTCAGTCTCTGCCGGGCCGGGCACGTGGCGATGAGCTCGCAGGAGAACAGCGAGGAGCTCGCGGCGCTGCGGCGCGGCGTCGGCTACCGCGTCATCTACGAAGGGGCGTTGCTGGAGGAACCCGGCATGCTGGTCAACCTCGCCGACGGCATCACGCTGGGGGAGCAGGCCCGCGCGCTGCCCGTCCTGCCGGTACGGATGATCATCGCGGACGGCGAGCTCGGGGTGCTCCCGCTCATCCAGCACACCGACGGCCTGACCCAGCTCACCGCCGCGCTGATCCGGCCCAGCAGCCTGCTCGACGCCCTCAAGGCCCTGTTCGAGAGCCTGTGGGAACGGGCCACCCCGGTCAGCCTGACGAACCCGGGCAGCCCGCTCGACGCCGACCATCTCTACCTGCTGTCGCTGCTGGTCGCCGGCGTTCCGGACAAGTCGATCGCCACCCAGCTCAAGATCTCCCAGCGGACGGTGCAGCGCAGGATCGCCTACCTGATGGAGCGGGCGGGTGCGCAGACCCGGATGCAACTGGCCTGGCACGCCGCCCGCGAGAACTGGCTCTGACCGGTCAGTAGGCCCTGATCACCGTCTGCCGGACCGTGTTGCCGGCCGAGTCGGTGGCGGTGACCCGCAGCGACGGGTGCGGGCGCAGGACGATCGCGTCGTAGCGGCCGCCGCCGAGCGCGATCACCGGCTGCCGGCGCCACGTCGCGCCGTCGTCGTAGGACAGCTCCAGCTTCAGGTCCTTCGCGCGCGTCCCGGTCACGCCCTCCTGATGCCGTACGGCGAAGCCCACCAGACCGGGGCGCTCCGGGCGTACGTCGTAGTCGACCTGCAGCAGCGGCAGCACCCGGTCGCCCGGCTTGGAGCGGAACGTCCAGGCCGTCTCGGTCGCGGTGGCCGTGGTCCACTCCTCCGAGGTGCGCTTGGTGGACAGCTCCAGCCGGTAGGCGGCCTCCTGCGGCGCCGCGGGGAACGCGCCCCAGGCGGCGTCGCGCTCGGCCACCAGTGTGCCGTCGCGGAAGAACCGGGCCGAGGCGGTGTCGTTGTCGACGCCCGCGCGCGAGACGTGCCCGGAGGAGTCCACGAACTCGGGGACGCGGATCTCCATCGTGTCGCCCTCCCGGGTGGACGGCTTGAGCCAGCCGGGGATCGCCGGGCGGACCACCGGGGCGTGCCAGCTCTCGCTGATCCGCGTGCCGGGCCGGTAGGTGCGCGGCTGCTCGGTCATGCCGTCGAGCAGCCGGCCCATCTCGTCCCAGACGTACTGGTGGTTGACGAGGTGCTGCCAGTAGGAGCCGTTGGCGCTGACGTACTCGGTGCGGCGCAGCGGGGTCCTGACGATCCGCTGGGTCTCCATCTGCTGGCCCAGCGAGTACGACTGCCAGGGACGCCAGCCGAAGCGCTGCTCCTTGGCCCAGCCGAAGCCGCCGTTGTCGGCATAGGTCGTGGCGACCCGGGCGGTGTTGCCGTCGTTCACCTCATGCACGATCTTGTCCGGCACCCGGCCGTCGGAGACCTGCATGACGTCATAGAGGTAGGGCGAGTCCATCTGCCCCGTGACCTCCAGCTTGGCGTTGCCCTTCTTCATCCGCTCCAGCATCCGCTGCCCGTCGTCATTGGCGACCACCAGCGCCGGGATCGGCAGGTCCGCGCCGACCGGCTTCCAGCCGTGGCCGAACGCGTCGTCGGGGGACAGCACCAGGATCACGGCGACCGCGCCCGCCTTGATCGCGGCCCCGGACGGGTCGGACCAGTCGATGTCCTCGCTGCGGATGACCGCGGCCTTGCCCTTGGAGCCGGCCGCCCCGTCGGCGAGCCGCCACATGTGCCGCCCGTCCACGCCCGGCGACCGGCCCAGGAACCCCATCGGGTACGGCTCGCCCGAACCGGGCACGCGGGCGGTGAGCGTCGGCGCGACGAGCTGCCAGCGCGAGGCGAACTCGAACGAGCCGTCCCGCACGGGCTGGGTCGGTGAGACGTTGAGCCCCTCGATGACGTCGAAGTTCATGACGCCCTGGGAGATCTTGCGCGAGCCGAACGCACGATAGGTGAAGTAGGTGTAGATGCCCACCTGCTCGGCGGGTTCCCTGGTCCTGATGGTCACCGGGGTGGTCCTGCGGAAGTCGAGCACCACGTCCAGGTCGCGGTCGACCTTGAGCTCGGGGATGACGACCATGCCGTCACGCGGGTGCGTCCGGCCCCAGCCGCTGCCCAGGTTGAGCGACTGCGTCATGTAGGTGCCCTCGGACACCTCCACGGTCAGCCCTTCCTGGGGCAGCCAGGTGAACAGGTCGTCCTGCTGCGACGCGCCGAACATCGACAGCGTGTCGGCGCCGGTCTGCTCACCCGCGGCGTCGATGGCGGTGAAGCGGACCTTGTGCTGCGGCCCCTTCCAGGTCAGCGCCAGCGTGGTGTGCACCTGCTCCGCGCCCGCCGTGGCGGTGACCAGCCCGCCGTACCGGCCGAAGGTGAGCTCGGCCAGGTCCACCGTGACCTTGACGTCGGCGGTGCCGCCCGCCGGGACCGTCACGGTCCTGGCGCTGAGCTCGGCCTTGTCGAGGGTGGCGGCCAGCTCCAGCGTGACGGGGGCGGCCGTGCCGTTGGCGTAGGTGATGGTGCCCCCGGCCGTGGCCGGGCCCTGGTCCTGCTGGTGCTTGCCGAGGTCGACCACGCCGGTCGCGGTCACGCCCTGGCGCACCGCGCGGGCCACGTCCAGGCGGCCGGCGCCGGCGTCGTCGATCTGCTGGCCGGCGATGGGCTTGGCGGAGCCGACCAGCGCGTCCTTGATCTGCCCGGCCGTCCAGCCGGGGTGGCGCTGCTTGACGATCGCGGCGGCCCCCGCCACGTGCGGCGTGGCCATCGAGGTGCCGGACGCGGCCGTGTAACGCTCGTCCACCGGCTCGCCCATGCTGGTGCCCGCCGCGCGGGCCGCGACGATGGCCACGCCGGGGGCGGTGAGGTCGGGCTTGGGTGCGTCGTCCAGGCGCGGGCCGCGGCTGGAGAACTCGGCCAGCACGTCCTTGCCGTCGACCGCGCCGACGGTCAGCGCCGAGGTCGCCGCGCCGGGCGTGCCGATCGAGTAGGCCGCGCCGTCGTTGCCCGCCGCGACCACGAACAGGGCGCCGGTGCGCTCGGTGAGGGTGTTCACGGCCTCGCTGAGCGGGTCGGTGCCGTCGGTCGCGCTGCCGCCGAGGCTCATGTTGATCACCGACGCGCCTTCGGCGGCGGCCCACTCCATGCCCTCGATGACGCCGGACAGGGTGCCCGAGCCGTCGTCGCCGAGCACCTTGCCGACCATCAGCTCGGCGCCGGGGGCGACGCCCTTCCTGCCGTCGCCGCCGGCGATGGTGGCGGCGACGTGGGTGCCGTGCCCGTTGCCGTCCTGGACGCTCGGCTCGCCGGTGAACACCTTGCTCTGCTTGACGCGTCCGGCCAGGTCGGGGTGGGTGGCGTCGACACCGGTGTCCAGCACGGCGACCTTGACGCCCTTGCCGTCGAACCCGGCCTGCCACGCCTCCGGCGCGCCCACCTGCGGCACGCTGTGGTCGAGGGTGGCCTTGACCTTGGCGTCCAGCCAGATCTTCGACACGCCCTGCGACAGCGTGGCCCGCTGCCCGTCGAGCGACTTCCACAACCCGCCGATCGTGCGTTTGTCGGCGGCGACCACCCGGCCGTTGACGCTCTCCAGCTCGGGCGCGGACGCGCTCTTCGGCGCGGCGCCGTCGTAGAGGAACAGCAGCGGCAGCTTGTCCGTCTTCGCGTCGTCGTACCCCTGGGCGATCAGCCGGCTGACCGAGAACAGGGCCGGGTCCAGCCGCTTGGCCGCCAGGAAGGGCACGACGTCCTTGGGCAGGACCCGCAGCTCGCCGTTCTCCTCGGTGGTGGTGAACGCCATCCGCTCACGGCCCGGCCCCGGCTTCACCTCCACCGCGTGCCTGCCCGGCTCGGCCTGCCTGACGGTCACCACGTCCCCGGTGATCAGCGTGACGCGGTGGACGCTCCCGCCGGCCGGCTCGGCCGCGGCCGAGGCCGCCGATAACGGGGAGCTCAACAGGGCGGCGGTGGTGACTCCTGCCACCGTCACATGGGCGGACCAGTGCATGGGGGTGAAACCTCTCGTAGCAACAACCAGTGCACACGAGAGTGGGTGATCGGACGCGCGGCGCGCCAGGTGTCACCCGTGCCGTTTGTCTGCCATGTCGTGATTGCGACACGGCGCCGACGGCCACCCGGGACGCCCGCCCCCCCGCGAGGTCAGCCGCGCGGGCGGTGGACGACCTTCTCCGTCGAGCGGCCGGGATAGACCACGATCAGGTGCTCCTCCAGCGGCGCGTCGGGGTCGTCCTCGTCCCAGGGCACCGTGCGGGCGTGGACGCGCAGGCGGTAGCGGCCCGGACCGGCGACGGCCATGCCGGGCAGCGGCCCGGCCGCCCCGCTGTCGCCGCCCCTGGGGTAGGCCGGCACCACCAGGCGGCCGCTGCGGCTGATGATGCCCACCTCGACCACCCGGTCCCAGCCGGCGAGCCGGAGCGGCGGGGCGCGGTCGAACGCCTTGACCGTCAGGCACATCGGCGCGTTCTCCTCGGCGGTCACGATGGCGGCGCCGCTGCCCGCGGCGTCGATGAACCCGTCCTCGACGGCGTCGAAGATGTCGGCGGCCTCGTCACCGGCGTCAAAGATGTCGCCGGGGTCGCCCGCGCTGTCGTCGCGGTCGTCGAAGACGGCGTAGCCGCCCCCCTCGAACAACATGTACGCGGCCGTGCCCTGCCGTCTGGCCCGCACCCCCGGCCACGGATCGGCGCACCTGGCGTTCGCCTCGGCCTTCCACCTGGCCTCCTGAAGATCGCGCTCGGCCTGGCGGCGGTGGGCGTCGGCGGTCTGCCGGGCGACGATGCCGGGGCACAGGTACTCCAGGGCCGCGCCCAGCTCGATGGAGTCCCCCATGCCGCCGGCCCGCCTGTGCAGCGCGAGCCGTTCCTCGTCGCCGGGCAGCGCGCACAACTGCCCGCCGTAGGCCAGGACGCGCTGGTCGGCCAGCCGTCCCGGGAACATCGTGCCCGCGGCGAAGGTGTCGCTCCTGGCCAGGCAGAGGAACGACCGCCGCCGCTCCTGCGGGCCGAGGCCGGTCGCGGGCCGGAGCCGCTCGCTGCAGCCCTCGTCCGCGGCCGTGTAGGTGAGCCGGGCGTCCCGCTCCGCGCCGACGACCGCCATCGGCAGCACCAGCAGGATCGCGGCGGCGGCGAGCAGCCGCGGCGTCCGCCCGGTTCCGGCCGCCGCGCCGTCCGGGCGGGGCACGGCGAGCTCGTGCGCGGTGCGCGCCGCCCACACGACGAGCAGCCCGTCGAGCGCCTGCACGACGAGCGGCAGGCCGTCGAACGTCAGCCGTCCGATGTGGAGCAGCCAGGAGGCCTCCGGGACCAGCAGGGCGGTCAGGCCGACGGCGACCGTGACGGCGCCGAACCGGCTGTCGCGTCCCTGCCCTGCGATGATCATCACCTTGCCCATGACGGTGGCCGGCACCAGCGGGAACGACAGCGCCAGCAGGGGGATCTCGGCGAACGGCCGCGACGCCGCGCCCAGGATCCCGGCCAGGCCGAGCCCGAGTGTGATCATCCGGAACCGGGCCGTGACCCCGGTGAGCGTCCGTACCAGCAGCAGCATGGTGGCGGCCCACACCGCCCAGCGCACGACGTACTCCGCGAGGCTGGAGAGGTCGTCGAGGAGGTCCCAGAGCAGCAGGTCGCCGGCCACGTCCGCGTAGAGCAGGCGCCGCAGCCACACCACGTCCCGCGGCAACGCCCCGGTGCCCGCCCGGACGGGCCCGCGCAGGATCTGCCACAACGCCCACGCGTTGAGCACGCAGATCGCCGCGGGCAGCAGCCGCGCCTCGCCGGCCCCCGGCCGGACGTCGGCCGTCGCGACGGCGACGAACCACCGCCCGCCGTCGTACCAGGCGGCGACGGCGGCGGCGGTCAGGTAGAGCGCGACGGCGACGACGGCCGGACGCCCGAAGCGGTGGCGGGCGACGGCCCGGAGTAAGGCGGCGATGCGAATGATCATATTGGGCCGTCGTGCCGTCCTGGTGCCCCGCGCCGCGCCGCCGCTGCGGTTAGCATGGAACGGGATCGGGGATCGTGGCGACACTCGGCGACGAAGCGAGATCTCTGCATGCGTACGACCCCCCGCAAGCTTCGCAACACCCTGAGCTGGTACGCGTTCGGCCTCTCCTGCGCGGTGACGCTGCTCGCCGCGGTGCTCATGGTGTTCTTCGACCCGGCCCTCACCAGGGCGGCGGTGCTCTCCTCGATCGGCCTCAACCTGATCGCGTCCGTGGCCTTCGCCGTCGTGTTCTCCGTCCTGAGCTCCCAGGTGCAGCAGCGCAGCATGGAGGAGAACATCGCCCAGCACCTGGACGACCTGGCCACGGGGCTGCGCACCGAGGTGGCCTCGATGCACAAGGGCTTCATGCCGACGGCCGTCTACCCGTCCTTCGACCCGGTGGACGGCACGTACGGGGACGCCTTCAACAAGGACGTGACCGCGAGCCTGGAGGCCACCGGGTTCTACGCCTTCTGCGGCCCGAGCGCCCGCTACGTGTCGGCCCGGCTGGCCAGGTCCCGCCACTTCCCCCACCAGGTCCGGGTCGCGATGCTCAACCCCGGCGACAAGCTGGCCATCTCGCGCCGCGCCACCGACCGGACCAGCTGGGCCAGGCTGGCGGGCAAGGACAACTCCACCCTGTCGGAGGAGCTGCGCGAGGAGCTCATCATGAGCACGGTCGCGCTGTTCGACTACCGGCACATCTGCCCGGTGGACCTGGCCTACATCGAGGACACCGCGACCTACCGGTTCGAGATCTTCGACGACGCCATCTACCTCTCCTGGTACCACGGCCCGCAGTCGATCTCGAAGGAGATGCCGGAGTCGCTCAGGTTCGCCGCCGAGTCCTTCCTCTACCAGCTGCTCCGCCTCGACCTCATGCGCAGGTTCGAGATCGTCGAGAGCCGGGTGCGGTTCGAGGCGGGCCAGGACGACACCTTCCTCATCGCCCACCTGACGGCGGTCCTCGGCTCCTCTGTGTCGGCCGCCGACCTGGAGCGCTGGCGCACGCGGTACCGGGAGTACACCGCGGACTTCACCGGCTACCTCGACACCGTCTACGCCGAGCTCAAACTCTGACGGGCTCGCGGGACGGCGGCACCAGGCAGGGGCCCGGCCTCAGAGGGCCCCGGCGCGGGCCGCCGCCAGCGCCGCCGCGGCGGCCCGGTCGGCGGCCGCCTCGTCGAGGGCCTCCCCGGTGTTGAGCAGGGCGTAGTACAGGGGCGCGGACACGGCGGCGATCACCCGGCGCGGGTCGGTGCCGGGCGGCAGCTCGCCGCGCCCGATCGCGTCGGTGACGCAGCCGGCCCACTCCTCGATGCGCACGGCGTAGAAACGGTGCAGCGCCCGGGCGGCCTCCCCGTCGCAGAGCGAGGCGGCGATCAGCGCCTTGAACAGGCGTCCCTGGCGGGGGTCGGTGAGGGTCTTGACGACCAGGCGGGCGTTGTCGCGCAGGTCCGCCTGCACGTCGCCGTTGCGGGCGCGGGGCAGCGAGGTCTCCGCCATGTCCTTGAGCAGGTCGGCGGCGAGCGCGCCGGGCGTGCCCCAGCGGCGGTAGACGGTGGTCTTGCCGACCTCCGCGAGGCGGGCGATGTCAGCGAGGTCGAGCCCGGCGAAGCCCTTCTCGACCAGAGTGTCGCCGGCGGCCCGCAGGACGGCCTCGCGGACGCGGGCAGTGCGCCCACCAGGGCGGACGGCACCCGGCGGTGGGACGGCGGCCATACGGATTCCTCCTCGTTCGAACCCTTATCGGGACCATAGTTCCCTTAGGGGCAGTTCTGGTGCTACTGTTCTCGCATCTTAACGGAACTACAGCACCGTTTGCGGCGGCATGCCGACCGGCACGCCCGAGAGAAAGCCCTGCCATGACCACCACCACACCCCTGCCCACGTCCGCCGCCCAGGCTCCGCCACGGCACCTGACCGGCCGCCTGCGCCTCGTCCTCGCGGTGCTCCTGGTCGCCCAGTTCATGCTGGCCGTCGACTTCTCGATCCTGAACGTGGCCCTGCCCGCCATCGGCGACGACCTCGGCTTCTCCCTGTCCGGCCTCCAGTGGATCGCCACCGCCTTCGCCCTGTGCGCGGCCGGCTTCACCCTCTTCTTCGGCCGCATCGGAGACCTGGTCGGCCGCAAGCGCATCTTCCTCGGCAGCCTGGCGCTGCTCGGCGCGGCCTCGCTCGCCGGCGGGCTGGCCCCCACCCCCGAGATCCTCATCGTGGCCCGCATCGCCCAGGGCCTGGCCACCGCCGCCGCCACCCCGGCCGGCCTCGCCCTGCTCACCACGTCCTTCCCCGAAGGGCCGCTGCGGCAGAAGGCGCTGGGCCTCAACGGCGCGCTCATGTCGGCCGGGTTCACCGCCGGAGCCGTGCTCGGCGGCGTCCTGACCGACCTGCTCTCCTGGCGCTGGGCGTTCTTCGTCAACGTGCCCGTCGCCCTCGCCGTGCTCCTGGTCGCGCCCGCCGTCATCGCCGAGTCCCGGCCCGCCGACCGTCCCCGGCTCGACCTGCCCGGCGCGCTCAGCGTGACCCTCGGGCTGCTCGGCGTCGTCTACGGCCTGACGCAGGCCGGCGAGCACGGCTGGACCCACCCGCTCGCCCTGACCGGGCTGCTGGGCGGGGCCGTCCTGCTCGGCCTGTTCCACCTGGTCGAACGCCGTGCCGCCGCGCCGCTCGTGCCGCTGCACGTCCTGCGCAAGCCGACCGTGGCCTGGGGCAACCTGCTCGGCCTGCTCGCCTTCGTCACCGAGACGTCCCTGGTGTACCTGCTCACCCTCTACCTGCAGAAGACCCTCGGCTTCACCGCCCTGGCCGCCGGGCTGTCGTTCGGCGTGCTCGGTCTCGGCACCGTGGCCGGCGGCCTGCTCGCCCCGAAGGCGATCGCCCGCACCTCGACCGTGACCGTGCTGGTCGGCGGCGGGCTGCTGCAGGCCGTCAGCACCGGCGCCCTGCTGCTCCTCGGCGGCACCTCGGCCTCGATGGGGTTGCTGCTGCCCGCCACCTTCCTGGGCGGCGTGGGGAACATGCTGGTCATCGTCGGCTTCATGGTCACCGCCACCACCGGCCTGCCCGACCGGGAGCAGGGCCTGGCCACCGGCCTGGCCTCGATGTCCCAGCAGATCGGCATCACCATGGGCACCCCGATCATGTCCGCGATCGTCACCGCCGCGACGGCCGGCGCCGTGACCGGCGCGGCCGTCCTGCACGGCGTCACCGTCGCGATCGCGGCCAACACCGCCCTCGTCCTGCTCGGCGTCCTGGTCGCGGCGCTCTTCCTGCGCGGCCGGCGCGACCGCGCGCACGCCTGACCCGCCATCCCTCTCTCGTTCGCGGAGCACATCATGGATCCTCAGCCCAGCGGCGCGGTGATTGCCGACGCCGGCGTACGCCCGGAACCGTCGTGGTCGCGTCTCGTCCTTCCCGGCTCGCCTCCCGTGCCGGTCCGGGTCCATCGGCCGCGGGGCCTTTCGCCCGCCGGGCTGCTGGTCTGGGCGCACGGCGGCAGCTGGCAGCGCGGCTCGGCCGCCGAATGGCACGACGCCACCGCGGCCCTGGCCGCCTGGTCCGGCTGGACGGTGATCAGCGTCGACTACCGGCTCGCGCCGCGCCACCGCCACCCCGGCGCCGTGCGGGACGTCCTCGCCGCCCTCGCCTGGGCCCAGGGCCAGGCGGCCGGGATCCCGCTCGCCGTGGGCGGCGACAGCGCGGGCGGCACGCTCGCCGCCGGCGCCGCCCTGGCCGCCCGGGACCGCGGCCTGCCGCTGGCCGCGCAGGTGCTGGCCTATCCGCCGTTCGACCCCGCCTGCGCCGGGGCGTCCTACCGCCGCTCGCCGTCGGCGTTCCCGCAGGCGGAGCCGCTGCGCCGGGCCTGGCGCGCCTGGCGCGGCGACCGGCCGGGCGCCGTCCGCGACGCCGACGGCACCCGCCTGTACACGACGCACTGGGAGGCGCCCACCCTGGCCGGGGTGGCCCCCGCCGTCCTCGCCGTCGGCCGCGACGACCCCGTGCACGACGACGTCGAGTCCTACGCGCGACGGCTGCGCGCGGACGGCGTCCCGGTGCGGCTGCTGCGCCCGCCGGGCGCCGTCCACGGCGACGTGCTGCGCCCCGACCGTCCCCTTCTCCGCCTGCTGGCCCGCGCCCTGCGCGAGCAGGCCCCCTCCGACCATCGAGAGGACCACCGATGAACGTTCCCCCCGCCCCCCTTGAGGCGCTCGTCCGCCACTTCGCCGACCTGCGCGACGGCACCCACGCCGGGCACGTCACCCGCCAGGGCAAACAGGACGCCTTCCGGCGGGCCGTCGAACTGCTCGACGCGCCCGCACGGCAGGTGCTGGCCGAGTTCGACAGGCACCTCCTGCTGGGCACCGGCGCCGTCGAGGCCACCGGCACGCGGGCCGACGCCGCGGGCGGCAGCTTCGCCGTCTGGTCGCTGTCGTGGCCGGCGCAGCGGGCGGCGGGCCTCGCGCCGATCACCCTGACCGCCCACTACGGCGCCGGATTCCACCATCCGCACCTGCGGGGCGCCACCGTCGGGGAGTGGCCGCTCAACGTCGCGGACGCGGCGCAGGCGGCGGAGCTCGTTCCCGTCCTGCGCGCCATCGCCGCCGCCGACCTGCACAACCTCGTCTTCCAGCGCGACTGGCGCATCGTGCCCGCCCTCCATCCCTGAGGGAGCCCGTCCCCGCCGCTTCCGGGCCGGCCTGACGTGGTGAGCGCGGCCGCTACGGGCGCGCCGGCCCGCCGGCCTCCCGTACGGCGTCCATGAAGGCGTGGTACGGCATGCCCCCCGCGCCGCTCCACATCTTCTGGGCCAGGACGGCGAAGGTGGGCTCGACCAGGTCGCGCACGTCGTCCTCGGTGTAGGGCGCCGCGGTGATGTCGTTCCACACCGCCGACATGGCGCCCAGCAGCCGCGGATCGCCGGGGGCGACGCTCTGGCCGTCGGGGAAGACGTGCGGCGCCCAGTGGTCGTACAGGTACTCGCCGTCCAGGCCGTCGGGGTGGTAGTAGGTGGCGGCCGGGACGATGTAGAGCAGGGAGTCGCTGGTGTTGACGAAGGAGTAGCCGTCCCGCCCGGCCTCGTGCGGGCCGTACCAGACGGTCGCCCAGCAGTTGATCACCACGTCCCGGTCGTAGCCCTCGGGGACGCCGCCCGCCATCCTGGTCAGGCTGCCCCACGCGCGCGGACTCTTGCCCAGCGCCCGCAGGTGGGCCGCCATCGCGTTGAAGAACTCCTTGTAGCGCGGTTCGTCGGCCAGGTACTCGTCGGCGCCGAAGTGCGCGTGCGGGCCGCGGAACCAGGGGGCGAACTCGGTGAACAGGTCCTTGACGAACTGCGTGGACTCCGGCTTCGACAGGTCCAGGTGGTCGTCACCCAGCCCGAGCGAGGGACGGAACCGGACGAAGGCCAGCGCATGGGCGGGCGCGTCGATCTCGGGGACGAGGGTGACGCCTTCGGCCGCCGCCGCCTCCTCGAAGGAGTCCCAGTCCGCCCGGTCGTAGGCGCCGTCGGCCGAGGCCAGCCCGGCCAGCGCGGGGTCCTCGGGCACCAGGCGGAAGCCCGCCTGCACCTGCGACCAGGTGCCGTCGGGGGCCAGGAAGCCGTTGTCGTTGAGGTGGAGCTGCAGCTCGTTGAGCTTGAACCAGCCCATGACGGCCAGCTGCTCGCGGATGAAGCCCGGCGTGAAGAAGCGGCGGCCCACGTCCAGCATGAAGCCGCGCACCGGGTAGTCGGGCCAGTCGGCGGCGGCGCCCACCGGCAGCTCGGCGGTGGTGCGCAGGATCTGCAGCAGGCTGCGCGTGCCGTGGAACAGGCCGGTGGGCGTGGGCGCGGAGATCCGGACCTGCTCGCCGGTGACGGCGAGCAGATAACCCTCCTCGGCGAAGCGGGCGCCGCCCGCCTCGCACGTCAGCGCCGGGTCGAGGGTCAGCACGACGTCACCGGCGCCCGCCGGCCCGCCGGCCGCGGCCAGGGTCTGGCCGGTGACCTGCCCGATCTCCCGGACGAGCCGGTCACGCAGGCCGGCCTCGTCGCTCACGACCCTGGCCAGCACGGCCCGGGGGAGTACGCCGGCGCCGCCGTCCCACTGCTGCAGGCGCGGGACGACGACCGGGCACGCGTTACCCAAGGCCGGCCTCCTCCCGGATCTCCACGACCGGCTCCGCGCAGCCGTCCAGTTCGAGGACGACGAGCTCGTTGCCGCCCGCGCGCAGCAGCGGCCAGGGCAGGTAGAGGGTGCGCTGAGGGCCCCGGTCCCAGTAGCGGCCCAGGCAGAACCCGTTGACCCAGACGTACCCCTTGGTCCAGCCGGGCAGGGCGAGGTAGGCGTCACGCGGCTCGGCCACGGTGAGCGTGCCGCGGTGGAAGATCGGCCCGGTCGTCGCGCCCGTACGGCCCCACGGCAGCCCGGACACGTCGTCCAGCGGGATGGGCACGGCCTCCCAGTCGTGCACGTACTGCCGCTCGTGCCGCACGCCGCCGACGATGCCCTTGCGGTCGCCCAGCCGGGGGCCGTAGTTGACCCGGCCCATCGACTCGACCAGCAGCTCAACCACCGCCGACGGGCCGGGCACCGCGACCGGCACGCCGGTCAGCCGGTCCCGTTCGAGCACCGCCACCGGCTCGCCGTCCACGAACAGGTGGGCCCGGTCGGCCAGGCCGTCGACGTGCAGCTCGTACGGCCCCCGCGGCCCGTGCACGGTGGCCCGGTAGAGCACCAGCCCGTGGGCCAGCCCGAGCTCCTCGAACGTCGGCGGGCGCGCCCAGCGGCCCGCGACCGGCGGGAGCGCGTCGAACAGCCGCAACGACTGCGTCAGCTCGACCGCGCCGGGCGGGAGCGTCGGCGGCAGCGGCGCCGGCTCGGGCACCGGGCTCTCCTGGTGGGCGGCCAGCACCTTCCTGAAGGCCCAGAACTTCTCGGTCGGCGCGCCGCGTTCGTCGATCGGGGCGTCGTAGTCGTAGGAGGTGACGGTCGGCTGGTACTCCCCGTCCTGCAGGTCGCCGCCCAGGTTGGCGCCGGCCCAGGTGCCGAAGTTGGTGCCGCCGTGGGCCATGTAGAGGTTGACCGACGCGCCCGCGGCGAGCATGCGTTCCAGGATGCCGGCCACCTCGGCGGCGTCCCGGGTGGTGTGGGTGTCGCCCCAGTGGTCGAACCAGCCGTTCCAGAACTCCATGCACGCCGGCGGGTCCTCGGGGCGGAAGCGGGCCAGCTCGGCGAAGGAGCCTTCGGGGTCGGAGCCGAAGTTCACCGTCGCCCGCACGCCCGGCAGGGAGCCGCCGGACAGCATGTGGTCGATCGCGCCGTCGGAGGTGAACAGCGGGACGTCCAGGCCGCGCTCCCGCAGCCCGCCGGCCAGCCAGGCCAGGTAGCGCCGGTCGGAGCCGTAGGAGCCGTACTCGTTCTCGACCTGGACCATGCTCACGTTGCCGCCGCGGGTGACCTGCCGGGCGGCGATGATCGGGATCACCTCGTCGAAGAAGCGCCCGACGTGGCCGAGGAAGGTCTCGTCGTGGCAGCGCAGCGGGGCGTCCCGGTCGGCGAGCAGCCACCAGGGCAGGCCGCCGTTGTCCCATTCGGCGCAGATGTAGGGCCCCGGCCGCACGATCGCCCGCAGCCCCTCCTCGGCCGCCAGGTCCAGGAAGCGGCCCAGGTCGGCCCGGCCGGTGAAGTCGAAGTGGCCGGGCCGCGGCTCGTGCAGGTTCCAGGCCACGTACGTCTCGACGGTGTCCAGGCCCATGGCCCGCAGCATGGCCAGGCGCTGCCGCCACTGCTCCGGAAGGACCCGGAAGTAATGCATCGCTCCCGACAGCACCTGAGTCATGCTTTCATTCTCCTGATCTGGTCAGCGGGTGACGATCTCGTAGAGGGCGAGGTTGCCCCATTCGAGGTTCGCCTTGTGGACGATCAGCCGGATCTTCTGGGTGGACACCGGCGCGGGCAGCCGCATCGTGCTGGTCTCGACGGTGGCGCTGCTGGACGGCCAGTCGATGAGGTGGTGGTCGACCCGGGTGACCCAGGAGTCGCCGTCCCAGGACTGGAGGGAGACGTCCGTGATGCCCTGGCCCTTGGCCCAGGCGGTGTGCAGGGTCACCTCCGAGACGGTCCGCGGCGTGCGGTAGTCGACGGTGATGTCGCCGGGGAAGGTCACCCCGGTCGAGGCCGAGGCCCACGGCGTGCCGGGGTCGCCGTCGATCAGGTTCTCCAGCGCGGACGCCGACACGAACGACGAGGTGGCCACCGGCACGCCGCCGGGCGGCAGGTACGGCTCGGTGGCGGCGGGCACGCTCAGGCGCACCTCACCGATCCGGAAGCGGCCCTCGCCCGTGACGACCAGCCGCACCCGGCGCGTGGTGACCTCCGCGGCGAGCGTCACCGCCTGCTTCGCGCCGCTCGCCCTGGTCTGCCAGGTGCGGCCGTCGTCGGAGGTCTGGACGTCGAACACGATGTCCGGCGAACCGCTCACCTCGACGCGGCTGAAGGTGCGGGGCAGGGCGTAGGTCAGGTCGACGGTGCCGGGGAAGCGCGGCCTGGGCACGCTCTGCCAGAAGGTGGCCGGGTCGCGGTCGGCCAGCCGCTCCAGGTGGCCCTTGGGCGTGAACGTGCTGCTCACGGCAGGCAGCGGGACGGCCCGCTGGTAGGCCCCGAGGTCGGGCGCCGCGTCCGGGACGGGCGTGCCGGCCAGGTCGGAGACGGCGGGCAGGGTCACGCCCGCGTCGAACACCGGCGAGCCGTCGAGCGGGCGGTAACCGGCCAGGCCGCCGGAGCCGGGCGAGGCCAGCCGGGGGTCGGCCACGATCGCCTTGTGGTCGGGCCCCGTCGGCGGCTGCGGCGTGCCCCAGTAGAGGTTGTGGTCGTAGATCGCGCCGTTCTTTCCGTCGAAGCCGGCGCCGGCCGCGTTGAGGAACACGTTGTCGCGCACCGTGACGCCCGCGGCGTCGTTGTAGATGCGCACGACCTTGCCCAGGGGATACTTGCCGGCCCCGGCCAGCGGCGGCTTGACCTCGACCACCCGGCCGTCGGCGTAGACGGTGTTGTTGTGGATGACGGTGCCGTGGGTGGCGGTGGACAGCCCGAACACCTCGTAGCCGTCGCTCTCGCTGACGTTGTAGCGGACCACGGTGTCGCGGGTGGGCGCGCCGGCGAAGGACACCGCGATGAAGAACCCGCCGTCGTTGTGGTGGCTGTAGTTGTACTGCACGATGCTGCGGTTGTTGTCGGCGTCGGAGTCGAAGCCGTGCCCGTCGGAGCCCGGACCGTTGAAGCCGGTGCCGCTGACCTCGTTGCGCTGGACGACGAGGTCGTCGTTGCCCTGCCACCAGATGCCGACGTTGCCGCCGGTCGGCTTGGTGCGGCCGGTCACCGCCCGCTCGACCTTGTTGCCCTCGACGAGCGCGCCCTTGGTGTGCATCGGGGTGATGCCGCCGCCGGTCACGTCATGGACGCGGTTGCCGCGGATGACGACGCCCGTGCTCGGCGTCCAGGTGACCACCTCGCTGTCGGGGATGCCGGTCTCGACCGGGTACAGGCTGGTCATGCCGTTGCGGCGGGACCAGGTGGACCACATGATGATCCCGTAGGAGCCGATCTTCGAGATCTCGTTGTCCTCGATGACCAGCCGGTCGAACCAGGTCGGCGTCCGGTTGCCCCTGATCGAGATCAGCAGCCCGGCCGTGGCGACGCTGTGGCCGCCGGCGCCGTCCACGTCGTGGATGTCGAGGTTGCGCAGGGTGACGTTCGCCAGCTTGCCGGAGTCCTTGGCGTACAGGTTGACGCCGGTGCGGTAGACGGCCCGGCCGTCGCTGTTGGACACCTGGAGGCCGTCCACGACGAAGTCGTGCACGTCGGCGATCGTGACGGCGGCGGTGTCGAGCCCGCCGCCCTCGATCAGCGGCTTGGCGCCCTGGCCGTAGGAGCCGACCGTCGCCGGTTCGCCGGGCGCGCCGGCGCCCTTCAGGGTGAGCCGGCCGGTCCAGCGCTGCCCGGCCCGGAACAGCAGCCGGTCGCCGGGGCCGAGTGTCAGCTCGCTCGCCTTGTCCAGGCTCCGCCAGGCGGTGGCCGGGCTCGATCCGTCGGCGGCGTCGTCGCCGGCCGAGGCGTCGACGTAGTAGGTGGTGCCGGTCGCGGCCTGCGCGGGGGTGGCGGCCAGGAGTCCGGCGAACAGCGTTAATGCGGTGACGATGACGCGCAAGAGCGGGCGTCCTTTCCAGGTCATTTGCCGATACCGGCCGTCATGCCTTCGACGACCCGCCGGCCGAGCCAGATGTAGAGGATGACCATCGGATAGATGAGGATCACGATCCCGGCGAACAGGCCGCCCCAGTCGGAGCTGTACTGCATGGTCGAGTACAGGTTGAGCAGGGCCGCCGGGAGCGTGCGTTCCTCGGGCAGCGGGGTGATGAGCAGGACCAGCAGCGTGGAGTTCCACAGGCCGATCACGTTGAGCACGAGCACGGTGGTCAGGCCCGGCCGGGCCAGCGGCGCGATCACGCGGACGAACGCCGTCAGCGGCCCGGCGCCGTCCAGCTCGGCGGCCTCCTCGACCTCCCTGGGCAGCGACCGGAAGTAGCCGGACAGGACGAACACCGCGAACGGCAGCGACAGGACGACCTCGAACACCAGCAGCGTGATGCGGTTGTCCCACCAGCCGGTGACCCAGTCCTCCATGAACGTGTAGACCGACAGCTTGGCCACCACGATCGGGATCGCCATGGTCTGCAGCGGGATGCTCAGCCCGACGGCGAAGAACCCGGTGATCGGCCCGGCGATCCGCCGCGACGAACGCGACAGCGCGTAGGCGGCGGGCGCCGCGATCGCGACGATGAGGAACGAGCCGAGCGCGGTCAGGACGACGCTGTTGAGCGCGGCGATCGAGAACTGGCCGGCCTGCCAGGCCGAGTCGTAGTTCTCCCAGGCGGGGGAGTCGGGCAGCGCGAACGGGTGCAGCCACACCTCGCCGGAGGACTTCAGCGACTGCAGACCGACCCAGGCGACCAGGGCCAGGTTGAAGGCCACCCACGCCCACAGGGCGACGGCGGTCAGCCGGGGCAGCAGCAGGTCGCCCAGCAGCCGGGCCAGGGGACGCCTCACCGGGACGGTCGTCATGACAGCTCCACGCTCTCTCGGCGGGTGATGCGGCGCACCAGGACGATCAGCACGATGGTGATCAGGGTCACCACCACCCCCATCGCGGCGCCGGACCCCAGCTCGGGCACGCCGCCCCCGGTGATCACCGTGTACTGCTGCACGGCCACGGTCCTGGCCTGCAGCGGCGGGGCGCCCGGCGTGCCGCCGGTGGTGAAGGCGATCACGATCTCGAACACCTTGAGGCTGTTGACCACCCACAACACGGCGGCGACCGCGAACACGTCCCAGGTGAGCGGCAGCGTGATGTGGCGGAACTGCTCCCACTTGGTCGCGCCGCCGAGCACCGCGTCCTCGTACAGGTGGGGCGGGATGCCGTCCACGGCCGACATCATCAGGGCGATGTAGAAGCCGGTGGAGGACCAGACCAGCCCGCCGATGACGCACCGGAAGACCAGGTCGGGGCCGAGCCAGGGCAGCCCGTCGATGCCCGCCCAGCCCAGCACCTGGTTGACGACGCCGCCGGGGTTGAGCAGGAACCCGACCGCGGCGCCGACCGCGATCGCCGAGATGATCATCGGCAGGAAGACGACGGACCGGATGAAGGCCCGTCCCTTCAGGTGGCGCAGCGCCATCATCGACAGGAACGTGATCCCGAAGACCAGCGCGCCGCCCGCGACCGCCAGGAGGAACGTGTTGGCGAACGACTGCAGGAACGCGTCGTTGCGCAGCAGCGCCTGGTAGTTGCGCAGGCCGCGCCACTCCATCTCGGCGCCCGGACCGGCCCAGCGATACAGGCTGACCCACACGCCGTAGAAGGAGGGCAGCACGAACAGCAGCGTGTAGAGCGCGAGCGCGGGCAGCAGGAAGGGCCAGAAGGCCCGTTCCCGCGCCGGCCGCAGGATCTTGCCGCGGTACGGATCCCGCGACGGGAGCGCCGTCTCCGCAACGAGGGAGCCGTATGCCATGTCAGCCCTTGTTCGCGAGGTAGTCGGCGGTCTTCTTCTTGCCCTGCGCGACGAACTCGGCGGCGTCGATCTTGCCCGCCAGGAGCTGGTCGTCCAGGGGCAGCAGGAGGTCGACCCAGTAGGCCTTGTCGGCGGCCAGGGTGTCGTAGGTCTTGTGCACGGCGGGCGCCTCGGCGATCGCCTTCTGCACGTCGGCGAGGAAGTCGGGGGCGGCGATGTCGGGGCGCGAGGGGATGTTGAGCGCCTCGGTGGAGATGCGGCTCAGGTGCTTGCTCTGCAGCGCGAAGGCCAGGAACTCCTTGGCCGTCTCGACGTTCTTGCCCTTGACGTTGACGCCCCAGCCGAGCGCGCCGACCTCGACGGAGTCCTTGCCGCCGGCCGGGAGCTGGAAGGAACGGATCTTGGCGCCGGCCGGGGTCTTCGTCTTGACCTCGCTGGCCAGCCACGTGCCGTTGATGTTCAGGGCCGAGTTGCCCTGCGCCCAGTCGTCCTGCGCGGCCGGGTACTTCGTGGCCATGTGGTCCTTCTGGAAGTAGCCGCCCTTGGTCAGCTGCTCGACCTGCTTGGCGGCGGCGAGCACCTCGGGCTTGTCCCAGGCGGCGGCGTCCTTCGACAGCGCCAGCAGGCTGCCGGCGCCGTTGGCGCGGACCAGGGCCGAGTAGAACCAGTAGACGTTGTAGAACGGGATGGTGCCGTCCTGGCCGATGCCGGTCCGGCCGGCCGCCTTCTCCTTGTCGAGGAAGGCGATCAGGTCCGCCCAGCTGCGCGGCGGGTTGGCGGCCAGCTCGGGGCGCTTGGCGGCGTCGTACCAGACGGCGGTGGAGATCACGGTGTGCGGGAGGAAGCCCATCCCCTTGTCGTCGGAGGCGGCCTGCCTGACCGACTCGGGCAGCACGTCGCCGACGGTCTTGCCCTCGCCGGGCACCTGCTTGGTGAGCAGGTCGTCCAGCGGGGCGGCCAGGTTCTGGGCCCGCCAGCCCGGCAGGTTGTCGGTCGCGACGTCGAACAGGTCGGGGCCCTGGCCGGCGGCCATCTCGGTGGGCAGGTTCTCGGTGCCCTTGCGGCCGACGAACTTGGCGTCCACCTTGACGTTGTTCTGCTTGGCGAAGTCGTCCAGAATCGCCTTGAAGATCTTGGCCTGCGGCTCCTGCTCGCCCCAGGAGGAGCGGTAGACGAGGGACTTCTGCTCGGCCTGCCCGGCCGGGCCGCCGCTGTTCTTGTTGCCGCACGCGGTCACACCGAACGCGAGCGCGCCGACCGCCACCAGCGCGGCCGTCCGGGAGAGGACGTTGGTCATGGTTGTCACCTTTCAAGGGGGGAGGGCTCGGCGAGAGTGATCACCGTGCCGGACAGGCGGGCGCGCTCGGCCGCCCAGACCACGCGGTGCGTGGCCAAACTCTCGTGACCGCTGGAACGGATCATCGTCGGGTCGCCGCAGGCCACGGCGTCGAGGAAGGCGTCCATCAGTCCGTCGTCGCCGCCTCCGTGGCCGCCGGCCATCGAGGCCCCGGCGCCGGTCCGGGTGTCGATCTCGGTGATCCGGTCGGTGAGGAAGTCGTGCAGGCGCAGGCGCACGCCGTCGCCCTCGATGGAGCCGTGCGTGCCGAAGATCCGGGTCTTGCGGTGCTCCAGGGCGGCGAAGGCGGTGACGGTGAACGAGGCGGTGGCGCCGTCGGCGAACTCCAGGTTCACCACCTGGCTGTCGACCACGTCGTTGTCGCAGGCGAACACGCACCTGCCGTACGGGCCCTCGCGCAGCGCGGTCAGCACGCCCTGCGCCGTGTGGTCGGCGGTGACCGCCGACAGCGGCCACCACTCCTTGTCCGGGTCGCCCAGGCAGCCCAGGTAGAGCCGCTTGGCCGAGTACGGGCAGGTGGCCTCCACCGGGCAGTCGAGGCAGTTGGCCGTGGCGCCGGCCGGGGCCTGCTCCTCGCGGAAATAGACGAGATCGCCGAAGGAGGACACCCGGTGCGGCAGACTGCCCTTGATGTAGGCCATCCAGTCGAGGTCGTGGCAGGCCTTGGCCAGCAGCAGCGGAGCCGACTCCGCCTCGTTGCGCCAGTTCCCGCGGACGAAGGAGTGCGCCTGGTGCCACCAGCCGACCTGCTCCAGATGCTGGATGTTCATGATCTGGCCGACGGCGCCCTGGTCGACGAGCGACTTGAGGGCCCGCGTGTAGTCGGTGTACCGCATGACGTGGCAGACGGCTAGGATGACCCCGTTGCGCTCGGCGGCCTCGGTGATGCGCCCGGCCTCCTCCTCGGTCGGGGCCATCGGCTTCTCCAGCAGGATGTGGTAGCCGAGGTCGGCCGCGGCGACCGCGGGCTCGGCGTGCATCCGGTCCTGGGTGCCGATGATCATGGCGTCGGCCAGCCTGCCCGCCGCGACGAGGTCGGCCCAGTCGGCGAAGACGTTGCCGGGCGCGATGCCGTGCTCGGCGGCGAAGGCGGCGCGGCGTCGCGGATCAGGCTCGGCGACGGCCACGATCCTCGCGCGGCCGGTCGTCAGGGCCCGGCGGGCGTACAGCGTACTCCGCAGCCCCGCGCCCGCGACGGCGAGCGTGACGACGGGTTCCGACATCGATGTCCTTCCGGTTTGCCACTTAGTAATTAAAGCTGTTTTTATTAGTCCTTGTTTGTATTGGTCGCCAGGCAGCACTGTCAAGGGGGGTCCATGCGGAAGGTCGCGCTCCAAGGAAGCGACGCACATCGCTTGCGGCGGATCAACATGATCGCGACGCTGCGGGCGATCCGCGCCGCGGGCGTCGTCCCGCTCACCGACCTGGCCCGCCGCGCCGGGCTGTCCAGGCCGACCGTGGAGGGCCTGGTCGAGGAGCTGCACGGACACGGATGGCTGGAGGAGGTCGCCCCCGAGGCCGGCCAGATGGGCAGGCCGGCCCGCCTCTACCGGTTCCGGGCCGCGACCGGCTACGTCGTCGGCGTCGACATCGGCTCCTCCAGCGTCCGCGCCCAGGTGACCGACCTGGAGGGCGACCCCGTCGGCCTCGGCTTCACCCGCGTCCAGGCCGACTACGGCAGGGCCGAGCGGCTGGCGGCCGTCCGTGCGACGATGGCGGCCGCGCTGCGGGACGCCGGCGTCACCGCCGACCAGGTGTTGTCGGTGGCCGTGGGCACCACCGGCGTGGTGAGCCCGTCCGGGACGGTCCGCCTGTGCGTGGGGCTGCCCGAGTGGACGGGCCTGGACCTGGCGGCGGAGGTGGGCCGCGACTACCCCTGCCGGATCCTGGTGGAGAACGACTGCAACCTCGCCGCCCTGGCCGAACGCTGGGCCGGGGTGGCCCGCGAGGTGGACGACGTGGTGTTCGTGCTGTCGGGCGTGCGCACCGGCGCCGGCATCCTGGTGCGCGGCGAGCTGCACCGCGGCGGGCGCGGCATGGCGGGGGAGATCGGCGCGCTGCACCTGGTCGGCTGGCACCGCGCCCCCGACCACCTGGCGCGCTTCGCCCCCGGCGCCGCGCCGGAGGAGGTGGCCGGGCTGGTCTTCGCCGCGGCCAGGGACGGCGACCCCGCCGCCCGGTGGGCGGTCGAGCAGTACGCGCACGACCTGGCCGAGGGCATCGCCGCCATCGTGCTGACCGTGGACCCCGACCTCGTGGTGGTGGGCGGCGGCGTCTCGCGCTCGGGCGACGTGCTCATGGAGCCGCTGCGCCGGCACCTGGACCCGCTCTGCCTCGAACCGCCCGCCCTGGAGATCTCCACCCTCGCCGACCAGGCCGTCGTCCTCGGCGCCGTACGGCACGCGCTCAACCACGTGGACGAGCTTCTCTACGACGTGGATCTCCCTCTTGACCTGACCCTCTTCAGGCAAGATATTAAACCTTGATTAATTAGTAACTCGGGCGCCCGACCGTCACCTCCCAAGGAGTTGCCGTGTTCCGAGTTCTCTTACCGTGCGCCGCGCTGGTCCTGACCTTCGTGGCCGCGCCCACCCCCGCCCACGCCGCCACCTCCTACGCCGCGACCTCCTACTACGTCGACCCCGCCGGGAACGACTCGGCCGACGGGCACTCCCCGTCCACCGCCTGGCGGACCCTGGACAAGGTCAACGCCCAGACCTTCCAGCCCGGCGACACCGTTCGCTTCAAGGCCGGCGGGCAGTGGACCGGGCGGCTCGCGCCGCGCGGCTCGGGCTCGGCCGGCAGCCCGGTCACCTTCACCTCCTACGGCACCGGCGCCCGGCCGTCCATCGCCGGCGGCGGCGTCGTGGACGCGGCCGTCAAGCTCGCCGACCTGCACGACGTCGTCCTGGACGGGTTCGAGGTGACCAACACCGGTTCGGGGAGCACGCCGCGCATCGGCATCGCGGTCACCGCGACCGACCTCGGCGCCGTCCCCCGGATCACCGTACGCGGCAACTACGTGCACGCCATCCAGGGCGCCACCTCCGGATCGCAGTCCTCCAACCCGTCGGCGGGCGGGATCATCGTCAGCGCGCTGGGCAAGAACACCGCCACCTACTACCAGGACCTGCTCATCGAGGGCAACGAGGTCGCCGACTCCCGCTCGTACGGGATCGTCACCTGGTCGCAGTGGATGCAGCGCGAAGGCTGGACGTCCCTGTGGAGCGACCTCATGGGCATCCCCGCCGCCGACTACCGGCCCTGGACGCCGAGCACGGGCGTCGTCGTCCGCGGCAACGACGTGCACGACATCTCGGCGGGCGGCATCACCGTCATGCAGGCCCAGGGCGCGCTCATCGAACGCAACCGGGTCGCCAGGACCGCGCAGAACCACGGCAACGTCGGCATCTGGTGGGCCGGGGCCGACGACACCGTCGTCCAGTTCAACGAGGTGTCCGGCACGAAGTACTGGGGCCTGGCCAGCGACGGCAACGCCTTCGACGCCGACGCCTCCGTCCACCGCAGCCTGGTCCAGTACAACTTCAGCCACGACAACGAGGGCGGCTTCTTCATCGCCGTCTCGACCGGCACCGGACCGGCCGAGGCGACCATCCGCTACAACGTCAGCCAGAACGACGCCAACCAGGTCTTCGCCTTCTCCACCAACACCAGGAACATCGACGCCTACAACAACACCGTCTGGGTGCCGCTGACGCCGTTCATCCAGAACCATCCGGACCGGGCCTCGTTCAGCCTGGTGAAGGTGTGGAGCAGCTCGGTGAGCAACATCCGGCTGCGCAACAACGTCATCCACAACGGCGCCAACCTGCCCTACAACGACGGCGGCGCCGTGCAGTACGACCGCAACCTCTACTACTCCGGGCCGGTCCCCGGCGGCGACAGGGCGGCCCTGTCCGGCAACCCGCTGCTGACCGCGCCCGGCACCGCCACCACGCTCGCCGACCTGTCCGGCTACCTCCCGACGGCGTCGTCCCCGGTCCTGCGGCAGGGTCTGGAGATCGCCTCCGACGGCGGCCGCGACGTCTCCGGCACGGCCCTGCCCTCGGGCATGCCCGACCTCGGCGCCGTCCAGCGGACGGCGGGCGCCGGCCTGTCCGAGCCGGCCGCGACCGTGACCACCTCCTTCGGCAACGGCCAGGGCACCACCCCCGCCGCCCTCACCGACGGCTGGGACTACACGACCTGGGCCAGCCCGTCCTCCGGCGTCACCTATCCGGGCACCTTCACCCTCACCTTCCCCAACCCCAGGACGGTCGGCGAGGTCGTGCTGGCCACCCACTTCGGCCAGGGCCAGGGCATCACCTCCCTCGACGTCCAGACCTGGAACGGCTCGGCCTGGGTGACCCAGACGGCCGGCGCGGCGATCAGCTGGGCGAGCAACACCGCCACGGTCGAACGCCGGTCGGTGCCGCTGCCCGCGCCGATCACGACCACCCAGGTGCGCCTGGTCGTCAAGGCCGCCAACCACACCTGGGGCAACCTGTCCGTCAGCGAGATCACGACCCGCTGAGCCCGTCCCTCATCGAGGTCGCGCCGGGGCTCCCGGCGCGACCTCCGCACCACCGGGTTGACCTCAAGCGCGGTTGAGATTGCACGATGTCCCGGGACCCCCGCTTTCCCGGCCGCTTTCTCGACGGACAGGACGTTCATGAAGCTTGAGATCTACGCCGACGTGCTGTGCCCCTGGTGCTACATCGGCAAGAGACGCCTGTCCCGCGCGCTGGCCGGGCACCCGGCCCGCGACGGCGTCGAGATCGTCCGGCGCAGCCTCGAACTCGCGCCCGAGGAGGGCCGGACCCCCGGCCCGACCGCCGCCGAGGCCATGGCGGGCTGGTGGGGGGAGCAGGCTCCCGCCCGCGTCGCCCACATCCGGGAGCTGGGCGCGGCCGAGGGCCTGGAGCTGAACCTGCACCTGGCCCGGCCGGTCAACACCTTCGACGCCCACCGGCTGGTCAAGCTGGCCGCCGGCCGCGGCCGGGCCGAGGAGATGACGGAGGCACTGCTGTACGCCTACCACACCGAAGGGCTCAACGTGGCCGACGCGGAGGTCCTGCGGCGCCTGGCCGGCCAGGCCGGGCTGGACGGCGCGGAGGTGCGCGCCGTCCTGGCCGGCGACGAGTACGCCGAGCAGGTGCGCGCCGACCGGCGCCGCGCGGCCGAGCACGGCGTCACCGGCGTGCCCAGCCTGGTGATCGACGGCCGGCCGCCGGTCTCCGGGGTCCAGCCGGTCGCCGACCTGCGACGGCTGCTCGACCCGGCCCCGACCGGCTGACGCCGTCCGGTCCGTCAGCGGCTGTGTTCCAGGGCCGGTTCGTTCTCCTTGTGGCGAGTCGCCCAGAGGAAGATCAGCGCGCCGGCGAACAGCACGATCGAGGTCCACTGGTTGATCCGCAGGCCCAGCAGCGTCACCGCGTGGTCCACGCCGCCGACCGGGTCGATCCGCAGCCCCTCGATCCAGAACCGTCCGGCGGTGTATCCGGCGACGTAGAGGGCGAACAGCCGGCCGCGGTCCGGCCTCAGCCGCCGGCCGGCCAGGATCAGCACGAAGCCGAGGGCCACGTCCCACAAGGACTCGTACAGGAACGTCGGGTGGTAGAGCGTGCCCGGCAGGCCGCCGTGCGCCTGGTCGATCTCCAGGCCCCACGGCAGGGTGGTCGGGCTGCCGTACAGCTCCTGGTTGAACCAGTTGCCCCAGCGGGCGATGGCCTGCCCGAAGGCGATGCCGGGCGCGATCGTGTCGGCCACCGGCCCGAGGGGCACCCCCCGGCGGCGGCAGGCCAGCCACACGCCCACGCCGCCCAGGGCGACCGCGCCCCAGATGCCGAGCCCGCCCTCCCAGACGAACAGCGCCTGGTACGGCTCCTTGACCGCGCGCGGGCCGAAGTAGGTCTGCCAGTCGACGAGGACGTGGTACAGACGGCCGCCGACCAGCCCGAAGATCACCGCGGGCATCGCGATGTCGCCGATCGTGCCCCGCTCGCCGCCACGGGCACGCCAGCGGCGCTCGCTCAGCCAGATGCCGAACCCGATGGCGACGATGAAGCACAACGCGTAGGCCCGGATGGGGACGAATCCGAGATACCAGACCCCTTGGGAAGGGCTGGGAATCGAGGCGAGGGGCATGCCGGTGACGCTAGCCAACGAACGACCCCGGGGCCGTTCCCGTGACCTGATCGCGAGCCATCCGCGACCACCCCGCGAGCAATCCCGGTCCGCGATCTGCCCTGACGGAAGGAATCTACATTGTAAAGGCGTCCGGCCGTATCAGGACCGGCTCAGGGCTGCTCCGGGACATCGCAGGGCACCCGACGCCGGGTGCGGGGATCAGGAGGAGAAGCCCCATGCCGATCGACTACACGTTCGTGAGATTCGAGGATCTGCGGCTGCCGCAGCCGCTGAACGCCGACGTCGCCGCGTTGATGGTCAAGGAGAGCGGCCTCGCCACGGCGGACGTCGCCTTCCCGGACGGACGGCTGACCGACCCGGAACGCCACGCCCTGACGTGGCTGCTCGCCTCGTACGTCCCGCGGGCGTACCGCACCCAGACCAACCACCAGATCCTGCCCCTCACGGCCACCACCGTCGGCCAGGTGATCCTCGCCTACGGCGAGGGCGGTCACGCGACCGCGACCCTGGTCGGGCGCGGCCTGCCGGCCGGTGTCGAGCCTGCCGGCCGTGACCTGAACCAGCTGACGCAATCGCTCACGAACACCTACAACCTTGCCGGGATCACCGGCCCCTGGACGGTCGAGCAACTGGTCAAGCTGCACGAAGCGCTGCGGCTCGTCCCCGTCGCCGACCGTCCCGCGCTGCAGGGCGTCGAGATCCAGCGGGTGGGTGAACTCGCCGGCGCGGACGGTCACGACAAGGGCAAGTTCAGCTACGAAAGAGGCCCCTGGGCCGGATCGCTCGGCACGCTCAAACTGGCGGACGCGATCTTCCGGGACGACGACATCGGCTTTTACGGCGGCGCCACCTCGCGCGCCTGCCTGCCGAGCGTGCGCGACATCCTGCACGAGGTCGGGCATGCCGTGGAGAGCGCCGCGTGCCGGGCCGAGTCCCGGAGCAACGCGGCCCAGGTCGTCCAGGGCGCCGGTGGGCGGCGGTACCGCCCGTTCGAGCGCGTCCCGGAGGACGCGGTGACCGACGCCCTCCAGCTCAACACGGACAACACCGCGCTGAACGAGCTCGGTGCCAAGCTCTCGGGCGCCGACGCCAAGGCCGAGTACGACGCCCTGCTCGACGCGATCGAGAAGGTCCAGGAGTGGATCGAGGCGGGCGAGCAGGGCGTCTACCAGCCGGAGAACGCGTTCGCGCAGCTCAAGAGCAACGTGACGGGCAAAGTGACCCAGGCGACCTGGCAGACCTACCGGGACGAGGTCGTCCGGTGGTGCGACGCGCAGATCCTCGAGGCCCGCTGGCGGGCGAAGTACAGGACGCCGCAGGGTCGCGACATCACCCCGTGCCTGCGGAACTTCGTCACGTTCGTGAGCAAGGAGAACGTGGGCCAGGACCTCACCCCGTACGCGCGGACCTCGGCGGGGGAGCTGTTCGCGGAGACGTACGCGTTCTGGATCGTCGATCCCGGGGCCGTGGAGAGGCACAACCAGCGGCTTCGTGCCTACTTCGACGACTTCCAGTACCGGCGCGCGGGCTGAGCCCGCCTCCACGTCCGGCCACGGGGGTGACGGCGCGGGCACGTTCACGCACGGCTGCCACCTCGGGTGCGAGGACCCATGACCTGCCGGCTGAAGGCGGCCAGGGCGGCATCGATCGGATGGGGCTGGGGCCTGCCCGACGAGTCCGGCCTGTTCCATCTCGCGAGGTTCGTCGTGATGGACATCTGCCGCCTGCCGTCGTCGCGGGTCAGTGACATCGTCGTGGCTCCCCAGACCGTGCCGCCGTGGCCCCAGCAGGTGCCGCCTCCCGGGATCTCGACCCGCTGCAGGCCGAGGCCATAGTCGATCATCTCACCGGTGTGCGCGCGGACCGGGACCGTGCGGTGCATCTCCGCGAGGAGGGACAGGCCGACGATCTCGCCGCAGAGCAGCAGGCCGTAGAAGGTGTTGAGGTCCTCCATGGTGGACACCAGCGAGGCCGCCGTCCGCACCCAGGACATGTCGTACACGCTGTAGTCACGGGGCGGGTCGATCATGCCGAAGAACGACTCGTAGATCCGCGGGTGCGGTCCCTCGATCCGCGGCCCGCCGGGGAAGGCGGTGTTGCGCAGCCCGGCGCGTTCGATGACGTGCCGGGTGACGTACCCCTCGGCCGTGGCGCCGGTCACGTGCTCCAGAAGCCGGCCGAGGATCATGTAGTTGGTGTTGGAGTAGACGCCGGGAGAGCCGCCGGGCTCGCCGGTCGGGGGCGCCGCGAGCCCCATCCTGATCAGCTCGGCCGGGGGGAAGTACGTGAACCGGTTGCCGTCCAGGCTCGCCGGCGAGATGTCCGGCAGGGAGGGGAATCCGCCCAGTGACGGGAAGGCGGCGGGAAGATAGTCGGCGATGCCGCTGGTGTGGTTGAGCAGCATCCGGACGGTGATCCGCTGCCCCCGCCCGCCCGGCACCAGCCGGGGCAGGTAGCGGCCGATCGGGGCGTCGAGCTGGATGTCGCCCCGCTCGGCCCGCTGCAGGACGGCGGCCGCGACGAAGGTCTTGGTGATGCTGCCCACACGTTGCGCCATCCCGGGCTCGACGGGACGGCCGGTCTCCACGTCGGCGACCCCGGCGGCGCCCCGCCACACCCGGCCGGCGTCGCGCACTTCGGCGTACACGCCAGGCACTCCCGCGCGGTGCACGCCGTCCAGCGCGGAATCGAGAACCTCCGACCTCTCCCGGTCGTTCACTGCTGATCTCATGCCCGTCATGATGGCCGCGCCGCCGTCCGGTGGCGTCCTGCCGGCGGAGTGACCTGCCGCTACCGCCAGGGGATCAGTGGAGGGCCGGCTACGACGCCGGGAGTAGTCCGAGCCGGTCCACGGAGCCCGTCACCAGGTGACCGGCAGCCTCTCCAGGCCCGATCCGCGCGTGGTGGTCAGTTCGCCGACCGGTGCGGCCAGGGTGATCGTGGGGATGCGGGTGAACAGGGCGCGGAAGGCCGTCTCCAGCTCGGCGCGGGCCAGGTTCTGCCCGAGGCACTGGTGGGCGCCGTGGCCGAAGGTGAGGTGTCGTCCGGCGGGCCGCCGCACGTCCAGCTCCAGGGGGCGGTCGAGCAGCGTCTCGTCGCGGTTGGCGACGGAGGTGACGATCAGTACGCCGTCGCCCTCGCGGATGAGCTGCCCGCCGATCTCGACGTCCTCGATCGCGACCCGGGGGAGTGTGCCTTCGCTGGAGACGTACCGCAGGAGCTCCTCCACGACGCCGGGCCACGCGGGTGTGCCGTCGCGTAAGGCGGCGAGCTGCTCGGGGTGTTCGAGCAGCGCGAGTGTGCCCAGCGAGATCATGCTGGAGGTGGTGACGTGGCCGGCGATCAGCAGGACGAGCGCCAGCCCGGTGACCTCGTCCGGGTCGGTCGCGCCCTGCTCGGCCTGATGGGCGAGCAGGGCGTCGATCAGGCCGTCGCCGGGGGCCGACTGCCTGGCCCGCACCAGGTCCTCGAGGTAGCGGCCGAGTTCCGCCAGGGCCGCCGGGCCTGCTCGGCGTCGTGCCGGAGCCTGGCCTGTCGCTCGAAGAAGGCATGGTCCTCGTACGGGACGCCGAGGAGCTCGCAGATCGCCAGCGAGGGCACCGGCAGGGCGAAGCCGGCCACCAGGTCGGCGGGCGGACCGGCGGCCAGCAGGGCGTCGAGTCGCTCGTGCACGAGGTGTTCGAGCCGGGGACGCAGCGCCGTGACGCGCCTGACGGTGAACGCGGAGATCAGCGCTCTGCGCTGTCGCTGGTGCTCCTTCCCCTCCGCGCCGAGCAACATCGGCCGGGTGCGCGGGCCGGGTGGGAACGGAAGCGGCAGGGGCGAGCCGGGGTGCGCGCGGTCGGCGGTCAGCCGGGGGTCGGCCAGCAGGGCGCGGCCCTCGGCGTATCCGGTCACCGCCCATGCCTGGCGCCCGTCGGGCAGCCGGACCTTCGTGACAGCGCCGGGGCCGTGGCCGTCGGCCGGGAGGTACGGGCAGGACTTGACGGTCGGCAGGCGCGGCAGGCTGCCGGTGGCGGGTTCCGTCATGATCTGCCGATCCTCCATAAGATGCACAACGTATCTAATTCCATCCTCGCACGCTAGCACAGATAAGATTCGAAGCGCATCTTAAGGAGTGGTTCGATGACGCCCACGCGCCGACGGGGACAGCGACTGGACGCCGCCATCCTCGACGCGACCTGGCAGATCCTGCACGAGGCCGGATACGCCAGGCTGACGTTCGAAGCGGTCGCGGCGGCGGCCGGCACCAGCCGCCCGGTGCTCAGCCGGCGCTGGCCCACCCGGGCCGAGCTCGCGCTCGCGGCCATGGAACGCGCCGCGCCGCCCGTCGCCGCGGTGCCGGACACCGGCGGCCTGCGCCCGGACCTGATCGGCCTGCTGCGGGAGGCCGTCAACGGGTTCGGCGCCGTCCGCGGCGAGGTGCTGGCCGGGTTGCTCGCGGAAACGGCCCGTGACCCGGACGCCGCCGCCGCGGTGCGCGCGTGGATCGCACGCTCCACGACCGGGCACGCGATGGCGACCATCCTGGCGCGCGCCGCGGAGCGGGGTGAGATCCCCACCGCCGACCTTCCCGCGCGGGTGCTCCGGCTGCCCTTCGACCTGGCACGCAACGAGGTGGTCCTGGGCGGCCTGCCGCTCGCCGACGACGTGATCGCCTCCATCGTCGACGATGTCGTCCTTCCGCTCGTCGGCGCCGGGCGGGAGCGACCGGCGACCGCGAGCGGGCCACAGGATTCCTGATCCGCTGGTTCCAGCGCCCCTGACGTGGCCCTGCCCGACCGGTACGAACCTGCCCGCACCCGGTCGGTGTCAGGGGGTGCCGAACCAGATGGAGAGTGCTTCGCGCAGCGCCGGTACGGCCGTGTCGGCGGGTTCGTCGACGGATGCGGCCCAGGCGATGTGGGCGTCCGGCCGGATCAACAGGGCGTCGGACGGCCGCCGGTCGGTCCTGGCGGTGTGGACGTCGACACGCTGCCCCCAGGCGCGGGCGGCCTCGCGAAGCTCGGGGCGGTCGGCGAGGTCGAGGAGGATGGGCCGGGCCGGGTGCAGGAGTTCGGCGACGCGGGTGGTTCCCTGACCGGTGTGCAGGGTGAGGTCGGGCGCGAACGTTCCGGCCAGGGGGTGGGGGTTCGGGCCAGGCATCGGGTAGCGGATGTCGGCGCCGGCGACCACGGATCCCATACGCCGCAACGGCTGCTCGTCGGTGAGCAGCTCCTGGAACATCTCACGGAGCGCTTCGGCGGCTGCGTCGTGCCCGCGTCGCAGCGCGACCTGGGCGCGGGTGTGCAGCATGGTGCGGGCACCGGCGAGGTGGCGTTCGGCGTGGTAGGTGTCCAGCAGGCCGTCCGGCGCCCGGCCGTGCAGGTCGGCGGCCAGTTTCCAGGCCAGGTTGACCGCGTCCAGCAGGCCGGCGTTGAGCGCCACGCCGGTGGCGGGGAACAGGTGTGCCGCGTCCCCGGCCAGCAGGATGCGCCCGGCCCGGTAGCGCTCGGCCTGGCGGGCCTTGAAGGTGAAGCGCGACAGCCGGGTCGATCCCGCCAGGGGCAGGCGCACGCCGAGCACGCGGTGGATGCTGTCCTGCAGTTCGGTCAGGGTCATCGGGACGTCGTCGTCGTACTCGGTGGCCTCGTCCTCGATGGTGTAGAGGGAGACGCTCGGGGCGCCGGGTGAGGAGCCGAGGCCGAACAGACCGTGGTCGGTGCGGGTGAAACCGGCGCGGATCACGCCGAAGCCGGGGACGTCGAGATCGCCGTTGCCGAGCACGGTGACCTCGTCGGGCAGGGTGACCTGGGCCAGCCGGTTGACCTCGGGGTAGACGGTGCCGGGGAAGCCGATGCCGGTCCAGTCCCGGACGCGGCTGCGCGCGCCGTCGCAGCCGACCAGGTGGCGGGCGCTGACCTGGTACGGTCCGTCCGGGCCCCGCACGTCCACCCTCACCCCGGCGTCGTCCTGGTTCACGCCGGTCACCTCGTGCCCGCGGTGTACGTCCACGCCGAGTTCGCCGGCGCGTTCGTCGAGCAGCCGTTCCAGGTGCTGCTGCGGCAGCGGCAGCGCGTGCAGCGGCGGATCCGCCAGCCGGGTGAAGTCCAGGTGCACCCCGCCGAACGGGAACCGGGGTGCCGGGGCGGGGCCGGGGCAGGCAGCCTGGAAGCGTTCCAGCAGGCCCCGGTAGCGCAGCAGCTCCAGGATCTGGCCGCCGAGGCCGCCGGCCTTGGGGGTGTCGCGGCGGTTCGGGTGCCGCTCCAGCACCAGCGGCCGCACCCCGGCCAGGCTCAGTTCGATCGCCAGCATGAGGCCGGTCGGTCCGGCTCCCACAATGATCACGTCGGCGTTCTTCATCGGTCACTTTCCTTGCGATCTGTCGCGGGTCGGGTCTCAGAGGGCGGCGACGGTGGAGGTCGGGGTGTTGAGGATGCCGTCGAACGCCTCCAGGACGGGCGTGTGCACGTAGGCGCTCTGGATCCGGATGCGGTCGGGGCCGGCGATCCCGTGCGCCTGGCGCAGGTCGGCGATGCTGAGCCCGAGCCCGGCCTCGGCGAAGGCGGCCTCGACGCTGCCCGGCTCGGGCGGCTGCAGCACGGTGTCGTCGACGGCGAAGCCGAAGCGCGCGTTCTCGTCGGGGCGCATGTCGGCGGTGTGTCCGGCGGGGCTGGTCAGGGCGAGGGCGACGTAGTCATCGCCCAGGCGGTCGTGCAGGTGCTGCCCCATGGGCAGCCCCGTGAGCCGCCCGTCGAAGGAGACCGGCGTCTTCTGGATGTGGGCGTTGTGGGCGGCCAGCACGATGCGGGCCTCGGGGCCGGAACGTTCCAGGTGCCACTGGACCGACCCGGCCATGTAGACATCCCTGGCCGAGGTGTCGGCGGTCAGGCCGGTGCCGGCGTACAGACCGGCCATGGCGCGAAAACCGTAGTCGGCGCTGCAGGCGGCCTCAAGGCGGCGCAGGGCGAGGTCGTAGCTGGGCCGGTCGGCACGGGAGAGGTACAACAACTCCACGGCACGAAAGCGCATGAGCAGCCGCATCAGGATCGCGCTGAGAGCGTCCTGCTCGGCGGTCGCCAGGCGGGTCCAGGCCGGCGCGGCCGAGGCCGCGGAGGCGCCGGCGAACGACCCGGCGATCCGCATCGCCTCCTCGATCACCGGGAGGGTCCCGGGATCGACCTGGCGCAGGTAGTCGGCGACCGGGGCCAGTGCGGGAAGCAGGGACCCGCCGGCCGCCGGGATGTCGATCCCGGCGAAACGCACCGGCTCGGCCGCTGAGGCGTTGTGCCGGCGCATCCAGCGCAGCGGCTCGTCGACCCCCACGGGGATCGCCGTGGCGAGCCGGGCCGCCAGCTCGTCGTCCGTGCCTTCGCCCTGCGCCCAGGCGTCCAGGGGGACGCCCTCGCTGAAGCCGTACTCGAAGGCCAGGACGGTGAAGCCGCAGCGCTCGGCCAGGAACCTCAGGATGCGCCGGCGCATGACCGAGAACTCGGTGATGAAGTGGGAATTCTCGCCGACCGCGACGACGCGCGCGTCGCCGACGAGGTCGCGCATCGGCTCCAGGTCGTCGAGCGGAGCCTCGGGGTCGAGGTGGGTGAGCGGGACGGCGTGGCCGCGAAGCCAGTCGGCGAACGGGTCGCGGCGCGACGAAGCAGGCATGAGGACAGCTCGATTCTGATCGTGGAAAGGTGAAGGAACGACAGATGGAGGCGCGTGACGCCGTGGGCGGAGGCGTCCGGAGCCCGGCGGCGCGTCCTACGGCCTGCGGGCCGCCGCTTCCTCCAGCTCCGCGACGCTGCCGGACATGATCGTGGCGACGTGCCGGGTGAGGTGCTGCAGCGGCCAGTCCCACCAGGCCAGTGCGAGCAGGCGGGCGATGTCGGCGTCGCTGTGGCGACGTCGGATGAGCCTGGCCGGGTTGCCGCCGACGATGCCGTAGTCGGGCACGTCGTCCACGACCACGGCGCCGGAGGCGATGATCGCTCCGTGGCCGATGCGGACGCCGGGCATCACCGTCGAGCGGTAACCGAGCCAGACGTCGTTGCCGACCACGGTGTCACCCCGTCCGGGCAGGCCGGTGACGAGGCCGAAGTGCTCGGCCCAGGAACCACCCATGATCGGGAAGGGGAAGGTCGAGGGGCCGTCCATGCGGTGGTTGGCGCCGTTCATGATGAACCGCACGCCCTCCCCGAGCGCGCAGAACCTGCCGATGATCAGTTTCTCCGGGCCGTAGTGGTACAGCACGTTGCGGGTCTCGAAGGCGGTCGGATCGTCGGGGTCGTCGTAGTAGGAGAACTCGCCGACGTCGATCAGCGGTGCGGTGACCAGGGGCTTGAGCAGCACGACTCGGGGCTGATCGGGCATGGGACGCAGCACGGTCGGGTCAGGGGGGACGGGCATCACGCGATCGTCTTCTTCTCGTGAGGTGGTGATGGTGTGGTCGGGCCAGGCGGCCTTACTCCTCTTATGTGTACGGAACGTTCCGTACCGATAGGATGATGTCCAGGGCGGACGTCCGCTGTCAAGTACGGAACGTTCCGTACCGATAAGGTGCCCGGTGCGGGACGACCGAGATGTCCCGCACCGAACCGGGCGCCCACCGGGTCCGCTTCCACTTTCTGGAGGATCTGTGATTTTTCGTCCCACGGTCGCGGGTGATCTCGACCGTCTGCTCGGCTGCGTCGTCGATGAGGGCATCAGCTGGGCCCATCCTGAACGGCTGCGGTCCTTCCTCGAATCCGGCAACTACCGCCACGCGTGGATCTGGGTCGCCGAGGAGAACGGCGAGATCCTGGCCCGCGCCGTGTGGTGGGGCGCCCCCGAGGCCGGCAAGCCTCTCGCGCTGGACTGCCTCTACGTCCACCCCTCGGTCGATGACCCCATCGGCCTGGCCGCCGTCCTGCTCGGTCACGCCCACGCCGGCTACGAGGACAAACCCGCGTACCACGTGTTCGTCTCGAACGGCTGGCGCGACGACCCCACGTCCGCGGCCGCGATCGCCTGGCGCTGGACGGCCGCCGGCCGCGCGGGGCTGACCGAGGAACTGGAACGGCTGCGCTACGAGTGGACCGCCGAAGCCGAGGTGCCCAAGCCGTCGGGCCGGCTGGAGTTCCGCGGCGAGGACGACGACGAGATGTTCGTCGAGGCGTTCCGCCGGGTGGCCGTCGGCACGCTCGACCACCACACCCGCGAAGCCCTGGTCACCATGGATCCGGACGCGCAGGCACGCCAGGACGTCGCCGGCTACCGCTCCATGCCCGGTGAGCGCTCCTGGTGGCGTCTGGCCTACACCGGGGACGGCGAGCTGGCCGGGGTCGCGCTGCCGTCGGCGAACGGCGGCGGCCCGGTGGTCGGCTACCTCGGGGTGGTGCCCGAGCACCGCGGCCGGGGCTACGTGAACGACCTGCTCGGCGAGATCACCCGCAACCACGCCGAACGCGGCGTGCAGCGGATCGTCGCCGACACGGACGCGGGCAACGTCCCGATGGCCCGCGCCTTCGAGCGCGCCGGCTACCGCAATTTCGCCATCCGCCTGGTCCTGTCCCCGCCCCCGTCCCATACCTGATCGGCCGCTCGGTGCCGGACGGAGCGGGTGCGCGCCCAGCCGTACCCGCGCTGGAGCCTGTGCCCCTGCAGTCCGCCGCCCGTACGGAACGCGCCGTACCGATAAGGTGTCGGCATGACCGACACGCCCCACCGTCGCGGTGCCGACCGGACCGAGGCCATCATGCGGGCCACGCTGGAGCTCGGCCAGGAGATCGGCTACGCCAAACTGAGCATGGAGGCGGTCGCCGCCCGAGCGGGCGCCAGCAAGCAGACCATCTACCGCCGATGGCCGTCCAAGGCGGCCCTGCTGTTCGACTCGCTGCTGTCGGTGAACGGGCCTGCCCTGGACTACCCCGACAGCGGCGACATCATGGCCGACCTGCGAGCCCAGATCCACTCGGCCGTTGATCTGCTGGCCGGGCCACCCGTCGGCCCGTTGTTCAAGGCCCTGATCGGCGAGGCCCAGCACGATCCCCAGATCGCCGCCGCGCTCAACGAACGCTTCATCACCCCACAGGCGGACAAGACCGTCGCCCGCTTGAAGACGGCCCGCGACCAGGGGCAGCTGTCGCCCGCTTTCGACCTCACCCTGGCGATGGCGGTCCTGTCCGGCCCGCTGTACTTCCAGCTCCTGATCACGCAGGAACCACTGACTCATGAGTACGTCGACCGGATCCTCGACGCCCTCTTCACCGGCATCGGCCCTACCCGCGCATGTTGACGTCCCGCGTCATCCCGGCGACCTGCCATGTTCTCCCGCGGAGTGCGTCGGGGCCTCGGCCTCTGACGACGACCTGAGTGATCGACGGGCGCCGCAAGATCGTCTGCCCGTCGTCCGCCGGACGCGGGCTCAGGCGCAGGATCTCGGCGACAAGGACTTCGACCAGGCCGCGAGCGCGTCGGCGAGCCGCGACCAGGCCCGCTGCCGGCACCAGACGCCGCAGGCCGGTCGCCCGGATCCGCAGCCGGCGCTTCGCGCGAGCTGCGGCCAGGAGCGCGGTACGGGCGGGGGCGAGGCGGTCCGCCGTGGGGTCGATGCTGCCGAGGGCGTCGCGGACGATGGCCCGCGCGCGGCTGAGACGGGAACGAACGGTTCCGATCGGGACGGACAGCGCGTTGGCCACCTCCTCGTAGGTGAGGTCGGCCCAGGCCACGAGTAAGAGGACGTCACGGCACGGGCCTTCAGCGAGGCGAGCGCCTGGGCGAGAGGGCGGCGTACGGCCTGCGCGCTCGCCCGCTCAAGAGCTCGTTCCGCGGCGTCGTAGTCCCGGCGCTGCCTGAACGCCGCGAGGAACGTCTCGGAGACGTCGTCGTCGGCCGTGTCGTCGCCGAGCCGGCGGGCCACATGACGGTGGATGTGTCCTGCGTACCGGTCGAACAGCGAGGCGAAACCCTCGGGATCTCGCCACGACCGCTCGATCAGGGCGGCGTCAGACAGGGTCGTACTGAGCGGCATGTGGTTGAGCCTTTGCAGGAAGTAGTGTCGCCCGTCTTTCACGCGAGCCAGGAATCGAGTGCACGCGACACGGCCTTTCGCAGGACCCCGCAGTCCGCTCGCGGTGGGGCTCACCGTCGTCCGCCACGCCGGAGCAACTGCCCTGGCGCCGGACGCGAGGGCGGCTACGACCTCAACCGGGTATGACCATGCCCCCGCTCGACGCCGAGCCGCCCTCGCTCACGGCCTCAGAGAGTCCGCCTGCCCATCACCCGGGCAGGCCACCCGCGAAGATCGGCGGAACCCGGTCCCGCCACGGCATCGCCCGTTCCAGGTGCGCGGCGACCTGGAACAGCAGGTCCTCGCGCCCGTACGCGGCGGCGAGCTGCACGCCTATGGGCAGCCCGCCCGCGCTCTGCCCCAGCGGCAGGCTGATCGCCGGTTGCCCGGTGGTGTTGAACAACTGCGTGAACGGCCCGAACCCGGACAACGTCTCCAGCCATCCCCGCAGCGTCTGACCGGGATCGTCGTACCGCAAGGTGCCGTGCGGCACCGGCAGACGGCCCAGGGTGGGCGTGACGAGCAGGTCGTACCCGGTGAAGAAGGCCGCCGCCGACCGGGTGACCCGGTTCTGGGCGTCGAAGGCGGCCAGCATGTCCAGCGCGGTGGCCTGCCTGGCCGCCTTCAGGAACTCCCGCGAGACCGCCTCCATCCTGGCCTCGTCGGGCTGCCGTGGCGCCAGCAGGCACGGGGAGGCGACCCCGACGGCCTCGATGATCCACGCCCTCATGGCGTCCTCCCGGTCGACCGCCGGGCTCGCCACCTCCACGACGTGCCCCGCCTGCTCCAGCACGCGGGCCGTCGCGACCGCCGCCGCGGCGACCTCCGGGTCCACGTCCGTGCCCATCCAGGAGGTGGTGGTCAGCGCGACCCGCAACCGGCCCGGATCCGTCACGAGCTCCCGCGCATACGACCCGCGCGGCGGAGGCGCGGTGTACTTGTCGCCGATCCCCGGCCCGTGGACCGCGTCCAGCAGGCCGGCGGCGTCGCGGACCGTGCGTGTGAGCACGAACTCGTCCGCCATGCCGAGGACCAGCTCACCGGCCTCCGGGCCGCAGGGGCCGCGTCCACGGCTCAGCTTGAGCCCGACCAGCCCGCAGCAGGCGGCCGGGATCCGGGTCGAGCCGGCGCCGTCGCTGGCGTGCGCGACCGGCGCGGCCCCGGCCGCCACCAGCGCCGCGGCGCCGCCGCTCGACC
>NZ_JBEXYK010000079.1:0-42547 GCF_040630865.1 Nonomuraea sp. NPDC005730
AGACGCTCGACTGGGAAACCCCAGCCGAGCGTCTCGCTATGCTGCTCGCAGCCGCTAATTGATCATGCGTGTTGCGACGACCCCTAAAATTCACCTTCCGGCACGGGGCTTTTCCCTGCCACTTGCCGACCACTGAACATGTGTTTAGTCTACTGAACATGTGTTCAGACCTGACCGCTCAGGCCAAGATCCGCAACGCGGCCATCGCGCACTTCGCCCGTGACGGCTTCGACAGGACCAACCTGCGCGCCGTGGCGGCCACCGCCGGAGTGAGCCCCGCCCTGGTCATCCACCACTTCGGCAGCAAGGAGAAGCTCCGGAGCGCCTGCGACGAGCACGTCCTGGGCATCCTGGTCCGGCGGGCCGGCCGCGCCCGCCCGGGCGGCATGCAGGACCTCTTCCGCGAATACCTGTCCAACCCGGAGGAATACCGCCTCCAGGTGCGGTACATGCTGCGCGCGATCGAGGAGGACACACCCGCCGCGGCCACGTTCGTCGACACGCTGGTGGCGGAGTCCGAACAGGTCCTGCGGGCCGGGATCGCCGACGGCTCGATGCGGCCGTCCTGCGACGTACGGGCGCTGGCGGTGCTGACCGTGCTCAACAGCGTGGCCACGCTGACCATGCCGCCGTCCCTGGCGCGCGCGCTGGGCCACGAGCGGTTCGGCCCCGACGCGCTGCGCCGCCTCGCGCTGCCCACGCTGGAGCTCTACACCCATGGGCTGTTCACCGACGACGCCGCCCTCAAGGCGGCCCGGACCGCCCTGGACGACTCATCACGAGAAGAGGACTGACACGATGGCCATCCCCCTCCCCGACCTCACCCCGCTGGAGAACACGCTCTGGCTCACCCTGGCCGGCAAGGCGCTCGACTACCGGGCCGAGCACCCGATCCTGCGCGACCGGACGACCCACGACCTGGTCAGGAAGCTCGACTACGACACCGCGCAGTTCAAGCTCTCCGCCAGCCCCGTCGTGGGCATCGCCCACCGCTCCCTGGTCATGGACGACATCGTGCGCCGGTTCCTCGCCGCGAATCCCGACGCGGTCGGGCTCGACCTCGGCGCCGGGCTCGACACCCGCGTCCACCGCGTCGACCCGCCGGCCACCGTCGACTGGTACGACGTCGACCTGCCCGGCGTGGCCGAGGCCAGGCGCCTGCTGCTCCCGCAGCGCCCCCACGCCCACATCATCGGCCGCGACCTCAACGACCCCCGCTGGCTGGACGAGGTGCCCGGCGACCGTCCGGCCGTGATCGTCGCCGACGGCCTCATCGGGTTCCTGTCGAAGGAGGAGCTGGCCACCCTCCTCGACCGCCTCATCCGGCACTTCCCCGCGGGCGAGATCTGCTTCAACGGCTACACGAGGTTCCACGTGTGGGCGGCCAGGAAGTACGCCGGCACCCGGTCCGTCGCCCCCTTCCTGAAGTCGCCCGGATTCGACACGCCGCAGGACATCGAGCGCCTGGAGCCCCGGCTGAAGCTGGTGCGCGAGATCTTCCTGACCCGCGAGCCCGAGGTCGCCGGCTACCCGTGGACGACCCGGCTGGCGAGCCGCCTGACCTCCTGGAGCACCTCACTGTCCCGCAAGGGCACCGCCGTCCAGCACTACCGCTTCTGAGGGGCGGGCTCGGCCCGGCGGATCAGCCGTCTGCCCAGCCGCTGCGCCGGCGCCTCCACCCACCGCCACGTCAGCGCGCACAGACCGAGCAGCGCCGCGCACACCGCGACCAGGACCGTCAGACGTGCCGCCGGCGGCACGCCCGACGGCTCCGGCAGGAAGAACTCGACGCTCTCCAGCAGCAGCGGGTGCAGCAGGTAGATCGAGTACGACACCAGCCCCAGCCAGGTCAGACACGACGGCATCGCGCGGCGGCGCAGCGCCATCGCGGCGGCGAAGGTCAGCCAGGCCGCCACGGTCGCCACCTGCGTCCCGAGCTCGGCGCGCGCCGGCCACAACCCCGCCAGCGGGATCAGCGCCACCCAGACGAGGTGCCGGTGACCGAGCAGGCCGGCCTCGACGCGGTAGAGCACGGTGCCGGCGAACATGGTCGCCAGGATGAACAGCCCCTGCCACGGCCCGGGGTAGCTCTGGTTGACCGCCAGCAGCAGCAGGATCGTGCCCGCGACGGCCACGGCGCCCGCCTGCCGGACGCGCCGGCCGCCGCGCAACATCGCGGCCAGCCCGGCGGCCAGCACGGCGGTCACCACGACCACGACCGTGAGCATCCGGGCCGCGCCGCCCGCCGACAGCAGCGTCACGGGCAGCAGCCCGGCGCCGAGCACGGCGGCCGCCGCGAACCCGAGAGCGGCGGCCGTGCTGCGCCGGTGCACGCCGAGGGTGAACATCGCGGTCAGCAGGAGGTAGAAGGCCATCTCGTAGGACAGCGTCCACAGCACGTTGGCCACGTTCGGCGCGTACAGCAGGTTCTGCAGCATGCCGGCGTGTGCCAGGGTCATGGCCAAGGGCCGGGTGTCCCACCAGATGTGCAGGTCGTCCCAGCCGAGCGCCGCGAGCAGCAGCATGCCGGCCACGCACACGGTGAACAGCGGCCACAACCGGAAGAACCGCGAGATCCAGAAGGCCCGCACGCTGCCCCGGCGTTCCAGCGACGCGGGCACGATGTAGCCGCTGACCAGGAAGAACACCAGCACGCCGTACCAGCCGGGATCGAAGACGGCCTTGATCGGCGGCCGCGCCTCCGGCCAGAGCGGTTCGAGCGCGTGCTCGAGGACCACCACCATCGCGGCGAGCCCGCGCAGCGCGTCGAGCCAGGCGAGCCGCCCGGCGTGCGGCGAGGCCGTGCCTTCGACTGCGAGGGGAGCACGAAGCATCCGGACATCGTAGTGAGAAATACCTTTTACAGCTTTAAGATCGTCCAGGCCGCGGCGCGCGCCTGGCCGCGCCCGCCGGGGGTCACAACCCCGACATGGACGCGGCCAGGTATTGCCCGAGCTGCGGGATCCGCGCGTCGGACAGGCGGCTGGACGGGCCGGAGATGCCGGCCGCGCCGATCAGGGATCCGCGGATCCGCACCGGCACCGCGACGCACCGGACGCCGTCGAAGGTCTCGTCCCTGTCGACCGCGTAGCGAGCCTCGCGCGACTCCTCCACCCGGCGCCGCAACTCGATGGGTCCCCTGGCGGCGTTCTCCGTGCCGCCCGCGTAGGACAGGCGGGCCAGGTGGGTGTCGAGGGCCTCGGGATCGAGGGCCGACAGGTAGGCCTTCCCCAGCGCCGAGCAGTGCATCGGCCGGATCGTCCCTAACTGTTCGGAGACGGCCACCACGTGCCGGGTGGGGAAGAACGCGAGGTAGACCATCGTGTCCTTGGCCGGCACCGCCAGGATCGTCGCGTCGCCGCACTCGTCGCGGATCGAGGCCAGCACCGGGTCGATGATCTGGCTCCAGTCGGTCTCCGGCGCCTGGATGAGCCCGTAGAACTTGGCCGGGACGATCGTGTAGCGCTTGGTCGCCTCGTTGCGGGCCACGTACCCCGTGGCGACCAGCTCGGCGAGCAGCCGCAGGGCGGTGCTGCGGTTGACGTCGAGCTCGCGGGCGAGCTCGGCGGCGGTGAGCGGATCTGCGGAGAGGAGCTCCAGCGCCCGCAGCGCGCGCTGTATGGGAGAGGCGGTACGGCCGTCGGAGAGGTCGTTCGTACCGGGGCTCTGGTTCGTCGTCATGACAAGGATTGTCCGCCGTTCAGGCCGAAGAGGTGATCAACTGCTTCGCGGTTGGCCCTGAAGGATCTCTCGGCCTGGTCCTCCCAGCCGAAGACCTGCACGGTGAGGATGCCGTCGAACTCGACCGACTCCAGCGCCCCGCGCACCTCGGCCCAGTCGATCTCGCCGCGGCCGAGGTCGAAGTGCTGGTGGATCCGGCACGGGACGCCCGGCGGGTTGACGATGGTGCGGCCGGGCCGGAAGGTGTCGGCGACGTGGACGTGGTCGAACCAGCCGCGGGCGTACTCCACCTGCTCGGTGGTGCTGCCCTGGAGATGGTAGGCGTGCGGCACGCAGTGCAGGTAGCGCAGCCGCGGGCTGCCGATCTCCTTGAGCAGGTCCACGGCGCCGGCGGTGGTCTCGATGAAGTCCCACGGGTGCGGCTCGACGACGAGCTCGACGTCCTCGCGGTCGAGCACGGGAAGCAGGTCCTCGATCGAGCGCAGGAACGCCTTGCGGCAGGCGTCGGGCTGGTCCGGGTGGCCGGACAGCTCGGTGTTGATCCGCCGGCAGCCGAGCTCCACGGCGGCCGCGACGCCGTCCCGCCACCACGCGACGGCCTGCTTGCGGACGTCCTCGTCGGGGCTGGACCACGCCTGGATCACGGCGACCGAGACGATCTCGACGCCGGAGGCGTCCGCCGCGTCGCGGAAGCCGCGCAACTCCGCCGCCGAGGCGTGCATGGGGCCGAACGCCGGGATGAAGTCGTCACGGTTGCCCATCTCCAGATGGCGGTAACCGGCCTCGGCCGCCGCGCGGGCGGCGAGCTCGACCGGTCTGCCCTGGAGCATCGCCGGGTCAAGAGCGATCTTCATGCCACTTCTTCCTTCCAGACACTGTCAGGGACGATGACCGCCTTGCCGGGGACCTGCCGGGCGCGAAGCGCGTCGAGCGCGTCGTTCACCCCGGACAGCGGCCACCGGGCGGTCGGTGAGAGCCGGATCTTCCCGGCCGCGGCCAGCGCGACGATCGACTCCAGGTCCTCGCGGCGGCCCGACCGGATGCCCCGGATGTGGGCCTCCTTGCGCGCGACGACGGCGAAGTCCACGTCCGGGACGCGAGCGTACCCGGCCAGCAGGTACGTGCCGTGCGGGTTGAGTGCGTCCAGGCCCGGCGCCATGACGGCGGGCACGCCCGTGCAGTCGATGACGGCGTCGACGGGCACGCCGGCCTCCTCGACCGAGGCGACGACGTCGTGGCCGACGGCCTGGAGCGCCCGGCGGCGCAACGAGCCGGGCTCGACCACCTGGACGGGCACGCCGCGCACGCGCAGCAGCTCGGCGCACAGGTGACCGATGGGCCCCGCGCCGAGGACGAGCACCCGGCCCGGATCGCGCTCCAGCGCCACCCGGACGCTGTTGGCGGCGGTCGCCCCGCCGTCGACCAGCGAGGCGGCGTCCTCCCACGACAACCGCGACGGCACCTCGACGAGCTGGGCCGCCCGTACGCGCAGGTGGTCGGCGTAGCCGCCCCAGGCGCCGAGCACGCCGGTGATCGACACCAGCTCCGGGCACAGCCGCTCGTCGCCGGCCCGGCACGCCGCGCACGAGCCCTCGCCGGTGAACAGGGTGATGGTGGCCCGGCGGCCGAGCCACTCCTGGGCTCCGGCGCCGGCCGCCACGACGACCCCGACCGGCTCGTGGCCGAGCACGAAGGGCGTCTCGGGCCGGTAGGAGTGCCCGGCCAGGACGTGCAGGTCGGTGCCGCAGATGCCGCAGGCGTGCACACGCAGGACGACCTCGTCGTCGGTCCCGGGCACCGGACACGGCACGCGCGTGACCTCAAGCCGTTCGCTCGGGATCGAGGTGACCACGGCGGCCTGCATGGTCGCCGTGGCTGACGTTGCTCCCACTGGTCGCCTTCTTCCGGGGGGCAGGTTCGGTGTGCACAACAGCATCCACAAGTGTTGCGAGACATGCAACCCCTTGACGTCTCACGCAACACATTGTTCGCATCCACTGAGCAGTGAATTGCCAGGAAACATGCGGGTCACGGGGGTTGACATGCCTTGAATGTCCGCCATAGCGTCGGGCACCACTAACGTCCCTTGGTGCAACACAGTTCGTCTGACGCAACACCCCGCTACTGATCACAGCGAGAGGTCGAGCCCCCAACGGCCGCCCGCAGGTGCTCTTCGTCGCCGACCTTGTGGATCGAGACTTCAGGACGCGAGGAGTCACCGCCATCGAAATCCCTCCGAGAACCCCCGACCGGAGGCTTCATGGCTCATTTCAAGGAGGACAGGATGCTCCGACACCATCGCTCCGCACGAGCTCTGACCGCTGTCGCCACCGCCGCCGCCATCGGCGCCACAGGCTGCGCCGGCTCCACGATCACCACGAAGCCGGCCGCCGCGCCGACGGACGTGGGCACGTCGTGCGCCAAGTACGGCACCGTCAAGCTCACCGTCGGCATGTCGGAGGCCGGCGAGGCCATCGCCAACGGCTTCAAGGAGCAGGTGAAGTCCTTCCAGGCGGCCAACAAGAACGTGACGGTCGACCTGCAGATCAAGGACTGGGCCTCCTCCGCCAGCACCATCAAGCTGGTGATGTCCGGCAACAACCCGCCCGACGTCATGCAGGGCAACTCCGGCTGGGCCATCAACGGCGCCCTGTGGAAGGCGGGCCTGCTGCTGAACCTGGACCCGTACGCCAAGGCGTTCGGGTGGGCCGAGAAGTTCCCCGAATCGGCGCTGACGGTCAACAGGTTCACCGCCGACGGCAAGGCTTTGGGCGAGGGCAACCTCGTCGCCGTCCCGCCCGCCATCCAGTACGTCGGCGTGTTCTACAACAAGGCCGTCCTGGGCAAGCTCGGCATCGACCCGGCCACCCTCGACGACAAGGCGGCCTTCCTCCAGGCGCTGGACAAGGCCAAGGCGGCCGGCGTCACCCCCGTCCTGCTCGGCGACTCGGAGAAGTGGCCGGCGCTGCACAACCTGTCGCTGTTCAACGGCTGGTACGTCGCGCCCGACACGATCAACAACTGGGTCTACAACAAGCCCGGCAGCACCTACGACGACGACGGCCACCTGAAGGGCTCGACCGACTTCCGCACCTGGATGGAGAAGGGCTACTTCAACTCCGACGCGCTGGCGACCAGCTTCACCGACGCCACCAACCGCTTCGGCAAGGGACAGTCCGCCTTCTTCGTCACCGGCTCCTGGGCCCTCGGCGACGTCGGCAAGGCCCTGGGCGACGACGCCGGCTTCATGCTCTTCCCCGCCGGTGACAGCGGCAAGCACGCGGCCGTCGGCGGCTACAGCCTGCCCTTCAGCATCTCGGCCAAGACCAAGTACCCCGACTGCGCGGCGGCGTTCATCGACTACGTGACCGCCGGCGAGGAGGCCGTCGCGGCCCAGATCGCGGCCGGCCGTCCCTCGGCGACCAAGGCGGGCGTCAACGCCAGGATCGACGACCCGCTGCTCAAGCAGATGGTCGACGCCTACGAGCGGCTGTCCTCCGAGAACGGCCTGTTCACCTGGGAGGACTGGCCCACCCCGACGATGCTGACCTTCCAGGGCGCCGAGGCCCAGCGGCTGCTGTCGGGCGAGGTCACGCCCAAGCAGTACAACGAGTCGGTCCAGAAGAACTGGGCCGACTACATGAAGACCCGTTCCTGACCTGGCGGGCGGCGCACGAGACGCCCCCCGTCCCCCCTGTGAGAAAGGCCATTCGTGGACAAGGTAGTCATCACCGTAACCGTCGACTGTTCCATGTCGTATCCCGGCTTCAAGGGCATGCCGAGGATCGACGACGTGCCCGCCGTCGCCGGTGAGTACGTACGGGCGATCGACTCCGGCGCGTCGCTCGTCCACCACCACGGCGTGCACTACCTGGAGGACTCGATCCAGGAGGACGGCCGCCAGCTCTCCCGCACCGACTACGACGGCTGGGCCGACCTGACCGACCGCATCCGCGCCGAGCGCGACTCGATCATCCAGTTCGGCATCGCCAGCGCCCGGCTGGAGGAGAAGGTCGCGCTCATGAAGCTGCGCCCGGACATGATGTCCTACGCCTTCAACGTGCACGACGAGTACTTCCGGCCCGACCCGGCCTACCCCGCCAACGAGCAGTACGCCATCCACACCCGCCCCGAGCTGGAGGCGTTCTGCAAGGCGGCCAAGGAGCACGGCGTCAAGCCCGAGGTCGAGTCCTTCTACACCGGCGCGTTCTGGAACCTGGAGTTCATCCGCGACCAGGGCCTGCTCGACGACCCGGTCTGGACGACCCTGTTCCTGGGCTGGCCCGGCGGCGCGTGGACGCCCCCCACCGAGGACTCGCTGCTGTACCTGGTCAGGCACCTGCCGCCGCGGGTCAACTGGAACGTCAGCGTGATGAACCCGAAGATGCAGTGGCGCCTGCTGGCCATGGCCATGAGCCTGGGCGGCCACGTACGGGTCGGCTGGGAGGACAACCCGTACCTGCCGGACGGATCGCCGTCGCGCTCCAACGCCGAGCTCGTCGACGAGATCGTCAAGATCGCGCACCTCATGGGCCGCGAGGTGGCGACCCCCGACGAGGCCCGCGAGATCATCGGCCTGCCCGCGCGGCAGGGCGGTGCCCAGCCTGCGCCCGCGGCCGCGGCCGCGGGCCAGAGCGCCTAGGAATCCGTCAGGACACGCCGGCGCCCCGGTGCGGTGCGGGAGACCGCGCCGCACCGGGCGCGCCACGTAGGGAAGTGGATCGCACCATGGCCGTCACGGTCACCACAGACGCCGGCCCGGCGACGCCCGCCGGCAGGCGACCTCGCCGGGGAGTCCGGCGGGGCGAGGTCCGCGGGATGCCGTACCTGCTCATCCTGCCCGGATTCATCTTCTACGCGCTGTTCGTCCTCGTGCCCATCGCCGACACGGTCCGCCTGTCGTTCCTCGAATGGGACGGGCTCTCCCCGCAGACGTGGGTCGGGTTCGACAACTACCTCCAGGTGCTGACCGATCCGAACACCTGGACCTCGTTGCGGGTCTCGCTCGTCTTCGTCGTCTTCGGCTGCGTGCTGCCGGTGACGCTCGCCCTGCTGCTCGTCGGCATCATCGCGCGGACCAGGATCCACGGGCTGAGCTTCTTCCGGTTCGTGTTCTTCCTGCCGTACACGATCGCCCTGGCGGTCGTCGCGATCGCCTGGCGCTGGCTCTACTCGCTGGACGGCTCGCTCAACGCGATCATCGAGGCCGTCTTCGGTCCCGACCTGGTGCGGCCGTTCCTCGGCGACGCCGGCCTGGCGCTGCCCGCCCTGGGCATCGTCGCGTTGTGGGCGACGTTCGGCTTCGTCGTGGTCATGCTGCTGTCCGGCACGCAGCACATCCCGAAGGAGCTGTACGAGGCCGCGCGCATCGACGGCGCGGGGCCGGTGCGCGAGTTCTTCACCGTGACCCTGCCCGGGATCCGCCACGAGCTGCGCGTGTCGCTGGTGATGACCCTCACCCTGTCGCTGCGCATCTTCGACCTGCCCCTGATGGCGACGCAGGGCGGCCCCGGCTACGCCACCACCACGCCGTCGCTGATGATGTACCGCGACGTCTTCGTCAACGGGCAGATCGGTCCGGGAGCGGCCATCGCCGTGCTCCTCACCCTGGTCATCTTCATCGGCGTCGGCCTGGTCAACCGGCTCGTCAGATCGGAATAACACGATGGTCTCCCGCCGCAGCAACACCATGTCCTACGTGGTCCTGCTCCTGTTCGCGGCCTTCGCGATCTACCCCTTCATCTCCACGACGCTCGTCGCCTTCAACCCGCCGGACGCGTCCGTGAGCGGGCTGGCCTGGCCGAGCCGGTGGTCTCTGGACAGCTTCGTCAGCGCCTGGGACAACCCGGACGCCGGCATCGGGCGCTCGCTGCTCAACAGCGTCCTGCTGTCCGGGGTGGTGGTGAGCGTGTCGGTCTTCTTCTCGATCCTGACCGGCTACGCGTTCGGGACGATGCGGTTCCGCGGCTCGTCGCTGCTGTTCCCGCTGTTCGTCCTCGGGCTGATCGTGCCGTACGAGGCGACCGTCATCCCGCTCTACTACCAGTTCAGGGCCTTCGACCTCATCGACACCTACTGGTCGATGATGCTGCCGTGCATCGGCGGCTCGATGGCCTTCGGCACGTACTGGATGACGTCGTTCTTCAAGTCCTTCCCCCGCGAGCTGCTGGAGGCGGCGCGGACGGACGGGTCGAACCGGTGGCAGACGCTGTGGCGGGTGGTCGTGCCCACGGCCAGCTCGCCGATCTTCGCCCTGGCCACCATCCTGTTCATCTGGACCTGGAACAACCTGCTGCTCGCGGTCGTGATGATCTCCCAGCCCGAGCTGCGCATGGTGCCCGCCGCGCTCAACTTCTTCGTCGGCCTGCAGTACGGCAGCAACTACCAGATCACCTGCGCCGCCGCGATCATGGTCGCGCTGCCGGTGATGATCGTCTACTACCTCCTCCAGCGCCGGTACGGCGCCGACGTGCTCGCCGGCTCGCTCAAGGGCTGAGGCCCGCGGCGCCGGCCGCCACCAATCATTCATTCGCCACATCCTGTACAGGAGAATCACATGTCAGTGTCGAAGCCGGGTGTCGGCATCGCAGGTCTCGGGCTGATCTCGAAGACGCACGCGGCGGCCTACCAGCGCATGTCCGACGTGGTCGACCTGGTGGCCGGCTGCGACGTCGACCCCAGGGCGGCGTCGGCCTTCACCGCCGAGTTCGGCGCCAAGACCTACACCGACCTCCAGGACCTGATCGACGACCCGCGGGTCGACGTGGTGGACCTGATCCTCCCCCACCACCTGCACCACGACGCCGCGATGGCGGTGCTGGACGCCGGCAAGCACCTGATCCTGGAGAAGCCCGTCGCGCCGACGTACGAGCAGTCGGTGGCCATCCAGCGCCGGGCGGCCGAGGCCGGCGTGCACTTCATGGTCGCGGAGAACAGCCGTTACATCGCGGCCTACCAGGCCGTGCACCGGCTCCTGAGCGAGGGCGCCATCGGCGAGGTCATCCACGCCAGGACGTACCTGCGCTCCAACGAGAAGGCCCACCTGTCGATGCCCGGCTACTGGCGGACCCAGTACAAGCTCGGCGGCGGCCTGGTCATGGACACCGGCGCCCACTCGTTCTACCTGCTCAAGTGGCTGCTCGGCGAGTTCGAGGAGCTGACCGGCGTCTCCAGGAAGGTGTTCCCGCTCGACAACGAGATCGAGGACACCGCCGAGGTGTACGGCCGCATGCGCAGCGGCGCCCACTTCTCCTGCGGCTTCACCTCCGTGTCGGAGGTCCCCCACAGCGAGCGCCTGGAGCTCTACGGCACCGAAGGGGGCATCCTGGTGGACCAGATGTCCGACCCGGTGGTCAAGATCTTCCGCGGGCAGCACGACTACCAGGGCGAGGCGGTCACCGGCGTGCCCTTCGGCCCCGACGCCTGGCACCCCGGCGGCTGGCACTACGAGTCGGTGATCACCGAGGTCACCGACTACGTGCGCGCCCTGGTGGAGGGACGCCCGCCGCTGATCGACTCCGGCGACACCGTGTACGCCATGCGCGTCGTCGAGGCCGCCTACGAATCCATCCAGTCCGGGAAGACCGTCACCGTCCCGGCCGGCGCGCAGCTCTGATCCGCCCCGACAGCAGAATCTGGACCTCCCCATGAGACTCATGCGCATCGGCGCCGCCGGCGCCGAACGTCCGGTCGTCGCGATCGACGACGAGACCTACATCGACGTGTCCGACGTGGTCACCGACTTCGACGGAGCCTTCTTCGCCGCCGGACCGGACACGCTCGCCGCGACCGTCGCCGACCGGGTGGCCGCGGGCGCGGCCCGCCGCTTCGCCGGTGAACGCGTCGGCGCGCCGATCGCCCGTCCGCACCAGATCCTGTGCGTCGGCCTCAACTACGCCGACCACGCCGCCGAGTCGGGCCAGGAACCGCCGGCCGAGCCGATCGTGTTCACCAAGGCGCCGAACACGCTGGTCGGGCCCGACGACGACGTGCACATCCCGCGCGGCTCCTCGGCCACCGACTGGGAGGTGGAGCTCGGCGTCGTCATCGGCACCCGGGCCCACTACCTGCAGAGCGACGACGAGGCACGCGCCGCGATCGCCGGATACGTGCTCGTCAACGACGTCAGCGAGCGCGACTTCCAGCTGCGCCACGGCGGGCAGTGGGTCAAGGGCAAGTCGGCCCCGACGTTCAACCCGTGCGGTCCCTGGCTGGTCACGCCGGACGAGCTGGGCGAGGTGAACGACCTGGGCATGTGGCTCGACGTCAACGGGCAGCGCCGCCAGACCGGCTCGACGGCCCACATGTTGTTCGACCCCGTCTTCGTCGTGCGCTACCTGAGCCGGTTCATGGCGCTCGAACCCGGCGACCTGATCAACACCGGCACGCCCGCGGGCGTCGGCATGGGCTTCGACCCGCCGGTCTACCTGCGGCCGGGCGACCGGATGGAGCTCGGCATCGACGGCCTGGGCCGCCAGAGGCAGTCGGTCGTGGCCGCCCCCTGACCGGCCGGCGCGGCCCGCCCCCGCACCATCCGGGCGGGCCGCCCCGCACGGCGCGGGGCGGGGCGGGGCGGGGCGGCGCCTAGGAACGCCAGCCGGGCAACCGGTCGGTCTCGCAGCCGGCGTCCTCGATCGCCGCCACGATGAAACTCTCCTCGACCGGCCCCTCGGTGAGCACGCTCACCCGGCCGGCCGCCAGGTTCACGTCCACGCCCACCACCCCCGGGATCAGGGCCAGCTCCCGCTTCACCGCCTCCACGCACGTGGCACAGCTCCCGGTGTTCAGGTCGGGGATGCCATAGGTGACGAGGCTGTGGACAAGGGTGATCATAAAGTCCTCCGAAGTGCCGTACAGGGGTTGGGTATGGGGTCCGTTTCACCACGCCGTACCCTTTTCTGAGCTTGCCGCACGACGAGCGGCGACGACAGGGATGACGACTTCCCCTTCCCGCCATGGCGGGAAGCGGACAGGAGAGGTACGTGAGCGACGAGGCCACCGCCAGGCGGGTGTACACACGCATGCGCCGGCACCGGGAGTCGTTCGGCGCGGCCGCCGCCGGGCTGGGGCTGCGCGGCGCCGAGGTCGAGCGGACACGCGACCGGCTGACCAGGCTCGGCCTGCTCAACCCCGGTGCCGAGATCGCCGTCGACGCGATGGCGGCGCTGAGCCGCATGCTGCTCGGCGGCGAGGAGCTGCTCGGGATGCTCGCCGAGCAGCGGGCGGCTTCCAGGGAGCTCACCGAGCACTACCTGCGACTGGACGGCGACCCCCAGGACGCCCACGTCGAGTTCTTCCCCCGGTCCAACGTGGAGGCCCTGCGCGTGAAGCTGCGGGCGGCGACGGAACGGGCCCGCGAGGAGGTCATGGGCATGCACATGCCGCACGCCTGGGAGCCGGAACGGCTGCGGGACTCCCGCGCCGAGGACGTGCGCGCGGTGGCCCGCGGCGTGCGGGTGCGCATCATGCACGCCCAGAGCCAGCTGGCCCAGCCGGCGATGCGCGAGCACGTCCAGGGCATGCTGGAGGGCGGGGTCGAGGTGCGCACCATGCCGTTCGTCCCGGTACGGCTGATCATGCTGGACCGCGAGCTGGCCGTGGTCGAGGTGATGCCCGGCGACCTCATGGCGGGCGCGATGCTCATCGAGGGCCGCGGGCTGGTCGCCTCCTACGCCGCCCTGTTCGACTACTGCTGGATGACCGCCTCCGAACCGGGCGACGTCCCCAGGGCGGCCGACGGCGAAGAGCTCAACGAGCAGCAGCGCGCGGTGCTGCGCCTGCTGGCCACGGGCGCCAAGGACGACGCCATCGCCCGCGCCCTGGGCGTCTCGAACCGCACGGTGACCAGGGTCGTGGCCGAGCTGACCGCCCAGCTCGGCGCCGACAGCCGCTTCCAGGCAGGCGTCCGCGCCGCCAAGCTCGGCTGGATCTGAGCCGGGGAAGCCCCCGCCCGATCCGGGGACGACGGGTCCGGCACGCCGGTGACATTGGTCAATGTGATCACGCTGATCCCATTGATCACTTGGCCACCGGCGTGCCGGGGCACGGCCTGTACACTGCCGCTGTTCCTGGTTTTCGTGGCGCCCGGCACGGCCGGGCGACACCGTTCTCCTGGGGGGCGCACCTGCGCCGCCTGCGTGTACACCCGATTCACGGATGGCATGGGGCAGGTGGGATGACGACGGTCGGAGAACCGGATCGGGTCGTGCCCGAGCAGGGGCGGCCGTGGCCGCACGGCGCGGCGCGGCACTACCGTCGTGATCCGCTGGGGTTCGTGGAGCGGGCGGCGCGCGAGCGCGGGCCGGTGTTCCGCCTGCCCGACGACGCGTCGCTGTGCGTGGCCGACCCCGACCAGGCCCTGCGGATCCTGCACGACGAGGCGGGCGACTACGACGACGTGTCCGGTTTCTTCCACGTCGGCGGCGGGCTGCTCGGGCCGCGGGCGACGCAGGTGGCGATCGGCCGGGCGGCCCGCACGACGCTGCGCGCCCACGTGGCCGCCCGTCGCGAGCGGCTGCCCGCCGTCGTGGCGGAGCTGGGCGAGGTCAGCGAGTGGCCGTCGGCCGGGCGGGCCGCCGTGCACCGGTTCCTGGCCGACGCCCTGCTGCGGCCGGACAGCCCGCCCGCCCTGCGGGAGCTGATGGCGCACGTCGTGCGGCGCGAGGTGCTGATCCGTCCGGCCGGCCGGCTCGCACGGTTGTCGCGGCGCGCCCTGTGGGCCCGCGTGGTACGGACGATCGCCGCCGAGGCGCGCGCCCGGCGGGACGAGCCGGCGGACGAGGCGCGGCCCGGCGACCTGCTGGACGCCGTGCTGAGCGCAACCTCGCCCGAGACGCCCGCGGACCACGTGGCGCAGGTGTACCTGCTGCTCTTCCGCACCTCGGTCGCGCCGGTGGGCCATGCGGTGGCCTGGGCGCTGCTGTCGGCGGCGGCCCACGGCGTCGACCTGGCCGCCGTGCCGCCCGAGTCGGCCGTACGCGAGTCGCTGCGGCTGTGGCCGGTGGCCTGGCTGCTCGGCCGCCCGGTACGCCAGGCCCACGAGGTCGGCGGCGTGCCGCTGGAGCCGGGCGACAGCGTGTCCGTCTGCCCCTACCTGCTCCACCGCGACGAGCGGCACTGGCCGGGGGCCACCACGTTCCGGCCCGGCCGCTGGGACGGCCCCGAGCCGCGCGGGCCCTACCTGCCCTTCGGCGGCGGCCCGTTCACCTGCGCGGGAGCGGGCGTCGCCCAGGCGCTGGCCACCGACCTGCTCGCCGCCCTGACCGACGCCGCCCGCCTGGAGGTGCGCGGCGGCACCGGGCGGCCCCACGTCGAGGGCATCATCACGCCTCCGACCTTCCAGCTGCGCCGTACGGCGCGCCAGACCTGACCACCAGCGGTTCGTCGAGGAAGGAGGTGATCCCCCATGAGGAAGCTGCTGCGCCGCGTCACCGGCCGCCGGGTCAACCGGCAGGCCTGGTACATCTGGTAATCGAGTTCGAGCGACCGCGCCGGGCCGAGGGCCCGGCGCGGTCACCCGGCCCGCCGGCCGTTCAGGAGGCACGCATGTCGCATGTCGAGGAGACCCTGGCGGCCTACGAAGGCGTCGCCGCCCGCTACGACGAGCTGAACGCGCAGATGGACACCGAGGCGCTGGTGGACCGCTTCACCGAGGCGGTGGAGCGGCACGGCGACGGGGGGCGGCGGCTGCTGGACGCCGGTTGCGGCACCGGCCGCAGCAGCACGGCCTTCAAGAAACGCGGTTTCGACGTGACCGGCTACGACCTGTCCCCGGCGATGGTGGCGACCGCGCGGCGGCGGCCGGGTGCCGATGACATCCCTTTCCTGGTCGGATCACTCCTGCGGCCGCCGCCGGAGCTGTCCGGCTTCGACGTGGTCGCCTGCGTGGACGTGCCCCTGACGTACCTGACGAGCGCCGGCCAGTTGCGGCAGGCGCTGGCGGCGGCGCGCGACCGGCTGGCCGCGGGCGGGCTGGTGGTCTTCGACCTGAACACCATCGGCTACTACCGGCGCACGTTCGGCGTACCGGTGGTCGCCGACCGCGGTGACCGGTACGTGGCCTGGTTCGCGCACTCGCCGCGGATCGAGGCCGACGAGGTGGTGATCACCCAGTTCGACCTGTTCGAACGGGCCGGCGCGGGCTGGGAGCGGCTGTCGATGCGGCACGTGCAGCGCCACCACTCCGACCGCACGGTACGCCGGGCCGCGGAGCTGGCCGGGTTGCGCGTGGTGGCCGCCCACGGGCTGGTGGGCACCTCGGTGCGCGATCCGGCCGACGAGGAGGCCCACGACCGGATCCTGTACGTCGCCCGTTCCGCCTGAGGTTCGCTATATTCAGAATATGGTGAATCTACCGTCCGTCCTTTCCCTGCGGGGTTGCGACCTGCGTTACGCCGACAGCGGGGGTGGCGGCGTGCCGGTGGTGTTCTCGCACGGCGCCGGGGCCGACCACGTGATGTTCGACGCCCAGGCCCGGCACCTGCGGGCCCGGGGGTACCGCGTGGTCACCTGGGACCTGCGCGGCCACGGCCTCTCCCGCCCGGCCGGCGTGCGCTTCACCGCCGAGCAGGCGATCGCCGACCTGTGCGCGCTGGTCGAGCACCTGGCGCTGGACCGGCCGGTGCTCGTGGGGCAGTCCCTCGGCGGCAACCTCAGCCAGGCCGTCGTACGGCGGCATCCCGGCCTCGCCCGCGCCCTGGTCGTCATCGACGCCACGCCGAACACGGCGCCGTTGTCCTGGCGGGACCGCCTGCTGCTGCGGGCGGCCGCGCCGATGCTGACGATGATCCCCGCCGGCAGGCTGCCGCGGCTGATGGCCGACGCCTCCGCGACCACCCCGGCCGCCAGGGACGACGCCCGGCGGGCCTTCGGCCGGCTGCCGAAGAAGGAGTTCGTGCAGGTGTGGCGGGCCACCGTCGAGTTCCTCTCGCCCGACCCCGGCTACCGCACGCCGGTGCCCCTGTGCCTGATCCGCGGCGAGCGGGACACCACCGGCAACATCGCCTCGGCCATGCCCGGCTGGGCCCGCGCCGAAGGCGTCGAGGAGGTCGTCGTCCCCGGCGCGGGCCACATCGCCAACCAGGACGACCCGCAGGCGGTCAACGAGGCGATCGACGCGTTCCTGTGCACGCTCCCGGCGCCGGGGCAGGCGCGGCGATGAGCGCGCGGCACACGTTCGTCACCTCGGTGGGCGACCTGCTGGCCTCGTGGAACCTGCCGCACGCGACCGGGCGCGTCTACGGGCTGCTGCTCCTCACCGAGGAGCCGATCTCGCTCGACACCATCGCCGCCGAGCTGGAGCTGAGCAAGGGGGCGGTGAGCACCGCGGTACGGCAGCTCGACTCCTGGGGGCTGGCCAGGGTGATCCCGCAGCCCGGCAGCCGGCGGCTCCTGGTGGAGGCCACCGGGGGGATCGAGTCGCTGCTGGAGGCCAGCCAGGCGCGGGCCAGGACCCTGATCGCCGCCCTGCGCGAGGGCGAGGCCCTGGTGCACCCCGGGCCCGCGCAGGAGCGACTGCAGGACGTGATCGGGTTGTTCGCCGGTTATGTCGACGTCGGCGGCCAGATGCTGGCCCGACACCGGGAGCGACGCCCCGGCCCCGACACCGCCGGGTAGCGTCTGCCCCGCGTAGTCGATCAGGGGCTCGGCGGTGGGACTGCCGGACCGGGTTCGCACATGTCCGCCGCCCGGCAAATGTGATGTCCACCGCGAACCTGTTCGGGCCGCCCCCGTTCTGCCAGTAGGGGACCGCCGCCAGCGCCATTCCGAGCCAGAGGATCGAACGCGCTCTGAGCGCGAGGCGCTGACGGTTGGGGCCGAGGTCGCTGGTGACGACCCGGCCGCCGGTGTCATACCGTCACATCATGGACGAGCACCGCCAGAGCATCCCCGACGTTCTCCGCCCCGTACGGGAGGCCGCCGCGGCCCTGGGCGAAGACCTCACCGACCTGGGCGACGCGCTGCGGGCGTTGCGGCGGGTCGAGGTGGAGGTGGAACTGGCGACCGACCTGCTGATGCGGCAGTCCAACGCGAAGGCGAACCAGGCCCGTCAAGAGACATCCTGACCGGCCCGGCAGCGGCCATCGGCGCGTTCTCCCCACGCCTCCTGCCGGAACACCGGCGACGGCGCCGCTGCCTTCGCCCATCGACCTGCACTCCGTCGAGAGCGGCGCCGCGACTCTGAGTCGCAGGGAAAGATGATCCGCGACCCGGTGCGCACGTCCGGCGACGATGGCGGTGGAGCAGCACGTCAGGGCCGCCGCGGTCGCCCGGAGCTACCTGAACCTGCCCGCCCGCGCCGAGCGCGACATGGACGTCGAGTTCGTCACGCGAGACGAGATGGCGACCCGGCCGGCCCGGCGCATCATGGAACTGAGCGAACAGGCCGGGCACGAGATCCTCAGCATGCATCCGGTCACCGACTGGACGCCCGCGTCGCTGACCGAGGGCCTGGAGAGATCCGAGCGCGCGCTCGCCAGAGGGGTGCGGGTACGCGCCCCGCACGCAAGGACTCGGCGACCGCCCGCGCGCTGGGAGTCTCCATCCGGACGGTCACGCGGGTGGCGGGCGAAGTGAGCACACTGCTCGGCGCCACCAGCCGTTTTCAGGCAAGTGTCCGCGCGACCCGGCTGGGCCGGCTCGACTTGCGCAGCCGGGTCAGCCGGCCGAGGACACTGGCGCCGCGCGCGACCTGTCCAATACGTGTTGAACTGCGACTTCGCGTGGAGCTGTTCAGGTCTTCCCGCCGGCGAGAATGCCCCAAGGCGGGCAGTCGGAGCGTCCATCCGCGCCAGTTCACCCCACCTGGTCCCACGGAATGGCCTCGATGCGCTTGATGTGCTCCTCGCCCCACTCCCCGAGCGACGCCATCGCGGTGTTCAGTGAATGGCCGAACTCGGTGAGCGAGTACTCCACCTTCGGCGGGACCTGGTGATAGACCTCACGATGCAGCAGCCCGGTGGTCGCCATCTCCCGCAACTGCAGGATCAGCACCCGCTCGCTGATGCCGGGCACCGCGCGCCGCAACTCCCCGAAGCGTAGGGGACCATCCTGGAGCGCGAACAGGATCAGTCCCTTCCACTTGCCCCCCATGACGGCGATGGCAGCGTCGAGACCGCAGGTGAACGCGCGCTTCTTCGTCTCCTTCACCGGCCCATACTCACACTTAGGTCAGTACCCGGCAAAAATGTCGGTACTTGAGAGAGTGTACGTGCTCCGGCCAGCATGAACCAGGCGCGCACCAGACCACATCGGTCCCCAGGACAGCGCGCCTTCTCCTCATCTCTGTGGCTGGAGCATGCATATGACTGCCAAGAACATGACACCCGTGACCGTCATCGGACTGGGCTCGATGGGCACGGCACGGCACTGGCCGAGGCCTTCGTCAGGGCCGGACACCCGACCACCGTCTGGAACAGGACCGCCGCCAAGGCCGCGCCCCTCATCGCCATGGGAGCCGGACATGCAAAGGCCATCGAGGACGCGGTGACGGCAAGCCCCCTGGTCATCACCTGCCTGACCACCTTCGAGGACACCCGGCTGGCACTGCGCCCCGCCGCCGCCTCGCTGCATGGACGGGCCCTGGTCACCCTCAACAGCGGTTCCCCGGCCGGCGCCCGCGAGACGGCCGCCTGGGCCATCGGCCACGACGCCCGGTTCCTGGCCGGCGCGGTCAAGAACGTGCCCTCGGCCGTGGGAGCCCCGGACACCCTGCTGTACTACAGCGGCGACAAGGCGACCTTCGAGGAGTTCGAGACGACCCTGAAGGTGCTGGGCGGCGACACCGTCCGCCTCGGCGACGAGGCCGACCTGGCCGCCCTGTACGAGATGGCGGTGGGCGCCATGCTGCTGCCGGCTCTCGCCGGCTTCTTCCAGGGCGCCGCCGCGGTCCAGGCGCGCGGGCTGGAAGTGAACACGATCGTGCGCTTCGCCGGCAAGTGGTTGGACATGATCAAGTCCCTGCTGCCGATCTACGCCAGGGAGATCGACAGCGGCGACTACACCGACGCCGCCTCCTCCGTGAACCTGTTCCTCGCGGGAGCAGCCCACGACGAGGACCTGGCCAAGGAGACGAACGTCGACACGGCCTGGCTCGCCCCGCTGCATGCCCTGGTCAGGCGGGCGGCTGAGGCGGGTTACGGCGATCAGAGCATCTCGGCCCTGACCGAGGTGCTCAGAAAGCCGGCGCGACAGCCGTGAGCGGGCTCGACTCATCGGTAGGAGTCGACAAGCCGTGCCAGATGCCTGCCGGCGATCTCCAGCGGTGCCTCGCTCTGGGACACCTGCGGCGACAGCTCCGCGCCTTCCAGCATTTGATCACGCTGTGGGCGAGGTCGTCCGCCATGTCGCCGGCGATGCCGGAGCGGCTGAGCTTGTCGCGGACCAGCCGTGCGCCAATTCTCGTAGACGTCCTCCGCGGCCTGCTGGATCTCGGGCACCCGGCCCGCGCTCTCCAGCGCCGTGGTGGTGACGGGGCAACCGTCCAGCCAGCCGGACTCCCGCAGCCCTTGGCCAGGTCGCGGGTGCAGGCGACGATCCGGGTACGGCAGCCGCACCGGCTCACCGCCCTTGACGGCCTGCGTCCACGACCAGCGGGTGTTGGTGGCGAACATCCCCGGACGGATGAAGGTCCAGGACAGCCCTGATTCCTCCAGGGCCGACTCCACGACGCGATGGTCCCGCGCGATGGGATTGCGGCCGACGCCGGGCTGCACCACCGCCCCGGACGACAACAACACCACGTGCCGCACCCCGGCCGACCGGGCGGCCGTCACGAACCCCTCGATGCCCGCCGGTTTGGCATGGAGAAAGACCTGCGAGGCGCCCGCCAGCGCGGCGGGCAACGTCTCGGGCGCGTCCAGATCCGCCGCCACACGGGAGGCGTCAGGTGTCCTGCCCGTCAGCCGGACCGGCCCGCGGGAGGCGGTCAGACCTGCGGCGACATGGCGGCCGACGTTCCCCCGGGCGCCGAAGACGACAGTGGGCATGGGCGTGGGCCTCTCCTGATCATCGGTGAGCAGCGCGACGAGCAGCCCCTGCTTGCCGCCGAAGTAGTAGGAGATGAGCTGCTGGTTGACGCCGGCCCGCGCGGTGATGCCCGCCGTCCGGGCCCCGGAGTAGCCCTTGGCCCCGAACTCGGCGACGGACGCGGCGAGGATGCGCTCCCGCGTGCCGCTCGCTGCCTGCGCGCGCTCGTCCGGCCCCGACCCCTCTGATGAAGGCATGCGGCCCACCCCTACTCAATCAATTATTTGAATGAGCCCTGCCCGCTCAGCCGCTTGGCGGCGTACGCCTGCCGCCACTCCTCGGCCGCCTGCAGCATGGCCTGGCCGACGTGGTCGAAGAAGTCGCCGATGTCCTGCAGCCGGATCCCGGCGGGCGAGGTGGCTCCGAGCGTCGCCGCTCCGTGGCGGGCGACGTCGGCCAGCACCGTGTTCTGGCGGGCGCTGGCCGTCCAGCCGCGGAACCAGGCGTCGGCGTCGATGACGTAGCGGTCGCGTCGCCGGCGCGGGTCGCGTTCGCGCCGGATCAGCTCCTGCCGTTCGAGCTCGCCGATCGCCTTGGAGACCGAGGCGGGGCTGACCTGCAGCCTGCGGGTGAGCTCGGCCGCGGTGGCACTGCCGCTGTCGGTGAGGTAGAGGCTGGCCAGGACGCGGGCGGTCATCCGCGACAACCCGGTGTCGATCATGACCGCGGTGAACTCCTCCTCCAGACCGGTGACCGCCTTACGGTCACGCGACCCAGGGTCCGCCGGACGTCTGCGGGCGCGGTCGCGGGTGGCCTGGTGCGCCTGGTCGGCCTGGTAGCCGTCGGGGCCGCCGTTGCGGGCCACCTCTCGCGTGACGGTGGACAGCGGCCGGTTCAGCCGGGCGGCGATCTCGGTCTGGGTCAGCCCTTCGGCCAGCCCCTCGGCGATCTGCCGGCGGTCCTGCTGGGTCAGCCTGCCTCCGGGCATCGGCGGCACCTTCCTGGTCGTACGCACACGGACGGGTGCAGTCTTGCATTCGCTTCCATATCATTGCAACTTCGGCGACTTGCGTTCATCGGCACACCATTGCAAGTAGCGCTAAATACCTGATGAACAGGCACTTTTCGATTGACAGTTTTGCGAATGCAAGTTAGCTTTTCCGTTGTCGCGAACATCAAGTATCGCGCCGGCCCACCCCTCGGAAGGAACCGACATGACCGCGTCCCAGTCCGCGAAAGCAGCGCTGCTCACCGCCGCGACCCTGGCCGCCACGGCCCTGCCCGCCACCGCCTCCCCCGCTCCTGGGCATCCCGGGGTGCAGCAGGTGCTCGACCGGACGGTGGCCGCCAAGCTCGCGCCCGGCATGGTCGCCGACGTCCGCGACGGCCGCCGCTCCTGGTTCGGCTCGGCGGGCGTGTCCGACACCGAGACCGGGCGCGAGCGCCGGCAGAACGAGCGGTTCCGCATCGGCAGCGCCTCCAAGGCGTTCACCGCCACCGTGGTGCTCAAGCTCGCGGCCGAAGGGAGGCTGAGCCTCGACGACACCCTCGACAGGCACCTGCCCGGCCTGTTCGACGGCAGCGCCTACGAACCCGGCAAGATCACCGTCAGGCAGCTGCTCAACCAGACCAGCGGCATCTTCGCCTACACCGACGACGAGAAGTTCTTCAACACGGGCGGCGGCGCGGAGTGGTTCAAGCACCGCTTCGACACCTACACCCCCCAGCAGCTGGTGAAGATCGCCCTGGCCCACCCGCCCACCGGCGAGCCGGGCGGGCGTTTCAAGTACTCCAACACCAACTACATCCTGGCCGCGATGATCGTCGAGAAGGTGACGGGGCGGACGTTCGAACAGGAACTCAACCGGACCGTCATCCGCCCCCTGCGACTGAACGGCACCTCCCTGCCCGGCGCCGACCCCGGGATCCGGGGCCCGCACCCCGTGCACTACTCCATCCTGTTCTCCCGCGACCCCCAGCCCACCGTCCACGACGCCACCCGGATGAACCAGTCCTTCGCCTGGGCCGCCGGCGGCCTCATCTCCACCACCACCGACCTCAACCGGTTCTTCGCCGCCCTGTTCGGCGGGCGCGTCCTGCCGGGCGCGCAGTTGCGCGAGATGCTCACGACCGTCTCCACCGAGGGGGCGGGCTGGATCCCCGGCACCCGGTACGGCCTGGGCATTTTCGAACAGAAGCTGCCCTGTGGCACCAGCGTGTGGGGCAACGCCGGCGCCACGTACGGATCGTGGAGCTACAGCATGGGCACCCGCGACGGCAGGCACCGTTTGACCACCCAGGTCAACGGTGACTGGGCGCCCCTGAGCGTCTTCAACGACGCCCTGGCCGCGGAGTTCTGCCCCTCCCCCGCCGCTTATGGATCTTGAGACATTCGAACATATGGTAAAAAAGGGAGTTAGATCATGACCGAAATGCCAGCAGATTGAAGGATGCCTGTGCTCAGGAAGACCCTCACGGCCGCCGCGTTCACCCTCGTCGCCGCCACCTCCCTCATGGCGATCCCGACGGCCGCGAACGCGGACGTCTACTGCGGCTCCGGATACAAGGTCGTGCACCAGAGCGAGATGCACAACTACACCAAGGTCTGGGGGACGGTGTACCTGACCTACAACAGCAGCACCGGCAAGAACTGCGTGACGGTCGTCAAGAGCAACTACGTCGGCACCAGCACCTGGACCAACGTCACGCTCACCGTCCAGGGCGGTAGCAGCTACGGCGTGAGCGAGACCGTCAAGTACTACGGCGGCCCGGTCTACGCGAGCGCCAAGGGCGCCTGCGTGAAGTACTCGGCCGTCATCGAGGCGCCCAGCGGCGCCCGCGCCATCGGCGGACGCTCCACGTGGGGCAACTGCGGCTGACCCGAACGGAACCGATCCGTCCACGCGGAGCACGGCCGCCCGGAGCCCGAACACCGGACGGCCGTGCCGCCACAACACCGGGACCCGAAACTCCCGCAGCCGCCACAACACCAGGCCCCGGAACCCCCGCCCCCGCCACGAAGCCAGAGCCGGGAACTCCCGGCAGGACACAACGGCCGGACCCCTGCAAGGCCATTCACCCCCCAGCACCCGCCGCTCGCAGCGCCCCGCGCACCCACGGCGACACCTCTTCGAGCCCGCGCCACCTGCAGCCCGCCCGCCCCGACAGCGGGGCCACCGCGCCGCGGCACCTGGCCCTCCAAGCCGGCTCCGGCCCGGCCGCACCCACCAGCGGCCCCTGGCCACCGACGGCCCGGAAGCCCTCGCCCCAGGCGCCCCTCCCCCTCCGCGACGACCGCGCGATCAACGCGCCCAAGCCGAATGCCAGCGTTTGCATTTATAACGCGCGTGCAACTATTGTCGAAGCTTGCAAGAAGCAGTAGCAATAGTAAGAAGGGTCGCGCGATGCCTCTCGCACTCCTCGCCCTGGCCATCGGGGCCTTCGGGATCGGCACCACCGAGTTCGTGATCATGGGCCTGCTGCCCGAGATCGCCGGCGACTACGGTGTCTCCATCCCCACCGCCGGCCTGCTGGTCACCGGCTACGCGATCGGCGTGGTCATCGGCGCGCCGCTGATGACGGTGCTCGGCACCAGGATCAGCCGCAAGACGATGCTGCTCGTGCTGGTGGGCCTGTTCGTGGCCGGCAACCTGCTGTCCGCGCTGGCGCCCGGGTTCGGCGTGATGCTCGGCGGCCGGATCGTGGCCTCGATGGCCCACGGCGCGTTCTTCGGCATCGGCTCGGTGGCCGCCGCCGACCTGGTCGCCCCGCACAAGAAGGCCGGTGCCATCGCCACCATGTTCACCGGCCTGACCGTCGCGAACGTCGTGGGCGTGCCGCTGGGCACCTTCATCGGGCAGGCGGTGGGCTGGCGCACCACCTTCGCGATCGTCGCCGTGCTGGGCCTGGTCGGCCTGCTCGGCATCGCCGTGCTCGTGCCCGCCATACCCCGACCCGAAGGCACCCGCCTGCGCCCGGAGCTGACGGCGTTCCGCAACCCGCAGGTGCTGCTGGCGATGGCGATGACCGTGCTCGGCTTCGGCGGCGTCTTCGCCGCGATCACCTACGTCGCGCCGATGATGACGCAGGTGGCCGGCTACTCCGCCGACGCGGTCACCTGGCTGCTCGTGCTGTTCGGCGCCGGCATGTTCCTCGGCAACCTGCTCGGCGGCCGGTTCGCCGACCGCGCCCTGATGCCCCTGCTCTACACCACCCTCGGCGGCCTCGCGGTCGTGCTGGCGCTGTTCACCCTGACCGCGCACGACAAGGTCGCCGCGGCGGCGAGCATCTTCCTGGTCGGGGCGCTGGGCTTCGCCACCGTGCCGCCGCTGCAGAAGCGCGTCCTCGACCAGGCGCACGGCGCGCCGACGCTGGCCTCAGCGGTCAACATCGGCGCATTCAACCTCGGCAACGCGCTCGCGGCCTGGCTGGGCGGCCTCGTCATCGCCGCGGGCCTGGGCTACACCGCCCCGAACTGGGTCGGCGCCCTCCTCGCCGCCGCGGCCCTCGCGCTCGCCTTCTGGTCCGCCGCCCTGGAGCGCCGCGCGCCCGCGCGGGAACCGGCCGGCGCCGCCGTCCCGGTTCCCGCGCTCGTCCACGACTGACCGTCCTGGCTTCGCATCCGTCTCACCGTTGGAGAATCATCATGAACGCCACCACCCTCACCCCGCTGACCACCGCCGACGCCGAGGCCCTGGTCTCGGCCGCCCGCACCGCCGCCGCGACGACCGCGCCGTGCTGATCTCCGGCGAGACCAGCACCCGCAAGGCCTACACCACCCTCCAGCTGAACGCCCCGACCGTTCACCTGATCGGCTCGATCGGCCTCGGCGGCGGCGCCCCCGAGCAGGACCACGCCTTCGCCACCGCCGCACTGGAGGAACTCCCCCGCTGACCTCGCGGTTCGCGGGCGAGGTCAGCGCGCGGCCGGTACGCTCCTCGCCGCGACGGCCATCTCCGTCAGGACGTCGTCGACCGGTGTCGCCGCGACGCCGAGGATCTCGACCGTCGAGGACGCGTCGAGCACGTTGGGCCGGTCGTACAGGTACAACATCTCGGGGAACTCGGCCATGATCGAATCGGTGCGCCCGATCTCCGCCAGCTCGCGCAGGGACATGCGCGCCAGCCGCGGCGCGGGCGCCTGGGCGGCTTCGGCCAGGCGCCGGGCGAGCCCGCGTACCGGGAGCTCGCTGGTGGCGGGCACGTGCCAGGCCCGTCCCCAGGACGCCTCGTTCCCCGCGGCGGCGATGAGCGTGCGGGCCGTGTCGCCGGTGTAGGACCAGCTGTGGGGCGCGTCCAGATCACCCGGATAGGAGACGGGCGCGCCGGCCAGCACCTGCGCCCCGACCATGAGCGTGAACGGCGAGTACGCGCCGGCGCCGAGGAAGTCGGCGGCCCTGACCTCGGTCACCCGGACCAGGCCCGCCTCGTGAGCGGCGAGGGCGTCCAGCCACATCCGCGCCCGGACCTGGCCCTTACGGCTGGTCGGCGCCATCGGCGCCCCGTCGGCGACGGGCCCCTCGACCGGCCCGTACCCGTAGGTGTTGCCCAGCATGACGTAATCGGCACCGCTGCGCCCGGCGGCGGCCAGCAACGCGGCGGCCAGCGACGGCCACTCGGCCGGCCAGCGATCGTAGGGCGGCATCGCGCAGTTGAACAGGACGGTGGCGCCCTCGGCCAGCTCCGCCAGCCGGGCGGCGTCGCCGGCGTCGGCGGACACGCGTTCGATCCGGGGATGGACCGGGCCACTGCCGCTCCGGGTGACCAGGCGGACCTGCTGCCCGGACTCGGCCAGCAGCCGGGCGGCGGCCGATCCGGTGGCTCCGGCGCCGACGACGACATGAAAGGACACGATCTTCTCCAAACACAGGGGACAGTGACACCGGTTGTCCACCCTGTCCCGCCGGCGATCAGTACGATAGTGGCCCGAATGCCAAGTATCTGGAGGTTCGGGCCATGCACCGTGTGGCCGTCATCGCCGTCCCGCCGGCCACGACGTTCGACCTGTCCATCCCTGAGCTGGTGCTCGGCGAGATGACCGTGGACGGCCGGCCCGGCTACGACGTCCGGATCTGCACCGCCGAACCCGGTCCCGTCGTGACCGGCGGCAGTCTCCACGTCACCGTCACGCACGGACTGGAGATCGTCGAGGACGCCGACACCGTCATCGTCACCGGAACGGGCGCCCGCGACGACGTCGACCCCCGGGTCCTGCGGGCCTTGCGCCGGGCGGCGGAGGCCGGCAGGCGCGTCGCCTCGATCTGCACCGGCGCCTTCGTCCTGGCGCGAGCGGGGTTGCTGGAGGGCCGCCGCGCCACCACGTACTGGGCCAGGTCGGAGGAGTTCCGCCGCCGCTTCCCGTCCGTCGACCTGCGCCCCGACGTGCTCTACGTCGAGGACGGCAACATCTGGACCTCCGCCGGCCTGTCCGCCGGCATCGACCTGTGCCTGCACATGGTGCGCGGCGACTACGGCGCCGCCGCGGCCAACGCCGCGGCCCGGCTGGTCGTGGCCGCGCCGGTGCGTCCCGGCGGGCAGGCCCAGTTCATCGCCTCCCCGTTGCCGCCCGAGACCGGCCTCTCGCTCGCCGCCACCCGGGCATGGGCGCTGGAGCGGCTGCACGAGCCCCTCACCCGCGCCGACCTCGCCGCCCACGCCCGCACCAGCGTGCGCACGCTGACCCGCCGCTTCCATGCCGAGACCGGCCACAGCCCGCTGCAGTGGCTGCTCCACCAGCGGGTGGAACAGGCCAGGGAGCTGCTGGAGAGCACGGACCTGCCCATGGGCCAGGTGGCCCGGCTCAGCGGCCTGGTCACCACGGACTCGCTGCGCCAGCACATCTCCCACCGAACCGGCCTGTCGCCCACCGCCTACCGTGCGGCCTTCACCCGCGGAACCCCGTCCGGCGCGCCCGGCATATTGCACCAATCGATGCAAAACCGGTAGCGTGCTCGTCTGGCGAGGCCGAGATCGTTCGACGAGGACCGTGCCCTGGACACCGCGATGCGCACGTTCTGGGCGAACGGCTACGAGTCCACCTCCACCAGAGACCTGTGCGAGGCGCTCGGCCTCGACCGCAGCAGCGTGTACAACGCCTTCACCAACAAGCGCGAGCTGTTCAAGCACGCACTGACCCGCTACATGGACGCCACCACCGCCGACCAGCTGCGCATCCTCGACGATCACGAGCTCCCGGCCATCGAGCGCATCCGCGCGCTGTTCGCCAGGATCCTGCGGACGGAGGCGGAGAACCGGCGCGACGGCCACGGCCTCGGCTGCTTGACCGTCAACACCACGATGGAGCTCGCCGGCCGCGACCCGGAGATCGCCCTGATGCTCGCCCGCGACGCCGAGCGCCGGGCCGCCGGCCTGAGCGCGGTGATCAGGAGCGGGCAGCGCGACGGCGACATCGGCTCCACCCGCGACCCCGCCGAGCTCGCCCGATTCGTCAACGCCGTGATCGCCTCACCGGCGTCGCCTCCCAGGCGTTCTTCGGCGTCGCCATCTCGGTGGCCGTCCAGCTGAGCCGCCCGGAGGTGCGCGGCCGCGCCCTCGCCGTCGTCCTGAACGGCTTGATGCTCGGCACCCTGCTCGGGCTGCCGCTGTCCACCCTGATCGGCGGGCAGTTCGGCTGGCGCGCCGCCTTCTGGGCCGTCGGCGCCCTGACCGTCCTCGCCGCGCTCGCCACGACGGCGGGCGTTCCCGGCCTCGGACGCGCCGGCCGCGACGGCGACCTCAGGCAGGAGATGGCGGTCTTCAGGAACGGCCGGCTGTGGCTGGCGCTGTCGACCAGCACTCTCATCATCGGCGCGACGTTCGCCGCCCTCAGCTACCTCAGCCCGATCCTCACCCAGGTCACCGGGTTCACCCATGAACCCGGCGATGGCCGTACGCATCCAGCGCGCCGGCGACCCGGGGCCGCTGGTCAACACCGTCCACGCCTCCTTCATCACCCTGGGGGTGATCATCGACTCGTCGGCCGGCGGGCTGGTCATCGACGGCTTCGGGCTGCGTGCTCCCCTCTGGCTGGGCGCCGGGCCGGCCGTGCTCGGCGTGCTGTCCCTGCTGCCCGAGCTCGGCCGCCGTACCGCGGCACGGGTGTCGGCGCCGGGCCGCGTCGTCCCTTGTCCGACCTCGCCCGCGGGGCAGGAGCGTCCCTAGGAGAACCAGCTTCCGCCGAGCTCCTGGACGGCCTTGCTGCCCTTGGGCACCAGCACCGCCTCGCTCAGCACGTTGTTGACGCTCTTGGCGTCGTTGAGCAGCGCGAACAGGAAGAACATGCCGCCACTCGCCGTACGGAAGCCGAAGACCGAGCCGCGGCCGGCGAACCCGACGTACATCCCCTTGTTGACCGCGGGGAACGCCTTGCGGCTGTAGCTGTCCTTGGCCAGGCGGTAGCCGGAGTCGCCCTCCTTCTTCCTGTCCCCGTTCCAGAAGTTGCGGTACTCCTCGGCCACGGCGGCCGCCATCGCGTCGTCCATGTCCGTGACGTAGCCGTCGGCGTCGAGCAGCGGCTTGGGCATCCGCTGGCCCCAGTGCATCGGGGTCACGACGGCCAGCCGGAAGGACTGCCCGGGAGAGCGCAGGAACGCGAGCAGGTGCGGGCGGCTGTGGCCCTTGGTGTCCCGGTAGGTCGCCTTCGCGATGAACCAGTCCCCGGCCGGTGGCTGCCGCTCCGGCCTGGGCACATAGATCGTCGGGGTGCCGGTCGGGTTGATCGGCTTGTGCGCCGGCTTCCATCCGAAGCCCTCCCGGCTGCGTTCCAGGACGCCCTCGTACAGGGCCCCTTCGACGAACAGCGCGTCGAGCCGGGCGTTCGACCGCCACCACTTGCGCTTCTTGAGCGCCGCGTTGTACTGGGCCACCCACGTGCGCATGGCCGTCCGGGCCCGGGGGACGGTCAGGGCCTCCGCCGTCGCCGAGGGAGCGGGGGTGGCGCTCGCGGGCGGCGTGGCGTCCGGCGACGGAGACCGAGACGGAGACGGCGAGGTGGCAGGTGGGGCGGCGCGGCTCGGCGTCGGCGGGTCGGCGGGTCGATAGGGCAGTCCCGGGATCGCGCCGCAACCGGCCAGGCTCAGCACGAGAGCCACGATCAGCGGTATCGCGCGCACCGACAATCCCCCCAAGACAGCGCAAAGACCTGACAAACACGAACATATCGGATGCGATCTGCCGCGCCGGTATCCACGCAGCTCAACCGGCACGCGCGGACCGGCGTGCGAGGACCTGCACCCCGTGGACCGGCGGACAATACACTGCCGGTCATGCCACCCAGACGCAGGCGCAGCCCTGCGGAATCACGTGCCGAGCTGCTGGCCGCCGCGGCCGAGCTGATCAGGGAACGGGGTCCGGACAACGTCAGCCTGCGGCAGATCGCCGAGGCCGCCGGGGTCGCCCATGGGCTCGTGTCCCACTATTTCGGCACCTACGCCGCCCTGGTCCGGGAGGTGCTGCGGGCCGAGAACGACCGGATCGAAGCCCGCGTACGCGAGCGCATCCAGGCCGAGGACGGTGTCCCCACCGCGGCGGGAATGATGGGCGTGCTCTTCGACACCCTGGCCGACGAACGCTATCTGCGCCTGTTCGTCTGGACCGAGATGCACGCCGACTACCGGGGAGCCGCGCGGCCGGAGCTGGTGGAGCTGATCGACACGATGGAGGCCGGGATCCGGGCCGCGCTCGCGGGACGGCCCACGCCCAGCCGGTCGCGCATCGAGGCGGTGGTCCTGGTGGGCCTGTCGGCCGCGTACGGGTTCGCGATCGGCGGCCGGTCGTGGCTGGCGGGCCTGGGGCACGATCCCGACGACCCGGCCCGCGAGGCGGAGTTCCGCGTCCAGCTCACACGGATGATGGGCGCCCACATGGTGGAGGAGTCAGGGCTGGAGCCGGCCGGCTGATTTGTTCTCCACTTGGAGAATAGGATGGTCCCGTCACTTCGACCACACGGACAGGACCGCGCATGCCCGAGCACCCCGACCTCATCCCCGCCCGGCCGGTACGCCCCTCCGACGAGGACCGCGAGCGGGCGGCCCGGCGACTCCAGGAGGCCGCCGCCGCGGGCCGGATCGAGCTGGCCGAGCTGGACCAGCGGCTCGGCGAGATCTACACGGCCCGCACCCAGGGCGAACTCGCGCACGCGGGCCGCGACCTCCCCGAACCGGCCAGGACGGACTCACTGGTCGTCCGGGACGAGCCCCACTCGCGCTTCGCCTTCAGCGTGTTCGGCTGGTTCAGCCGCAAGGGCCGCTGGATCGCCCCGCGCGTGTTCACCTCCTTGTCGGTCTTCGGCGGCGGCGAGATCGACCTGCGCGACGCCCGCTTCGCCGGCCACGAGATCCGGGTGCGCGCCTTCGCCCTGTGGGGGTACACCGAGGTCGTCGTCCCCGACGACGTCGAGGTGGAGGTCAAGGGCTTCGGGCTGTTCGGCGCGTTCGACCGGAGCGCCGTCAACAGGAGGCAGGGCGCGCCGCGGGTCGTCGTCAGCGGCCTGGCCCTGTTCGGCGGCGTCGGAACGAAGACCAGGAAGCCCGCCACCAGGTGAACCGCCCCTCAGGTACGGGGGATCTCCACCTCGCGCACGGCCGACAGCGCGGCCGGCGGAAAGTCCGGCCACTCCGGCCCGTGGTGCCCCTCACCCTGGAGGTACTTGTCGGCGAACGCCTGGGCGGCGGCCAGGACGGGCGGGCCGACGACGAAGTCGACGTAGTGGTCGGCCACCCGGACCGTGTCGCCACCCGCCCCACCCGGACCCCCGGGCACGGCAGCTCGCCGCGCAGGACGGTGACCCGCTCCCGAAGAGTTCGGCCCGCACTCACACGACCGGATCGTACCGGCGGAGGGTGTCTCCTGGGGACGGCCGGCCGCCAGGCCGGCCAGGGGCTTGGGCCGCTCCTCGGACGTGCCGCCGGGGTTCTCCGGGCTCGGCGCCACCGCCGCACCGGATCTCCGCAGCCTGGTGTATGCCCAGGTCAGGAGGGGAGGAGGCAGGAAGCCGGGACGCTCGGGCCCGCTCGCGAACGCCACCACCCAAGAACGAAATCGGAGAACCTTCGATGCGCGCAACCCTGATGTACGGCGCCGGCGACGTGCGCATCGAGCAGGTGCCCGACCCGGCCGTCAAGCTGCCCACCGACGCACTGGTCCGCGTCACCGCGTCCTGCATCTGCGGCAGCGACCTGTGGCCCTACGGCTCGATGAAGCCGGAGGACGGCCCCGCCCGGATGGGGCACGAGTTCATCGGCGTCATCGAGGACATCGGCTCGCAGGTGACCACCCTCAACCGGGGCGACCTCGTCGTGGCCCCGTTCGCCATCTCCGACAACACCTGCCGGTTCTGCCGCGAGGGCCTGCACACCTCCTGCGCCAACCCGCAGGCCGGCTTCTGGGACGCCGAACCGGACGAGGGCGGCCAGGCCGAGGCGGTACGCGTCCCGCTCGCCGACGGCACCCTGGTCAAGCTGCCCGTCGAAGCCGACTCGGCCCTCATGCCGTCCCTGCTGACACTCGCGGACGTGCTCGGCACCGGCCACCACGCGGCCGTGGCCGGCGGCGTCGACCGGCGCACCCGCGTCACCGTCATCGGCGACGGCGCCGTCGGCCTGCTGGCCGTGCTGTCGGCCAGGCGCCTGGGCGCCGAGCAGATCATCCTCATGGGACGCCACCAGGCCCGCACCGACCTCGGCCGCGAGTTCGGCGCCACCGACGTCGTGGCCGCCCGCGGCGAGGAAGGCGTCGAGCAGGTACGCGACCTCACCGGCGGCGACGGCACCCACGTCGTCCTGGAAGCCGTCGGCAACATGCCCGCCTACCAGCAGGCACTCGGGGTCGTCCGGCCCGGTGGCGTCATCAGCCGCGTCGGCGTCCCGCAGTACGACGACGCGCCGATCGGCATGGGCAGCCTGTTCCGCCACAACCTGCGCCTGGCCGGCGGCCCGGCCCCGGTCCGGGCCTACATCGGGGAACTGATGCCGGACATCCTGAACGGCGCCATCGAACCCGGCAAGGTCTTCGACGTCACCACCGACCTCGACGGCGTCCCGGCCGGCTACCGGGACATGGCCGACCGCAAAAGCCTCAAAGTCCTCATCACGCTCTGACCCTGCGAAGCTCACCCCGAGGCGCCGGCCGGAACAGGCAGAGCCGCGATCGACGCCGGAACACCACCTGCGGGCGAAGCCGCTGCCAAGCGGGAGGAAGGAAACAACCCCGCGAGGGACGATCCTCAGCCCGCCGCCCCACCCCGCCCGCCCCTCCCCCGCGCACGGTCGCCATACTGCAGAAGGCGCACGGTGAAGAGCCCCCTGGTGGCCTGAGCACAGACCACCACGGCACCTCCCGCCGACCCGGTGCTCCGGAGCCGCCGTCGGCCCGGAGCACCCGCGCCCACGACATCCACGACGTCGGAAGGCCCTGATGACAGCCGACCAGCCCATCTGCTGCCCCACCTGCAAGGGAGTCCTCCCCGGCCGGCAGCGCAGCGACTACACGGCCGCCCGCGGACGCCTCGTCGTCGTCAACGGCTACTGCCAGGGCCACTGCCCGGCCCCCGAACAGCCGCCCCGCCTCCAGGCCCCCGCCGACCAAGACCGCCGGCAGCCGCTGAACGTACCGGCCCCGGCGCTCTGACCCCGGCACACGAGACCGGGCCGCCGCGGCTCAGTCGAGGATCTCCACATACCCGTCGGTCCCGTGCACGCGGATCCGCTGCCCGTCCCGGATCAGCCGGGTGGCCCCCTCCACCCCCACCACCGCCGGCAGCCCGTACTCCCGCGCGATCACCGCCCCGTGCGTCATCAGACCGCCGACCTCCGTCACCAGCCCGGCGATGCCCACGAACAACGGGGTCCAGCTCGGGTCCGTGAAGGCCGTGACCAGGATGTCGCCCGCCGCCAGATCGGCCCGCGCCATGTCCAGCACCACCCGGGCACGGCCCTCGACGGTCCCTCCCGACACCGCCAGACCGGCCAGCGCCCCCGGTGGCACGTCCTCACGCTGGTACCGGCCGGCGAGCACCTCGCCGTCCGACGTGAGCACCCGCGGCGGGCGCAGCGTCTCCTGCCAGCGGAAGTCCTCCCGGCGCCGCAGGACGAGCTCGCCGTCCGCCTCTCCCGTGCGCACGACCTCCTGCAGCTCCTGGAACCGCAGGAAGAAGACGTCCTCCCGCTCCCGCAACACGCCCGCCCGGACGAGACGATCGGCCTCCCGCCACAACGCCTGCTTGTAGGCCAGATAGCGGCAGACCATGCCGTACTTGGGAAACTCCCGATATCCCGCGAACGTGCGCACCCGGGCGATCATCCGCTCGGTCTCCTGCGCCTTCCGCTCCCCGTCGGGCAGGGCCCGCAGGCGCGCCAGCACTTCCCGCTCCTTGCGCAGGGCCTCCTGACGCCCCTGCTCGAAACGCCGCGCACCGGCACCCGCCTCGAAATTCCGGACATTGCCGAGAATCACCGGAACGAGCATGGCGGGCCGCTCACTCCAGCGCGTCCGGGTGATGTCGATCTCCCCCGCACAACGCATGCCGTACCGATCCAGGAAGCCCCGGACGGCCTCGCCCGCCTCCTGGCCGCCGGGCAGCTCGCCCAGCTCCTCCAGGAAAGCGTCGCCCTCCCGCTCCTCCGCCACCACCCGCTGCAGGAACGCCACCACCTCCGCGTGCGGACGGATCACGTCCGCCACGTCCAGCAGCGCCAGCCCCATCTCCGACGTGACGTTGTGCGGCACGGACTGCGTCAGCACATCGGCCGCGTTCCGCTCCCCCAGCCACGCCTCCAGGTGATCGTTCAGCCACCAGGCGGCCTCCATCCCGGCCATGATCGCCTGGAAGCTCCGCGGGCCGAACAGCAGCCGCCTCAGCTCCGCGATGTCAGCCAGGATGAACTCGAACAGCTCCGGCCCGGACAGCCCCTCGATCCTGCGCCGCAACGCGGCCACGGACTCCCGGCCGTCCCGGACGAGCTCGGCGACCAGCTCCGGATCGGTCTCGATCGGCGCGGGCGGAGCAGCGGCAGGCGCGACACCCGACTCCTCCTCCGGCACCGCGCGGATGAAGTCGCCACGATCCACCACCGTCTGCAACGCGTCCCGGATGAGCGGATCGGACTTCCCCAACGTCCCGATGAGATTCGCCCGGCCCGCCGCCGTCGCCAGGACCGGCGCCACGTCCACGAACAACCGCCCGCCCGCCTCCGCCATCGGCCGCGAGGTCGTCAGCTGCCAGAAGGACAACCCCAGCGGCTTCATCGCGTCGGTCATCATCTGCTGATGGCCCACGGAGACATAGACATGGTTGTCCTGGTCGTCGGCCACCGGAACCGGGAACAGCGTCGTGATCGGCCGGCTCTGGACGACGTGGAAGTCCTCACCGGCCAGACACCACTCGATGTCCTGCGGCCGGCCGAACCACGCCTCGATCTGCCGTCCCAACCGCACCAGACGGACCGCCTGCTCATCGGTCAGAGCCCGCCGGACCGACCGCTCGGCCTCGACCGGCCCCTCCTCGGTACCGCCCGCCGGCGACGCCCGCACCACCCGTGCCTTGGCCCCGACCGACACGTCCACGACCCGGTCGTCACGCACCGTGTAGGCGTCCCCCGCGACCACGCCCGAGACCAGCGCCTCACCCAGCCCCCACACCGCCTCCACGACGGCGGCCTTCCGGTTCGACGTCACCGGATCCGCCGTGAACAGCACCCCCGCCGCGTCCGCGAACACCATCCGCTGCACGACCACCGCCATCCGCACCCCACGGTGATCGAACCCGTTACGACGCCGATAGACCACCGCCCGCTCCGTGAACAGCGAGGCCCAGCACCGCCGCACGTGCCGAAGCACCTCCGCCGGCCCCACGACGTTCAGGTACGAGTCCTGCTGACCGGCGAAGGACGCCGTCGGCAGGTCCTCGGCCGTCGCACTCGAACGCACCGCGCAGGCGGCCTGCTCCCCGAGCCGGGCCAGCGACTCCCCGATCGCCGCCACCAGATCGCCGGGCACCGGCGCGCCCTCGATGGCGGCGCGGATCTCCGCGCTCAGCGCGCGGACCGCCGCACGGTCGTCCGGATCCACCTTCGACAGCAGGTCGAGCTGGGCGTCGAAGGACGGCACCGCGGACACGACCCGCTGGAAGGCGTCGGTCGTGACGCAGAAGCCGTCCGGCACGCGGATGCCGTCGATCCGCGAGAGCTCGCCCAGGGCGACGCCCTTACCGCCGACGTCCGCGAGATTCGCCGCGTTGATCTGCCCGAACTCCAGCACGTAACCCAATTCCGTCGCTCCATCCTTCGTCGGGGTTGGTTCGCAACGGGCAGTATGAACGACTTTTCGAGGTCTCATGAGGGGCGGGGATCCGCTATAAAGTGAAAGTGAGGGCATGCTCCCCCGGCATCGAGCCCGACCGCCGATGTCGAACGGTCTGTACGCCTCCGATGGCGGACCTGCTCTTTTGCCGGCGAAGATCAGATTTGTTCCCGGCCCTCGCCTTTACTTCGTAGATTATTAGTAGCGGTCGCCGGCCGCAGGGTCGACTACCGTGGCGACGTCTTCGAGTCCTGCCGGGAAGAGCATTCCAGTGGGCCCGAGCGCGGCCCTCACGACCATTCCACACCGCTTGGCAGGCCCACCGCGCCTCGGGAACACCCCCGCCACGAGAAGGTGCCGCGCCGGGACGCGACGGTGACGACGACGCCCCCAGCGCACGCAATCACCAGAAAGGCGCCAAGGTTACCCCCATCCGGGACGCTCCTCCCTCCACCATCACCTCGGGACATGAAAAACTAGCGCCCGGGATACGGAAACACGGCGCTCCCGAACCGCGAGTCGCAAATCCCCATATACCAGGAAATATCCCCAACTTCCCGGCGCTCCCCGCGCGCCACGGGTGCGGAAATCGCATGAGTTCTCCACTTTTGTCGCCCAGCGAGGCTTTCTGGCGAATTATTCCAAATGCGGGATTTTGCGTTTCCCTCGCCGCCAAAGACCTGGTCACCCGCGTGCCAGGTTCCGTTATAGAGTCTGCACCCGGACCCCGCCGAAGAAAGGTGACAGGCATGCAAGACGCGGCCATCGACCGAGTAAAGCTCATCTTCACCCTGTTCGACGCCGACGGCACCGGTTATCTTGAGGCCGAAGACTTCGACCGCATGGCCAACCGCGTATTGGCGGCTTCCCCTCGTTCCACAGAAGCCGCCAAGAGCGCGATCAGTGACGCTTTCCGTCGTTACTGGACGACTCTTGTCGAGGAACTCGATTTGGACAAAGACGGCCGCATCAGCTTCGACGAGTACAGCGCGTGCGTCCTTTCCCCCGAGCGCTTCGACGACGCGCTGACCGACTTCGCCGAGGCGCTGGCCGAACTGGGTGACCCCGACGGCGACGGCCTCATCCACCGCACCGATTTCATGGCGCTCATGACCGCCATCGGCTTCAAGCGGCGCAATGTCAACACTCTCTTCGACGCGTTCGGCCCCTCCCAGGACGACCAGGTCAAGGTCCCGGTCTGGGCCGAGGGCATCAAGGAGTACTACAGCCCCGAGAAGGCGGACATCGCGGGCGACCTCCTGCTCGGAGAGTCCAGCTGACGGCCGCCACGAGCCGGTGCGTCCGGCCTTCGACGACGAAAAGGGAGCAGTAGTGGAACCAGTCATCGGACTTGCCATCGGCCGGGGAACGGGCCCCGAGCTCGCGGCCGTCTTCGAGCGGGTGCTGGCCGGGATCGCCGACGCCTGTGGCACGAAGGTGGCCCTCACCCGCTCTGAGCGGATCTATCACTCCTACGTGTCCTTGAAGGCCGGCGCGGAGGCCGAGGAGATCCGCGAGAGCACGCGGCAGGACGCCGACCACTACACGCACTTCTGCCGTTCGCTGGCGGCCGCCGGGGTCCCTGCCGTCTTCCGTACGGCGATCAACGCCCAGTCGCTCTACCTGGTCCGCCAGCGCCTGCAGGCGGTGAAGATCGACGCCATCACCACGGCCGGGGCGTCGCTGCTGCTGGTCAGAGACCAGGCCCAGGGCTTCTACACCGGCGAGAACGTGCATCTTCCCGGCGCGCTCGTCCGCACGATGACCTTCACCAGGGAGATCACCGAGAAGGTCATCGCGCTGGCCGTGCGCCGGGCCCGGCAGGAGTGGCCCGACGGCCGCATCGACGAGATCGTCATGGCCTACAAGTTCCACCTGCTCGACGGGGCGCTCGACGAGTGGGTGGCCGAGAGCGCCGCGCGCCACGGCGTGCAGATCGGCCTGTTCCAGCCCGACACCGTGAACCGCAACCTCATCGAACGCGGGCCCCGCCCCCGCACGGTGATCATCGCGGGCAACGAGTGGGCCGACATCATGCACGTGGTGCTGCTCGACCGCTTCGGCTCCGAGCGGCAGGAGAACCGCTGCACCGAGAACGTCTACCTGCATCCCGACGCGTGCGGTCTGGTCGAGTACCAGACCGTGCACGGCTCCGCCGACGACCTGGCGGACACCGGGAGGGTCAATCCGGTGGCCACGGTCCGGGCCGCCGCGGCCATCGCCGAGCGGCACGCGGGGTGCGCCGGAGCGGTGCGGATGGTCGAACGCGCCCTGATGGCGCTCGACCGCCACGGCGTCGCCACCCCTGACGCCGGCGGACGACACTCCACCACCGGCGTGGTCGACGCCCTCCTCGACGCCCTGGAGCCCGTGGCCCGCCCGGTCCTGATGGCGGACTCATGACCGCCGAGCAGCCCGAGCCCTTCGAGGAACGTGCCATTCGGAGCAGCGGGGAACACCAGGAACCTGCCGGCCTGGCCGCCGAGGAGCACCAGTCCTCCAGCGAACGTGCGGCCCTGGTCGTCGTCGACCTGCAGAACGACTTCTGTACCGGCCCCACCGCCCGTGCCCGTTACGCCGGTGACCCCGCGGCTCTGGAAACGGCCGCGGCCAACACGGCCGAAGCCCTCGCATCGGCGCGAGCCCGCGGCATGGACGTGGTCTTCGTCCGGTTCGTCGGTGACGCCGAGCATCAGGGGCCGAGCTGGCGGCGACGCGACCTCGCCCAGGGCAAACCGCTCAAATGCCTTGAAGGCACCTGGGGCGCGCAGTTCCACAAGGTCGAGCCCGCGCCTGGGGAGCCGGTCTTCACCAAGTGGGCCTGCTTCGACGCCTTCCTCAGCGAGGGCTTCGAGCGGCACCTGCGCGGGCGCGGCATCGTCCGCCTGGTGTTCGCCGGCCTGTACACCGACGTCTGCGTGGACACCACCGCCCGCACCGCGTTCCAGAAGGGCTTCCACATCACGGTGCTGACCGACTGCACCGCCAGCCGCTACCTGCCCGACTCGGAGATCCTGCGCTTCATGGCCGCCCTCTACGGCGCCCATCTCACCTCCCACGACGTCCCAGGCTCGTGGATCCCGGAACAGGAGACCGCCGCGGTGTCAGCGGCCGGTCGACCGGCCCGAGAGGAGAGCACGTGCCGGACAACCGACAGCTCGAGATCGACAGCGGCGTCGGCCTGACCGCGCTCATGGTCGCCGCCGCGCGGGCGATCGAGACCCACCGCCCCGACTCGCTGGCCGCCGACCCCTACGCCGAACACTTCGTACGCGCCTCCGCCGCGTCGGCCGCCTGGCCGACCCGTCCACAGCACGTGCCCGGCGGCGACGCCAACCCTCTCTGGGGCAGGCTCGGGCGCTACTTCGGTCTGCGTACCCGGGTCCTCGACGACTTCCTGCTGCGCGCGGCCAAGGCGGGCATCCGGCAGGTCGTCCTGCTCGGCGCGGGGCTCGACACGCGGGCTCTGCGGCTCGGCTGGCCTCGGAGGCAGGTCGTGTACGAGATCGACCGGCCGGGTGTGCTGGCGTTCAAGGAGCACGTGCTCGCCTCGCTCGCCGTCGAACCGTCCGCCCCGGTACCGGTCGTCCCGGCGGCACGGCGCCGGGTGGTCGCGGCCGACGTGGGCGACGACTGGGCCGGCGCGCTGCTGAGCGCGGGCTTCGACGCGAACGCGCCGACCGCCTGGCTGGCCGAGGGGCTCCTGCTCTACCTGGATCCGGAGGTCGAACGGCGGCTCCAGCGGACCATCGACGTCCTGAGCGCCGAAGGCAGCGTCCTGGCGTTCGAGGCCAAGCTCGGGCTGGGATCGCCGGCGGTCCGCGCCAACCCGGTCTATGCGGCGACCAAGGCACAGATCGGCGTGGATCTGCTCGCGTTGTTCGACAGGAAGCCGCGTCCCGACTCCATCGGGCTGCTGAGGGGGCGGGGCTGGGCCACCACCGTCCGTACGCCCTTCGACTTCACCCTTCAGCACGGTCGAGGTCCCCTCCCCGAACCCGACGACGCCTTGGCCACCAACCGCTGGGTGTTCGCCGACAAACCACGACAGAGCCACGTGCTGGGCGTCTCCGTGCCGACGTTCCGCGACTGCTGACGGCCGGATCCGGCACAAGCCACGACCAGACGGCGATGCCCCGCCCATCAGGCGACCGCGGACGGCGGGGCGGCCGCGGAGGGTGGGGCGACGGCCGCGGACGGTGGGACGGCCGCGGACGGTGCGTGGGGACGGCGCATCGGGCGCGGCAGCCCAGGTCGCGGGGGCCGCGCCCGCCGGCGGACGGGCACGGTGGCCCAGGCTCTGCGGACAGAGACGGTGGGCGGATGGAGACGACGTCCCATGTGCGGCGGCCGGGACATGGCGGCGTGGGTTGGGGTGGGGGGCGGGACTTGGTGCTTGGTGTCCGCCGGGTGGGGCGATGGTTGGCGTGGTTTCAGGTGGTGGGTGTGTGTTCTCGTGCCGAGATCAGGATGTCCAGGATTGCGATGGTTTCGGCCCACGGCACCGGGTTGGGGCCGCCGCGCACCATGCTGAGGAACGCCTCCATCGTCCGGACGTATCCCAGGTTGTGGACCGGGTCGGGGCCGCTTTCGATCACGGCCGACTCGCTGCCGTGCCGACTGTGGAGGGTCACCGTGTAGGCGTTGTCGTCCGAGACGCCCAGGATCTCGACCGTTCCGACGGTCCCGTTCGCCCACTGCAGCGCCAGGACGGCGGCGTCCTCCGACCTGAGTGTCCGGTAGTGCCGTCTGGCTCCGGCCGCCCCGACCAGGCGCACGTCCGGGCCCAGCAGGGCGACCAGCGGCTCGACGCCGTGGATGCCCATGGTCACCATCGTCCCGCCACCCTCGCCGGGTGTGTCCTGCCAGGCGTTGTAGCCGTCGGCCCACTGGCCCACGTCGTGCCGGACCGTCGCCCGTACAGACAGCACGTCCTGTGCGTCGGCGCGGACCCCGGCGAAGGCGGGCGCGAAACGCAGCACCGAGCCCGACATCACCCGATCGTGCACCGGCAGCCGGCGCAGGGCGTCGAGCTGCTCCCTGGTCGCGGCGGCGGGCTTGTTCACGAAACACGGCACGCCGGTCTCCAGCACCCGTTCGAGCGCGGCGGGCACCTGCGGGTTGGGCAGCGTCAGCACGACGCCGTCCGGGTTCGCTGCCAGCAGCTCGTCGAGGGCGCCCGCCACCATCGCCTCGGGATGCTCCTCGGTGAAGCGCCGCAGCCGCTCGGCGTCGGGCTCCCAGACGGCCAGCTCGGCGTGGCGGGCGAGGGTGCGGGCGTCGGTGTACGGATGGCTGGTGGCGAGCCCCGCGAGCGCGATGCGCACAGCTTTCCTCCAAATGGGCGATATTTCGGGAAATGATCCACATCATGTCAGGGCCGCGGGAACCGCTCCGCCCCCCTCAGGGGGTGAACCCACTCCTGAACCTCAGGGGCGAACGCGGTCCTGGAGCACAAGGGCAGCCCCACTGCTGATGTCCAGAAGCGAAGCCTTTCCTACGGCATCAGGGCAACCCACTCCTGGCCCCAGGCGAACCCAGTCCTGGAGCGCCAGGACGCCCCCACTGCTGATGTCCAGAAGCGAGGCCATTTCTACGGCACCAGGGCAACCCACTCCTGGTCGCCAGGAGCCAGCCATTCCTGGAGCATGAGGGCAACCCGACTCCTGGTCCTCAGGAGCGAAGCTGCTCTCGGCCTCCGGTTCGGGAGCGGTCGGCCAGGGGGCGTACAGCCGGGCCGGGCCGTAGTTTGTGGTTTCCGGTCGCAGTCGGTGAGGGTACGCGAGCCCTGCTCGGCGTGGAGGGGCCGTCGTGGCCGGCCGTCCTGCTCTCCGGTCCGAGCATCATCGTCCTGAGCGAGGTGTTCGTGCCGCACAGGTCGGCCATGAGGAACCCGGTCGCCTGCCCCTGGCGGAAAACTCGGTGGACCTGGGGGGCCGGTCGCTGCGAGCATGGCCGGTGATGTACCGAGCGTAGGAACACGTCGATCACCGGCAGGGGGACGGCCCAGGAGCCGTCACCCCCTTGTCGGCAACTCTCTGACTCTTCCCTCAGACGATCGACGTGCGGGCGCCCGAGCGCGCCCGGAGAAGGGCTTTCCATGGACATCCATGAGTACGCCAGGTACGACGCCACCGGCCTCCGCGACCTGATCAGGACGGGCGAGGCCGGCGCCGGCGAGGTCGAGACGGCGGCCCGCCAGGCGCTGGCGCAGGTTGACGAACATGTGAACGGGCTGGCGCTGCCGGTGTTCTCGCCGGCGCTCGACCACGCAGCCGACGGCCCCTTCGCGGGGGTGCCGTTCCTCATCAAGGATCACGGGCCGGTGGCCGAAGGGGTGCCGTTCACGCTGGGAAGCCGGGCCTATCCCGGCGTCCTCGCCCGGCGCGACACCGACCTGATGGCGCGGTTCCGCGCCGCCGGCCTGGTCACGCTGGGCCTGACCACGGTGCCTGAGCTGTGCGTCAGCTTCACCACCGAGCCCGTGCGCTACGGGCCCGTACGCAACCCCTGGGACCTCGACCACGGCAGGCGCCCCGGTCTACGACCACGGCAGCACCTTCCTGATGTGGTTCGCCGGCGCCTGGGCCCCGCGGATCGACTCAGGA
>NZ_JBEXYK010000080.1:0-41629 GCF_040630865.1 Nonomuraea sp. NPDC005730
AGGTGGTGTCGATGCCCGCGATCAGCAGCAGCGCGATCGTGCCCGCCACGTGCCCGGCCTCCAGCTTGTGGCCGTACAGCTCGGCCTCGACCAGGTACGTCGTGAGGTCGTCGCGCGGGTGGGCCACGTGGTCGCGGATCTGGTCCAGCAGGTAGTCGAAGAGCCGTCCCATGTTGGCGGTCCGCTGCTCGGGCGGCAGGTTGACGCCTTCGAGGGCGTTCTCGATGAACTCGCGGAAGCGCGGGCCGTCCTCGGGCGGGAAGCCCAGCATGTCGGCGATCACCCGCATCGGGATGTGCTGGGCGTAGTCGCGGGCCGCGTCCACGACGTCCTGGCCCTCCAGGCCGTCGATCAGCTCGTGGCAGAGCGCCCGCGTCGACTCCTCCCGCCTGGCGACCGCCGTCTTGGTGAAGGCGGGCAGCAGCAGCTTGCGCGCGTCGTGGTGGAAGGGCGGGTCGGAGGAGATCGGCGGCGTGCCGCCCACGGGCGCGCTCTCCCGCGGCGGCCGGAAGTTGCTCATGATGATCGAGCGTGAGGAGAACCGCTCGGTGTCGTAGGCGACGGCCGCGACGTCCTCGTAGCGGGTGGGCAGCCAGCCGCCGCCGAACCGGTCGGTGTGCGCGATCGGGCAGCGCCGCCGCAGGTCGTCCTGGATCGGGTACGGGTCGGCGGCCCACTCCGGCTCCAGGTGGGAGAAGTCGGTGGCCCAGTCCGAGACCGGGCCGGTGACGATCTCGCTGCGGGTGCCGATCTCCTCGTCGTCGCCGGGCTCGCCGAAGCCCTTGACGAAGCGCTCGTCCACGCTCATGTCACGCCTCCCCGAGCAGGTCGATCGCCCGCTCCGGGCAGTTGGAGACGGCCAGCCGCGCCGTGCGCTCCTGGCCGGGCGGCACCTCGCCGTCGCGCAGGACCGTTCCGTAACCTTCGTCGTCCTCGCCGAACAGGTCGGGGGCGAGGTCGTAGCAGCGGCCATGTCCCTGGCAGCGCTCGGGGTCGATCTGTACTCTCACGGCGTTCCTTCGTGCGGTGGGGCGGGGGAGAGGGCGGCGACGACGCGGATGAGCAGCCTGGCCCACTCCTCCTCGTCCACCTGGTGGGGGTCCGGGGCGATGAGCGCGCTGCCCATCGCGAGCAGGAGGCAGAAATGGGCGATCGCCTCCGGTGACAGCGCGTGGTCCAGCTCGCCGCCGTCCTGGCCGGCGCGGACCAGGCCGGCCAGCCGGCGGGCGCGCTCGCCGACGTAGTCGCGCATGGGGAGGGCCACGTCCTCGTCGCGGCGGGCGGCGACCAGCGCCTCGACGATGAGGTCGCCGCCGGCGTCCAGGGGGCGGGGGAGCCGGCGGCCGACGGCGACGAGCAGGTCGGCGACCGGCCGATCGGGGTCGTCGGCGAACAGGCCGGCCAGCAGCCGCCGCCCGTGCGCGCCCAGCGCGGCCACGAGCAGGCCGGCCTTGGAACCGAAGTGGGCGTACAGGGCGCCGTTGCTCACCCCGGCGGCGGCGGCGATGTCGGCGACGCGGGTGCCGTCGTAGCCGCGCCTGGCGAAGACGTCCGCGGCGGCGCGCAGCAGGCGTTCCCGCGTCTCGGCGGCGGTGACGCCGGCGATACGTCCCATGGACGAATTAAAAGATCGTTCATTTCATACGTCAAGAGCGGCCCCTCATCCCGTGATCGGTGCCTTCACCACCAGCACCTCCTCTCCCGCCGCGCCGCTCAGCCGGACCGACAGCTCCCACACCCCGGCCATCGGGAACAGCTCGCCCTCGGCCAGATAACGGCCCGGCTGCCGCGGATCGGCGACGATCTCCGGGGTGGCGTGGCCCATGCCGGGCATCACCGTCGACAGCGCCACCGTGTGCGGGTCGCCGGCGGTCACCCGCACCTCGGCCGTGACGCGGCCCGTCGTCGGCCTCGGGATCAGGACCGTGACGGCGTACCGTTCGCCGGTGCTGGTGAGGGTGAGCGGGCCGGGCGCCGAGCCGCGCACGTACAGGAACACCGCCAGGGCCGCCGCGAGCAGGGCGGCGACGGCCAGGATCCGCCTCATCCGAGAGCCTCCGCGACCTCGACGGTAAAGGGCACGGTCACGATCCGGTCGCCGGCCGCGTACTGCGCCCAGGCCAGGTAGCGGCCCGGCGCCGGGAAGCTGAACGTGAAGCGCAGCCGCGGCGCGGGCGCGCCCATCTCGTGCACGTGGCCGAGGAACGCGCCGTCCTGGCTGCGCACGATCAGGTGCCCCGACATGCCCAGCCACTGCCGCGGCGTGACCCCGAGAGCCACCTCGATCGCCGCCGGACGCCCCGCGACCGGCACGGACGGCCGCACCACCGGCGTGCCCCCCGTCGCGGCCGGTACGGGCGGCGGGGCGGCCACCGCGTGCCCGGCGACCCGGAACTCGCCGTCGAGCAGCTGGCCGCCGGAGTCCTCGCGTTCGAGCTCCGCGTAGGCCAGGAACCGGCCCGGCCGGTCGGCGCGCAGCCGGACCTCCAGCCGTCCCGGCGCGGTGCGCAGCGGGTGCAGGTGCCGGAAGTAGGCGCCGTCCTCGCTGGTGACCACCAGGTGGGCGAGCGCCTCGTGGTGCAGGACGAGGTCGTCCACCGGATGCCCGGTCGAGCCGTCGGTGAGGTCGAGGCGCAGCGTGAACTCCTCGCCGGCCGCCGGACGGGCCGGGACGGTCGTCACCCGTCCCCGCGCGAAGGGCCGTCCGAGGGCCGGCGCGCTGACCGCCGGCGCGGCGCCGTCCGGCAGTGGAGGTGGGAGGGAAGGCTCGAACACCACGACCATCGCGGCCACCGTCACCGCGGCCGCCGCGCCCCCGGCCAGCAGCATCGCCGGGGTCCTGCGCGACAGCGCCCCGGTGAGCAGGCCGCCCACCAGCAGCAGCCCGGCGACCAGCAGGCCGCCGTAGATCAGGAACTCGCCCGCGGAGCCGCGGTCCACCAGGACGCGGAACGGCAGCACGGCGACCTGGTCCCCCGCCGTCAGCCTGAGCTCGTGCGGCCCGGTGCGCTCGACCGTGAGCTTGACGTACCGGGGAGTGGCGGACGGCTGCGCGGTGCCCGTCACCTTGTGGCCGTCCTCGACCGAGCGCACCTCCAGGCCGATCGGCGGCCCGGTCGCCGGCTCGTAGGCGATCACACCGATCAGCAGCGGCCCCGGCACCCGCGACGTGCCCTTGATCACGACCGTGAGCTCGGCGCCGGCGATGGTCTGGGCGAAGCGCAGGTCCGCACCGGCCGTGACGTTGTGGGCCGCGGCCGGGGCGGCGCCCGCGAGCAGGAGTACGGCGACGAGACAGAGGACCCGGAGCGGCCGGATCATGCCCGTCCGGCGTCGGCCGCGTCCGCGGGGAGCGCGTTCGGCAGGAACAGCGCCCCGAGCGCCAGGCCGATCAGCCCGGCCACCACCGGCGCGCCGGTCCACAGCTCGGGCACCGCGGGCAGGCCGCCCCCGGCCGCCGAGGCGACCCCGATGTAGAGCGACCAGGTGACGAAGGCCGACAGCCCGGCGAAGGCCCAGTAGGCGCCCCGCCGCGCGCCGGACGGACGCAGCAGGCGGATCAGCACGTCGCTGGCCAGGCCCGCGGCGACGAACGTGAGCAGGGTCGGCGCGTTCTCGAACGCCGTCTGCGCACCCGGCATCAGGACGGCGATCGTGTACATGACGGTCACCGCGCCGAACGGCAGGTTCCAGCGCCGGGCCACCAGCAGCACCGGGGCGAGCAGGACGACGTTGCTGATGACCATGGAGGTGGCCAGATGCTCGGCGCCCGGCCCGTCCACACTGGAGAACGCCTCGACGATGCGCGCGGACCGGTACTGCAGGGCGTCGCCGTACGACAGGAACAGCGAGACCAGCGTGGCCGCGAACGCGAGCCCGGCCAGCGCCGGGAACAGCCGCCGGAGCGAGGGCCGGACGCCCACGTCGGGGGCGTTCCAGGCCGACCGCAGCGGCGTGGTGATGATGAGCAGCATGGTCACGATCAGCCCCAGGTGCGACGGGCTGAACAGGATGTCGACGCTGGTCTCGATGCCGAGCACGGTGTGCCAGGTCATGTCGGCCAGCCCGAAGAGCGCGAACGCCGGGATGGCGACCAGCCCGGCCAGATAACCCTGGGGAACGGCCGCGACTCCCTGCCGGCCGAGCCGCACGTTGCGGAACACCTGCCAGATGATCCAGCCGGACACCGCCGCGAACCCGGAGTAGAACGCCGCGTGCCACGGCGTGAAGAACGTCTCCAGGTCGCTGCGATTGCTGTGCGCCCAGGCGTCGATCATCAGTCCGACGCCGAACCAGACCCCCAGCAGCGCCGTGACGAGATCCGCCCGGAGCGGGACCCATCCGCGCGGCTCCCCAGAGTCCGCAAGTAATCGCCGTACGCCCGCGTTGGCCTCTGCCACTTCGCGTCTCCCTTCTTCCATGATCGAATACTTCCAGAAGCCGCGAGGTGGCGGAAAGCCCAAGATCACCATCACCGAGCGGCCCGGGCCACCGCCCGTGGCCGCCAGTCTCGCCGACGGCCGCCGGATGTGCGCGACGGCCGGGGTCTCACGGAGAAGCCGGGCGCTGCCCGGCCACCACCAGGTGCAGCCCGTGGGGGAGCGGCTCGGTGCGGGCGACGTGCAGCCCAGCGGCCCCCAGCAGGCTCTCGACCTCGGTCAGCGTGCGTTCCTGGCCGCCGCTGAACAGCGTGAGCATCTTCATGTCCAGCGCGACCGCCGACGTGGGCGAGCGGTGCGGGTCGTCGTCGAGGACGGCGTCCACGATCCACAGCTCGGCGCGGCCGTCCATCAGGGCCGCGAGCCGCGCCAGCAGCTTGGCGGCCTGCTCGTCGGGGTAGTTGTGCAGGATGTTGCCCAGCAGGTACAGGCCCGCCCGGGGCAGCGGGTCGGTGAACATGTCGCCCTCGGCCACCGTGATGCCCGCCCGCCCGTCCAGGTGACGGCGGGCCTGGGCGGCCACCTCGGGCAGCTCGAACAGCACGCCGCGCAGCCGCGGGTGGGCCGCCAGGATCGTGGCCAGGACGATGCCGGTGCCGCCGCCGATGTCGGCGACCGCGTCCACGCCGGTCACGTCCTGCTCGGCGAGCGCGCGGGCCACGGTGACGCTGCGGGTGGCCATGAACTCGTTGAACAGGGCGCCGGCCGCGGGCCGGGCGCTCAGCCAGGCGTAGGGGGAGTCCACCTGGTGCAGCTCCAGCGCGGCGGGCTCGCCCCTGGTGATCGTCCGGTGCAGCAGGTCGGCCGAGTCGCGCCACAGCTCCTCGCCCCACATCAGCGCGGCGGGGGCCAGCGAGTCGTCCCGGCCGCTGGTGAGCAGGTCGCCCTCGCCGGTGAGCAGGTAGCGGCCGCGGGCGTCCCGCTCGACCAGCCGCAGGTGCTCCAGCGCCCGCAGCAGGCGGCCCAGCAGCAGCTCGTCGGGACGGCCGGTGCCGCCCGCGGAGATCTCGTCGGCCAGCTCGTGCACGGCGCACGGCCCGGCGGCCAGCAGGTCGAAGACCGACAGCCGCAGGGCGGCGCGGACGGCGGCGTACAGGATGAAGTCGTCGATCAGGCGCAGCACCCGCGCCCGCTCCGGCGTCTCGCTCATGGGTTCCCCTTCCCCGACTCCCAGGCCGGCCGGACGATCATGCTCTCGGCCCGCAGCGGCGCGGGCAGGTAACCGAACCTCACCATGGTGTCCACCACCGACTGCAGCCCCTCGGGCTCCAGCGCGGCGGGGAACGTGCCGAGCGTGATCGTCGGCAGCACCTCACGCGGGATCTTCGTGTACGTGCCCAGCACCCCGGTGACCAGCCTCCGGTCCCGCGCGTCGAGCTGGGCGTGCGCCATGGCCCGCTGGAACCCGGCGACGGCCCGGGGATGCGCGGCCGCGTACGAGGCGGTCGTGGCCCACCCCGCGATCGGCCACCCGGCGGGGACGTTCGCCATGGCGTCGCCCAGCGACCGGCCGCCCTGCCGGCGGTAGGCGGTGATGAACGGCTCGGTCATCCACGCCACGTCCACCGCGTGCGCGGCCAGCGCGGCCGGCATGTCGGGCAGGGGGATCTCCTTGAACGCGACGTCGTCCGCGGGCACCCCGGCCGCCGCGAGCACGGTCTCGGCGCTCAGCGTGCCGACCGAGCGCAGCGTGGCCACCGCGATACTCTTCTTCGCGCCGCCGGAGCGCCGCAGGTCGCGCGGGCTGCTGATCGGGCTGCCGGGCGCCACGAAGAGCTGGAACGCGCCCGGCGCGGCGTGGTAGGCGTCGGCGACCAGCTTCAGCCGCCCCGGCTCACGCCGCTGGTACAGGACCGCCGTCACGTAGTTGACCAGCCCGAACTCCAGGGCGCCGCCCCTCATCCGGTCGATCGCCGGGCCGCCGCCCTGCACGGTCACCGGCTCGGCCGACAACCCCTCGGCCGCGAAGTAGCCGCGGTCGCGGGCGAGGTAGACCAGCGCGCTGTCGGGGATCGGGATGACGCCGATCCTGATCTTCTCCGGCGGCGCGCCCGACCCGGTCGCCCGCGGGCCGCCGGGCGCGGCCCCGCCGCAGGCCGCGACCAGGGCGGCCAGGGCGGCGAGCAGGAACAGCAGCAGGGGACGTAATCGTCTCACGGTTCTCCCTTCGAGGTCCGCCGCCGGCCCTCGCTCCCGCTGGCGGCCTGAACACAGGTCGGAACCAACGTCCTTGAGTGCACCATCGGGAGGCCCGCCTTGCAACGCCCGGTCAGAACGGGATGGCCGCCGTGTCAGAAGCGCGCCCGGCTGTTGACCCCGGGTCCGGAACACCGTCCGGGAGAAATATTCGCCTCGCGCGGAGCGGCCTGGCCTGGCTGATCGTCTTCGAGGGTGTCAACGACATCGGCGTCGCCCGCGCCCCGGCGGCCCCCCGCAACCTGCTGCCCGCCTACGACGTGGGAGACCACCTGCACCTGAACCCGGCGGGGTACAAGGCGCTGGCCGAGGCCGTGCCGGCCGGGCCGCTGCGCCGGCCGGGGTGAGCGTCGTCTTCCGCGGTCCGGACGGATGAGAAGATCGAGAGTGCTCCGAATCGCAGAAGCAGTACTCGCGAGATTACCGGCGCCGCTGCAGGCGCTCGTGCTGAGGCACCGTGAACTGCTGAAGTTCGCGGTGGTCGGCGGAGCGACGTTCGTGGTGGACAACGCGGTGTTCTACGGGCTGAAGCTGACCGTCCTGGAACCGAAGCCGGTGACCGCGAAGATCATCGCGGTGCTCGTGGCGACGATCGTGTCCTACGTGCTCAACCGCGAGTGGTCGTTCCGGCTCAGGGGCGGTCGCGAGCGCCGTCATGAGGCGGGGCTGTTCTTCCTGGTCAGCGGCATCGGTCTGGTGCTCAGCTCGGCGCCGCTGTGGATCTCCCGGTACGTGTTCCGCCTGGAGGTCCCCGACGTGAGCGTGGCGGCCCAGGAGATCGCCGACTTCGTGAGCGCGCAGCTGGTCGGCACGCTGATCGCCATGGTGTTCCGCTTCTGGGCGCTGCGGAAGTGGGTCTTCCCCGACGAGAAGACCCACCCCGTCGGCGTGCGGCCGGCTGCCGTCCCCCGGTACCACGGACGGCGCACCCTGCCGGTGGCCAAGCGCAAGCCCCGCAGGTCCGGCGTCCGGCAGGGTCAGCGATAGGAAGGGTCAGCGGTAGGCGGCGGCCTGGAGGGTGTAGAGGTCGGCGTAGAGGCCGTTGAGCGCCATCAGCGCCTCATGGTCGCCCTGCTCGGTGACCTTGCCGTGGTCGAGGACGTAGATCCGGTCGGCGTACCGCACGCTGGCCAGGCGGTGGGTGATGAGCAGGACGGTGCGGCCCTCGGAGTGGTCGCGGATGCGCTCGAACAGGGCGTGCTCGGCGCGGGCGTCGAGTGCCGCCGTGGGCTCGTCGCAGATGAGCAGGTCGGCGTCGCGGTGGAAGCCCCGGGCCACCGCGATGCGCTGCCACTGGCCGCCGGACAGCTCGCAGCCGTCCTTGAAGCGGCGGTCGAGCAGCGTGCGGTAGCCGTGCGGCAGGCCCGCGACCACCTCGTCGGCGCCGGCGACCGAGGCGGCCGCGACCAGGGCGGGCTCGCCCTTGTCGGTGCCCATGGTGATGTTGTAGCGGGCGGTGAGCGGCCAGCGGGTGTGGTCCTGGGCGATGACGGCCGTGCGCAGGCGCAGGTCGTCGGGGGGCACGTCGGCCAGGTCGACGTCGTCCCATGAGACGGTGCCGGTGTCGGGCTCGTACAGGCCGGACAGGATCTTGGCCAGGGTGGTCTTGCCGGAGCCGTTCTCGCCCACGAACGCGATGACCTCGCCGCGCTTGATCTCGACCGTCACCCCGCGCAGCGCCGGCTGGTCGGCGCCCGGGTAGGTGAACGTCACGTCGTCGGCCACGATGCGCTCGAACCCCTCGGGCACGGCCGCGGAGCGGGAGCCGGGCACGCGGCGCTCGGCGTCGGCGCAGAACTGGAGGAAGTCGGTGAAGTAGAGGCCGTCCTCGTAGAGGCGGTTGGTGGCGTACAGGAGGTTGGCCAGCGAGGACTGGCCGGTCCTGATGGCCAGCACCGCGGTGCCCGCGACCGCGAGCGGGATGGCCGCCACGGCCAGCAGCACGCCCAGCGCGACGTAGACCAGCGCGGTGCCGAGGCCGCCCAGGGCCTCGCCGACCAGGCCGGCCAGGGTCTGGCGCCTGGCCAGGGTGAGCAGCACCTCCTGCTCGGCCCTGGCGACGGCGTCGTACATGCGCAGCAGGAAGCCGCGCATGGTGAACGAGCGCACCTCGGCGGCCGGCTCGCGGTCGGCCAGCAGCTCGGCGATGATCCACTTGCGCCGGCGGGCGGGGATGAGGGAGTACATCGTCGAGTAGCGCATACGGGCGCCGCGCACGGTGGCCCACGCGTCGGGCAGCACGGCCAGCAGCAGCAGCGGCAGCAGCACCGGGTGGAGCACGCCGAGCACACCGGCCGCCGCCGCGATGCCGACGGTCGCGGTGACGACGTTGATGGCCGAGCCGACCACCGCGCTCGCCACGCTGACGCCGCGGATGTTGGCGCGTTCGAGGCTGTCGTGGAACTCCGGGTCGTCGTAGGCGACCAGCTCCACCTGGCTGGTCAGGCCGTAGAGGCGTTCCTCGGTGTGGCGGGAGATCTGCGGGGTCAGGCGTGACTGCGCCCAGCCCGCGCCGGCCTGCACCACAGTGCGCAGCACGGCGGCCGCGCCGACCAGGACGAGGCTGGGCAGGGCGGCCAGCACGCGGTCGGGGGTCGGGCCCTCGCTGAACAGGGCGCTCAGCACGCCGGTGGTGGCCAGCAGGCCGAAGGCGGTGAAGACGCCGCCGAGGAGGTTGAGCGCGATGGTGGCCACGGTGTCGCGGGGGCCGGCCCGCCAGGACATGCGCATCGCCTGGGTCACGAGCGAAGGCAGGCGCCTGGCGATGGTCAGGAAGCCGACCTCGGCCATCTTGTCGTTGTGGGCGTACCAGTCGGAGACGGTGATCTCACCGAGTTCCAGAGGCTCATCGGGCATGCGCTGAGTGTGCGGGCGGGCACCGACGGTTTCCGCCGCTTCGCGCGGCCGAGTGACAGGACGGTGGCCCGTGCGCCACCCGCCTGTCCATGGCCCGCCAGGCAAAGACGCGCGGGCGGCGGCGTGTCCCGGTCGCCCCGGCGGGCGCGGGCACGATTTCATGTCCCCCGGTCACTCCACGTAACCAGAACGACACAGGGGACGGAATGCGAAGAATCACGGGGTTCGCGGTCGCGTGCGCGGTCGCCATGAGCGTCACCCAGCCCGCCTGGGCGGCCCCGCGGGAGGAGGTCCACATCACCCGGTACCTGGGGGAGCAGCGGCTGCCGTACCTGACGCAGTTCGACGGCACCACCGTCGGCGGGGTGTCGGGCATCGACCGCGACCCGCGCACCGGCGCCTGGTACCTGATCTCCGACGACCGCTGGCGCTACGGTCCCGCCCGCTTCTACACCGCCCGGCTGGACATCGACCGGGACTCGGGCGCGTTCACCGGCATCAGCCTGACCGGGGTGACCACGCTGACCAGGCGGGACGGCACCCCCTACCCCGGCTACGGCAAGCGCGGCTCGGCCGACCCCGAGGCCATCAGGTACGACCGCTGGTCCGGCCGCCTGCTGTGGGGCGACGAGGGCGACCGCCCGGACGCCGGCCACCCCGACCTGCCGCTGGCCGCCTCCGGCGTGCGCGCCGCCGACCTCCAGGGCCGGCACCTGGGCGACCTGCGCCTGCCGGGCAACCTGCGCCTGACCACCACCGAGCACGGCCCGCGGCGCAACGCCGGTTTCGAGGGCCTGGCCGTCACCGCCCGCCGGATCACCGCGATGACCGAGGGCCCGCGGTACGAGGACGGCGAGCCGTCCACGGTCGGGCACGGCGCGCCCGCCCGGCTCACCGTGTGGGACCGGCGCGGTGTCCCGCGCGGCCAGTACGTCTACCCCGTCGACGCGCTGCCGGCCGCGCCGGTGCCGCCCACCGGCGAGTCCGACAGCGGGGTCTCGGAGATCCTGCCCATCGACGACCACCGCTACCTGGCCCTGGAGCGCTCCTGGATCGAGGGCGTCGACTACAAGGTCAAGCTGTACGAGATCGACGTGACGGGCGCGACCAACGTGCTCAACCAGGACGACCTGAGCGCGGGGTACCGGCCGGTGAGCAAGCGGCTGGTCTACGACCTGGGCGACTTCCGGCCGCCGGTGCAGAACCTGGAGGCCATGTCGTGGGGGCCGCGCCTGGCCAGTGGGGAGTGCACGCTGGTGATCGGCTCGGACGACAACTTCAGCAGGAACGAGGTCAGCCAGTTCACGGCCTTCGCCGCCACGGGCTGCCCCTGACGCCCCGCCGCCGGTCCGGGACCGCGTAGGCGGGCCCGCCTCGCCGCCGGTCCGGCTCCGCGTGCGCGGGGCCGGGCCCGGACCGAGGGCGGCGGATATATACGAATTGGAATATTTTCCCGGGAAAGCATCATGACTACGCTCGACAGCCATGACTCTCCTGAAGCCCGCACGCCGGGCGGCCGCCGCTCTGGCGCTCGCGCTCGCCGCCGGCTTAACCGCGGCCGTCCCCGCGCACGCGCGCGAGGCGGCCCCGCCGTCCGCCGGCACCGTCCTGCGCGGGCTGGACCTCGACCGTGCCACCGTGCTCGACCTGCAACGCGCCATGGACCGCGGCCGCTTCGACGCGGTGACGCTGACCCGCTTCTACCTGGACCGCATCCGCGCGGTGGACCCGCTGCTGCACGCGGTCGTCCAGACCAACCCCGGCGCGCTGGGCGAGGCCGAGCGCAGCGACCGGCGTCGCCGCCGGGGCGCGCACGGGCCGCTGGAAGGCGTCCCGGTCCTGCTCAAGGACAACATCGACACCGCCGCGCCGCTCCGCACCACCGCCGGTTCGCAGGCGCTGCTCGGCGCCCGGCCGGCCGCGGAGGCGTTCCTCGTCCAGCGGTTGCGTGCGGCCGGCGCGGTGATCCTGGGCAAGGCCAACCTGTCGGAATGGGCGAACTTCCGCTCCAGCCCGTCCTCCAGCGGGTGGAGCGCGATCGGCGGACAGACCAACAACCCCTACGTCCTGGACCGCAACCCCTGCGGGTCGAGCAGCGGCTCGGCGGTCGCCGCCGCCGCCACCCTGGCCGCCGTCACCATCGGCACCGAGACCGACGGCTCGATCGTCTGCCCGGCCGGGATCAACGGCGTGGTCGGCATCAAGCCCACGCTCGGGCTGGTCAGCCGGGCCGGCGTGGTGCCGCTCTCGGCCCGGCAGGACACCGCCGGGCCGATCACCAGGAACCTCACCGACGCCGCCGCCGTGCTCTCGGTCATCCAGGGGCCGGACCCGCGCGACCCCGCGACCGTCCCGGGCGGCGACCGCGACTACCTCAAGGCCCTGCGTCCCGGCGCGCTGAACGGCGCCCGCGTCGGCGTGTGGCGCTCGGTCGCGGGCGACAACCAGGAGGTGCGCGCCGCCCTGGACGCCACCGTCGCCACCCTCCGGGCCCGCGGCGCGACCGTGGTGGACGTCGAGCTGGAGGGCATGGACCAGGCCGGCGAGGCCGAGTTCCCGGCGCTGCTGACCGAGTTCAAGCACGACCTGAACGCCTACCTGGCCGCCACCCCCGGACGGCACCCCGCCGACCTGGCCGGGCTGATCGACTTCAACCGGCGGCACGCCGGGACCGAGCTGCGGTACTTCGGCCAGGAGATCTTCGAGCAGGCCCAGGCCACCACCGGCGACCTGGACGACCCCGCCTACCGCGCCCTCCGCGACAAGGCCACCACGCTGGCCCGCCGCGCGATCGACTCGGCGATGGTCGACGGCCGCCTCGACGCGCTGCTCGCCCCCACCAACCACGCGGCCTGGCTGACCGACCTGACCAAGGGCGACGACTTCACCGGCTTCGTCTCCTCCTCCGCGCCCTCGGCGATCTCCGGCTACCCGGCGGTCACCGTCCCGGCCGGGTACGCCAGGGACGTCCTGCCGCTCGGCGTCACCTTCTTCGGCGGGCGTTTCTCCGAGCCGTCCCTGATCGCCCTCGGATACGCCTTCGAGCAGGCCGCTCAGGTCCGCAAACCGCCGCGGTACCTGCGCACCCTGCCCTGAGCGGCCCGGCGGCGGGCTACGGTAGGGGCGACGGTCACGACGGGAGGGAGGCGAGGTGCGCACCAGGCTGCCCGCCGCGCTGCTTCTCGTCCTGTCATGGCTGCTTCCGGTCACGGGCCACGCCCAGGTCGCCGCCCAGGCCGTCACACAGGTCGTCACACAGGTCACGGCGATCCAGGCGGCGGCCGACCGGCCCGCCGTCGCCAAGCTCGGCTCCACACCGCCGCCGCCTCCGCTCGCGCAGGTCAGGCAGGCGGGGCACGACCAGGCCGGGCCCGGCGGGCAGGCGTCGCCCGCCGCGGCCCCGGCCCGGCTGCTCCACGTCTGGTCGGCCGTCGTACGGCGGCCCGTCCTGCGCGCCGCCGCCGACCGCCCCAGGGGCGCGGCGGCGGCCCGCGCGCCTCCCTCCACGGTGCTCTGAAGATCCCTCTTCCGCACACCTGAGCCTGTGGAGGCCTCATGTCACGTGCGCCCATGTGGCGCGCGCTGGCGGCGTTCGCCGTCATCGCGACCTCGATCATCCTGTCCCTCACCGCCACGCCACGCCTCGGCCTCGACCTGCGCGGCGGTACCCAGCTCGTCTTCGAGGCCAGAGACTCCCCGACGGTCAAGGCCGACTCCTCGGCCACCGACCGCGCCCTCGACGTGCTCCGCCGCCGGGCGGACGCGCTGGGGGTCGTCGATCCCACCCTGGCCCGCTCCGGCGAGAAGCGGATCATCGTCGAGCTGCCCGGCGTGCTCGACCCGAGCAAGGCGGCCGAGGTCATCGGCCGCACCGCCCAGCTCGCCTTCCACCCGGTCACCGGCCCCGGCAAGGCCGGGGACGCCACCGCGCTGCCCGACGAGAGCGGGAGCCCGCTCGCGCTCGGCCCGGTGGCGATCAGCGGCGACGGCGTCAGCGACGCCACCGAGCGCAGCGACCCGCAGCGCGGGCCCGGCTGGTCGGTCACGGTCGACTTCCGCGACGCCGACGCCTGGCAGCGGATGACCGGCGCGGCCGCCTGCCAGCCGGCGGGCGACCCGAAGCGGCGCGTCGCCATCGTGCTCGACAAGAAGATCATCTCTTCGCCGCAGCTCGACCCGTCCGTGCCGTGCGGCGCCGGCATCCCCGGCGGCAACACCGAGATCACCGGGTCCTTCACCCACGAGGAGGCCCGCGACCTGGCCGTGCTGATCAAGGGCGGCGCGCTGCCCGTGCCGCTCGACCTGGTCGAGCAGCGGACGGTCGGCCCCACGCTGGGCGCCGACGCCATCGAGGCCAGCGTCAAGGCCGCGATCGCCGGGCTGGTGCTGACCGCCCTGTTCATCATCGTGATCTACCGCCTGTCCGGCCTGCTCGCCGCCATCGCGCTCACCTGCTACGGCCTGATCTCCTACGCCGCGCTGGTCGCGATGGGCGCGACGTTCACGCTGCCCGGACTGGCCGGGTTCGTGCTGGCCATCGGCATGGCGGTCGACGCCAACGTGCTCGTCTTCGAACGCGCCAGGGAGGAGTACGGCCTGGCTCCGGCCCGCGGGCTCGCCCCGGCCCTGAACCGGGGGTTCAAGAACGCCTGGAGCGCCATCGCCGACTCCAACGTCACCACGCTCATCGCCGCCGCGCTGCTGTTCGGGCTGGCCTCCGGGCCGGTCAAGGGGTTCGGCGTGACGCTGGCGATCGGCGTGCTGGCCTCGCTGGTGTCGGCCATGCTGATCACCCGCGTGCTGACCCAGGCCGTCATCGGCCGGATCGGGCCGCGCCTGTCGGGCCTGGGCTCACCGGGCGCCGTCCGGACGTGGCTGGCCCGCCGGAACCCCCAGCTCATGAAGGCCAGGAAGTTGTGGCTGGCGGTCGCGGGCGGCCTGGTCGTCGCGGCGCTGGCCGGGCTGTTCACCCGCGGCCTGGACTTCGGGGTCGAGTTCACCGGCGGCCGGCTCGTGGAGTTCGGCACCTCCAGGCCGGTCGAGGCCGACACGGCCAGGCGGCTCGTGAGCGAGGCCGGCTACCCGGGCGCGGTCGTGCAGACCGCCGCCGACGGCGTGACCGTGCGCGCCGGGCAGCTCGACCCGGCCAAGGTGCAGGCAGCGCTGGAGGGGCAGGGCGGCGAGGTGAGCAAGGTGCGCGACGAGTTCATCGGCCCCACGCTGGGCGAGGAGCTGCGCCGCAACGCCGTCATCGCGCTCGGCGTGGCCGTGGCGGCGCAGCTGCTCTACCTGGCGGTGCGCTTCTGGTGGACGTTCGGCACGGCGACCGTGCTGGCGCTGCTGGTGGACCTGGCCGTGGTGATCGGGCTGTTCGCCTGGTTCGGCAAGCCGGTGGACGGCGTGTTCCTCGCCGCGATGCTGACCGTGGTCGGCTACTCGGTCAACGACAAGGTGGTGGTGTTCGACCGGGTGCGCGAGTTGTGGGCCGCCCGCCGCACCGCGCCGCTGGCCGAGGCGGTGAACACGGCGATCCTGCAGACCGTGCCGCGGACCGTCAACACCGGGCTAGGCGCGCTGTTCGTGCTGGTCGCGCTGGCCGCCTTCGGCGGCGACTCGCTGCGTGACTTCGCGATCGCGCTGGTCACCGGCATCGTCGTGGGCACGCTGACGTCGTCGTTCGTGGCCGGCCCCGCGGCCATCGGCCTGGCCCGGTACGACCGCCGCCCGGCCCCCCAGCCGCCCGCGCCCAAGGCCGCCCGGCGGCCCCGCGAGGGCTCGGGAGCGGTGTTGTGACCGGCGCCGCGGGCCCGCCTCGCCACGGGCGGGCCCGCGGCGTCGCAGGTCAGAGCCGGGCGAGCCAGTCCAGGAGGATGGCGTTGACCTCGTCCGGGCGTTCCTGCTGGATCCAGTGGCCGCAGTCGTCCAGGAGGCGGGAGGAGACCAGGCCGGGCAGGGTGGTGGGGAAGGCGTCGATCGCGCCGGAGAGCCACCGGGTCGTGGCGTCCTGCGCGCCGCCGACGAACAGCGAGGGCTGGACGATCGGCGCGCCGTCGTGGGGCGCGAGGTCGGCCCAGTCGCGGTCCATGTTGCGGTAGCGGTTCAGCCCGCCGGTCAGGCCGGTGCGCTCGAACTCGGCGGCGTAGAAGTCGAGGTCGGCCTCGCTCAGCCAGCCGGGCAGCGTGCCGTGCGCCGGGAACCGGTCGCGCAGCCTGCCGCCCGGGGCCACGAACAGCGGGTGGGGCGCGTCCTCGCCCGGCATGGTGTCGGCGGACAGGGCCGCGTACGTGCCCGCCAGCCAGCCCCGGACGTCCGGCTCGATCTCGGCCTCGGCCCGGCCGGGCGTCTGGAAGTAGCTGACGTAGAACTCGTCCGTCCCGCCCATGGCGGCGAACGCCTCGGTGGGACGCGGCCCGCCGCGCGGCGTGTACGGCACGCTGAGCATGGCGACCGCGCGGAAGACGTCCGGCCGCAGCAGGGCGCTGTGGGCCGCGATCGAGGCGCCCCAGTCGTGGCCGACGATCATCGCGCTCCGCTCGCCCAGCGCCCGCACCACGGCCACGCCGTCCTCGACCAGCTCGGTCATCCGGTACGCGGCCACGTCCGCCGGCTTGGACGAGCGGCCGTAGCCGCGCACGTCGACCGCCACCGCCCGGTACCCGGCGGCGGCCAGCGCCGGGAGCTGGTGCCGCCAGGAGTACCAGGACTCGGGAAAGCCGTGCACCAGCAGCACCAGCGGCCCCTGCCCCGCCTCCACGAGATGCACGCGGCCGGCGGGGGAGGGCACCAGACGGTGGACGCCCTCGGCGACCGGGGTGGGCTGCGACATTGATCCTCCACGCACATGAGTCCGAACCTGTCACCAGGATCATGCGCGGCCCGTGCCGCCGCCCGCCAACTCCGTTGCCGTTTCGGCAAACCCTGCGCTAAAGGTCGGTGGCGATGATCTTCTCGATGTTCCGCTCGGCCAGCGCCGTGATGGTGACGAACGGGTTCACCGTGGTGTTGCCGGGGATCAGCGAGCCGTCGATGACGTACAGGCCGGGGTGGCCGGTCAGGCGGCCGTAGTTGTCGGTGGCCCTGTTCAGCACCGCGCCGCCGAGCGGGTGGTAGGTGAGGTGGTCGCCCCAGATCTTGTACACGCCGAACAGGTCGGTGCGGTAGATCGTCCCCTCCTTGGCGTTGATCTTGTCGAAGATCGTTTTCGCCATGTCGATGGACGTCTGCTTCCAGGCGGTCTGCCAGCTCAGGTCCACCTTGCCGGTCGCGGCGTTCCAGGAGAACTGGGCGCGGCGCGGGGTGTTGGTGATCGACAGGTAGAACGAGGCGTACGTCTCGATCCCGGTCGGCAGCGGCGCCACCTCGGCGAACGCGCCCCCGGCCGTCCAGTTGTCGATGCCCGCGCACGGGATGGCCGACTGCAGCTTGCCGGTCGGGTCCCACAGGTGGTTGGCCCGGCCGCACATGACGTTGCCGTTGTCGCCCCAGCCCTTGCCGATCTCGTCACCCAGCCCCGGCAGCGCGCCGGTGGCCTTCAGCCTGACCAGCAGCTTGCTCGTGCCGACGCTGCCCGCGGCGAAGAACACCCGGGCGGCCGTGACGGTCTTGGCGGCGGTGACCGAGCCGTCGGTGGCGAGCTGGTCGATCCGGACGGTGTAGCCGCCGCCCGCCGCCGGGGCGACCGAGGTGACCTGGTGCAGCGGCGAGATCGTCACCCTGCCGGTCGCGCGGGCCCGCGCCAGGTAGGTCTTCTGCAGGGACTTCTTGCCGTGGTTGTTGCCGTAGAGGATCTCGCCGGCCAGCGCCGACCGGGTGGCCGTGCCGGCCGCCTCCTGCTTCATGTAGTCCCAGTCGTACACGTCCGGGACGAAGGTGAACGGGAAGCCGGAGCGCTGGGCGTGCTTGCGGCCGACGCGGGCGTACTGGTAGCACGCGGTGGTGTCGAACCAGGCCGGGTCCACCAGGCCGACGCCGAGGCCGGAGTTGGCGCGCGGGTAGTAGACGCCGTACATCTCGTCGGCGTCCACCGACGGGAGCACGGCGGCGAAGTTCTCCCGCCTGGGCGTGACGGCCATGCCGCCGTTGACCAGCGAGCCGCCGCCGACGCCGCGGCCCTGGTAGACCGTGATGCCGGCGAACTCCTCGGCGTCCAGGATGCCGGTGTAGCGGGGGATGTCGCGGTCGATGGGGAAGCCGAGGAAGTAGTTGAGCGGCGCCTTGGTCCTGGTGCGCAGCCAGTACGAGCGATAGTCGGGCTCGCGCGTGTTGCAGAAGATCTTGCCGTCCGAGCCGGGCGTGTCCCAGGCCATGCCCATCTCGATCATGTGCACCTCGACGCCCGCCTGGGCCAGGCGCAGGGCGGCCACCGAGCCGCCGTACCCGGTGCCGATCACCAGGACGGGGACGCGGGCGCCGTCGGCGATCGGCCCGTCGGCGACGGCGGCAGTGGCGGCAGTGGCGGCGGCGGCGCGGCCGGGCAGTGCGGCGGCGCCCAGGAGGGAGGCGGTTCCGGCGATGAAGGTGCGGCGGCTGGTGTTCATGTCACGTGCCCTCGCTCGGTCGGTCTGACGCGGACTCGGTCGGTCTGACGGAGGGTGCCGGGCCGCCGGTCAGCATGCAGGCCGTGTCGAGGCCCAGCACGTGGTTGAGCCGGCCGAAGGCCCACCAGGAACCGATGCTCATGCTCAGTTCCACGATCTCGTTCTGGCTGTAGTGCTCGGTCATCCGGGACCAGAACTCCTCGTCGAGCCCGTGGTGGTCCAGGGCGTAGCGCTCGGCGTACTCGGCGGCGAGCCGGGTGCGCGCGTCGAAGGCGTCCGTGGCGCGCCAGTCCGCGACCGCGTCGGCGAAGCCGTCCTCGACCTTGACGCCGTCGCGCTCGGTGCGCCAGTCGAGGCAGAAGACGCATCCGTTGATCTGCGCGATCCGCAGCCGGGCCGCCTCGAACTCGCGCAGTCCCAGCGTGGTGTGGGCGTAGACGGCCATGGAGAACTTCGAGGCGGCGGTCCCGATGCCGGGGACCAGCTCGCCCCAGACGTACGCGATCGGGTCCTTGCCGCCGGGAACGTCGACGATCATGGGTGCTTCCTTCCGAGCCGGCCGGACGCGGGGCGCAGCGGGACGTCGAGCGCGTCGTACAGGCCGGGCGGGGCGGCGGCGAGCCAGTCGATGGCGTTCACCAGCCGGCCCGCCGCGGTGGCGTTCCCGCCCGCCGAACGGTTGCCGCCCTCGTCGGTGGCCTCGATCGTGACCTCGATCCGCGGGCGGCCCTCGACGATCACCCGGTGGGCGCCGTCGCCGCCGTCCGGGGGGAGCGGCCAGTCGGGGGCGCAGGCGGCGTGCACGCGGGTGACGTGCTCGATCACGATGCGCGGCTCGCCCTCGACGACGCCCTGCACCTCGAACCGCACCGCGCCCTGGGTGCCTGCCTCGAAGACGCCCATGCGGGCGGTGGTGACCGTACGGTCGAGCGCACGCCGCTCGACGACCTCGCGGATCTCCTCCAGGGTGACGCCGAGGGCCCGCGCCATCAGCCGTACCTGGCCGCCCCACACCATGGACGGGACCGTGGGCGCGATCATCGGCGGCTCGTAGTCCATGGGCTGGCCCATGCCGACCATGTACCGGACCGCGTCCGGGCGGTCGTAGCCGGAGTAGTCGAAGATCTCCTGGCAGCGGATGGCGTCCACGACCGAGCCGAGGCCGCTGAGCAGCAGGGGCAGCAGGTCGTTGCCCCAGCCGGGGTCGATGCCGGAGGCGAACAGGGAGCCGCCGCCCTCGGCGACGGCGGCCAGCACCTGCTCCCGCAGCTCGGGCGGTGCGCCGCGGTGGTCGTAGAGGGCGTACAGGGAGGGCGTGACGACGACGGCGCCGGCCCGGACGGCCCGCAGGACGTCGGCCAGGGCGTCGTCGGGACGCAGGTCGCCGGAGGCGGCGTACACGACGGCACGGGGACGCGCGGCCAGGACGGCGGCGGCGTCGTCCGTCGCGGTGACGCCGAGGTCGCGGCCGAGTCCGGCGAGCTCCCCGGCGTCGCGGCCGGCCTTGCCGGGGGAGTGCACGATGACGGCGGCGAGACTGAGGTCGGGATGGGCCTCCACGGCCCTGATGGCGGCGCGGCCGACGTTGCCGGTACCCCACACCACGGTGGACGTCATGGGCGGAGCGTAGCAAGCGCTTGGTTTGGTGTACAGGGCCCCGCGACCGGCCGGCCGCACGGACGTTCTCAGCCCTCGACGGCCTTGATGAACAGGTCTCAGGTGGCGGTCTTGACGAGGTCGGCCTTCCCGGTGGCGGGGTCGACGAGGGCCACGTCGGCGGCCCCCTGCATCGTGACCACGATCCGGCCCCCGCCGAACGCGATCCCCCGGTGCGCCGTGTCGGCGAGGTAGTCGCCCGTGAGCCGGCGGTCCCGCGCCGCGTCCCTCGGGGACAGCAGCAACGACGCCGGGTCGCCGTGGTCGCCGCCCAGGGCCGCCACCCGGCCGTCGGCGGAGGCGGCCAGCTCCGCGTCCCACGGCTCCCGCAGGTCCGTAACCGTGCGGATGGCCTTGAGGCCGAGGTCGTAGAACCGCAGCCGGCCGCATGGCGGCGAGAACACGGCCGGCCCGGTGCCCGGGACGTACACCAGGCCGTCGCCGAAGCCGGCGCAGGGTTCGCCGTCGTCGTCGCGCGGTCGTCGTTGACGTGGGCCATGGTCACCGACCAGCCGAAGCCCTTCATCCGGTTCCCCGGCGGGGTGGGGACGTGGATGACCCGGCCCGCCGACAGGACGTGCACCCGGCCGGTGGTGCCGAGACAGCCGAGGGCGACGTCGTCGCGGCCGTCGCCGTCGAAGTCGCGGGCGCCCCCACCAGCAGTACCACGAGCGGACGGCCCGGGACCGGCATACGACGACCTCCCCTTGTCGATCGCGACATCCTCGCCCGCCCTCCGGCTCCCGGCAACCGGGGGTCGGTCAGGCGGCGTCCAGGGCGATGCCGTAGAGGTGGTCCACCCGGATCCTGATGACCAGGCGGCGGCCCCTGGCCATCTCCTCCAGGAAGGCGGCCTCGTCCGCCGGGTCGGGGAAGCCGCCGGCCATCTCCAGCAGCTCGCGTCCGGTGGCGTCGCCCGGGGTGAGCGACGGCTCGGAGACCTCCGCCCGTCCTTCGGCGACGGCGTACGACAGGATGTCGTCGCCTTGCAGGTGCACCGTCGCCTGCGGGTCGGCGAGCAGGTGGCGCACCTTGATGCGGCCCTCGGCGGAGGAGATGCGCAGGACGCGTCCGGCGGCGTCCCAGCGCAGGGCCATCGAGGCAAGGTGGGGGCGGCCGTCGCGCTTGAGCGTCGCCAGCACGCCGAAGGGCTGGCGGTCGAGGATCCGCAGGAGTTCGTCCTCGGTGAGAGGGCGGGCGCCGGGGCCCTGCCCGGGGCCGTAAGTGTGCTCCGTCATGATGATCGGCTCCGTTTCGCGGTGAGAAGGGGTTCAGAGGGCGGCGGGCTGGTCGATCCGCGGCGCCTCGGCGGACGCGGCGGCGCGGGGACGGCGCAGGACGGCCAGGGCGACCACGACGGCCGTCGCGAGCAGACCGGCCGAGGTGGCGAAGGCCAGGTGGTAGCCGCCGGTCAGCGCCGCCGCCTCGGCCGCCCCGCCGGCGCGCAGCTCCTGCGTACGGGAGGCCGCCAGCGTGGTCAGGACGGCCACGCCCAGCGCCATGCCGATCTGCTGGGTGGTGTTGAACACCCCCGAGGCGAGACCGGCGTCGTCCGCGCGGGCGGCCGACATGCCGAGCGTGGTCAGCGCCGGCAGCGCCAGCCCGCCGCCCGCGATCAGCACCATGACCGGCAGCAGGTCGGTGACGTAGTCGGCGTCCACCGGCACCCGCGTGAGCCAGGCCATCGCGGCCAGCAGCAGCACCAGCCCGGCCAGCAGCACGGCGGGCGCGCCGAAGCGGGCGCTCAGCCGCGCCGACACGAACAGCGACACGCCGCCGATCGCCACGGCCGCCGGGAGCATCGCCAGCCCGGTGGCGAGGGCGCCGTACCCGAGCACCTTCTGCATGTAGAGCGCGACGATGATCTGGAAGGCGAACATCGCCGACAGCGCCAGCATCTGCACGACGTTGGCCCCGGCCACGTTGCGGGAGCGCAGCACGCGCAGCGGCATCAGCGGCGTGCGCGCGGTGGCCTGGCGCAGGAAGAACCCGGCGAGCAGGGCCAGCGACACCGCGCCGAACGCCAGGGTGTGGGTGGCGAGCCAGCCGTGCTCCTCGACCTTGACCACGGTGTAGATGCCCAGCATCAGGCCCGAGGTGACCAGCAGCGCGCCGGTCACGTCGGCGCCCCGCGCGAGGCCGAGGCCCCGGTCGGCGGGCAGCGCGGGCAGCGCCAGCACGATCGTCGCCAGCCCGATCGGCAGGTTGATGAAGAAGATCCAGTGCCAGCTCAGCGCGTCGGTGAGCACGCCGCCGAGCACCTGCCCGATCGACGCGCCGGCCGCGCCGGTGAAGCTGAAGACCGCGATCGCCCTGCCCCGCTCGCGCGGCTCGGTGAACAGGGTCACCAGGATGCCGAGCACGACGGCCGAGGCCATCGCGCTGCCGACGCCCTGCAGGAACCGGGCGGCGATCAGCAGGCCCTCGCTGTTCGCCACGCCGGCCAGCAGGGACGCGCCGGTGAACACCGCGTTCCCGGCCAGGAACATCGTCCTGCGGCCCACGAGGTCGCCGAGCCGTCCGGCGAGCAGCAGCAGCCCGCCGAACGCGAGCAGGTACGCGTTGACCACCCAGCTCAGCCCGGCGGGGGAGAACCCGAGGTCGCGCTGGATGGCGGGCATGGCCACGGTGACGATGCTGCCGTCGAGGATGGTCATCAAGGCGGACGTCGACAACACGGCCAGGGCGGTGTGCCGGGAGGTGAGGGACATGGTCGTCTCCTGTTCAAGGGGCGCAACAGGAGAGACCGTAGCAGATAGTTTCGTTACAGACGATATGTGACGGAACTATTCAGCCGCGCTCCCTGGCCCGCCGGACCGGCTGCGGAGCCTCGGCCGGGGTCTCCAGGTGGCCGGTGACCAGCCGGTTCAGGGCGCGTACCAGCACCTCCCGCTCGTCGCCCGGGATCGAGCCGAGGGCCGCGGCGTGCACGCCGTCCACGATCTCCTGGCTGCGCCGCGCCACCTGCGCGCCCTTCTCGGTCACGGCGATGATCCGGGCCCGCCGGTCGGTGCTCGACGGCCGCCGCTCGGCCAGCCCGGCCTTCTCCAGGGCGTCGACGGTCACCACCATCGTGGTCTTGTCCATGTCGCCGATCTCGGCGAGCTGGATCTGCGTGCGCTCCTCCTCCAGGGCGTGCACGAGCACGCAGTGCATGCGCGCGGTCAGCCCCAGCTCGCCCAGGGCCGCCGCCATCCGGGTGCGCAGCACGTGACTGGTGTGGTCGAGCAGGAACGACAGGTCGTGCTCGGTACGCGAGGGCGCCATCGAAGTCATGTCGTCGAGGCTACCAACTCATCCCGTAGCGGATTATCCGCTGAAGAACGTCCGCCCTGACGGTCTAGCGCAAGTTGATCTCACTAGGTATGTTCGGATCGAAGGAAAGTTTCGTCCATGGAGGCATGGTGGGCAAGAAGTTTCACGTTCTGGCGTTACCGATCGCCGTGGCCGCGCTGGCCGCAGTGGCGTCCCCCGCCCAGGCGGCGACGGGGTACGACCGCTGCCAGGAGGGCAACTACTGCCTGTTCTCCGGTCTCGACGGCACCGGCGACATCGTCCAGCTCCAGGCGAGCACGGCCAACCTGGCGGCCCTCGGCATGGGCGACCGCGCCAAGTCCGACTGGAACCGCACCGACACGCTCATCCATCTCTACTCCGAGGCCGACTACGGCGGCTGCTCGGCCGTCACCGGCCCGCGCGGCAAGGGCAACTTCTACATCACCTTCCGCGACTTCTTCGACTCCGTCCGCTTCGGCGGCCCGAACGGGCCCTCCTGCTCCATCGGCGGCGACGAGCTGACCATCAAGCGCGCCGCGACCACCGACTCCCACGGCTGACCTTCGAACCCTCCGGCCGGCCCCGCGATCCCGCGGCGGCCGGCCGTCGCCGTTCCCGGCCCGGGCGGGTGTCGCGATGATCGTTCCGCCCGTACGCTCCCTTCATGCCGGACGTCGTCCTTCTGATCTTCTACCTGGTGCTGATAGGCGTGCCCGTGACGCTGGCCGGCGGCGCGACCGTCTTCGCCGCCGAGACCGCCCCGCGCGGGCGGCACGGCCGGATGCGCTCGGGCCATCTGGTCGCCGGCGCCTGCGTGGCGTCTGCCGGGCTCACGCTGATGGCGCTGGTGGCCTGGTCGACGCACGAGGACGTGCACTATGACGACTTCGGATCCGCGCTCACCCTGCTGGCGGCCATCATGGGCGCCGCGACGTTCGTCCTCGGGCTCGGGCCCTTCGTCCCCTGGCTGCTGGGCGTGCTCGGGCGGGGCGGCGCCCGGGTTCCGGCGGCCCTGCGGCTCGCGGCCCGGCACCTGGCCGACCGGCGCGCGCGGACGGCCCCCGCGGTGGCCGCGACCATGACCGCCACGGCCTTCACCGTCGCGGTGGCGACCATGGCGGCGGCCGGGAATGCGCAGTCCAGGGCGCAGTACGTCCCGCAGGCGCGGCCGGGGGCGCTCGTCGTGCGGCTCGATCCCGGACGACCGGCGCTGGGGATCGCCGCCGTCCAGCAGGAGCTGCCCGGAACGGACGTCGCCCAGGGCGTGGCGCCGGTCGACCCGTTCAGCCTCACCGTGTGGTCCGCTGACTCCGCGACGTCCTTCAGCACCTACATCGGCGGCCAGGCGCTGCTGCGCTACCTCACGGGGGACCCCTCGTTCCCGTACGACGAGGGCAGGGCCGTGGCGGTCACGTCCGAGCAGGGCCGGCACGACACCGTCACGATCGAGTACCGCGCCCCCCAGGACCCGCCGGGCGAACCGAGAATCTCCAGGACGGTTCCCGCGACCGTCGCCGCCCCGGCCGCCACAGGCGTCGAGGCGGTCTTCCTGCCCGGGGAGCTGGTGCTCGGCATGGGCATCAAGCTGGAGCTGGAGGCGCTGATCGTCGATCCCGCCCTGCACCGGGTCACGGCGGCCGACCGGGACCGCGTCCAGGAGCGGCTGGGCGAGAGCGGGCAGGCGTACCTGGAGGAGGGCTTCCGGCCGTCGCCCTACTGGATGTTCTTCGCGGGGGCGGCCGTACCGGCCGCTCTCGCCGGGGCGCTCGCGGCCACGGTCAGGTCGCGCCGTCCGGACCGCCTCCTGCTCCGGGTCGGTGGTTCTCCGGCCGCGGCGCGCGGCCTCACCGCCTGCCGGGCGGCCCTGGCGGCGGCCTGCGGCGCGGTGCCGGGCGCCGCCGCCGGATGTGTCGCCGGGCTGCTGCCGGCCTGGCCCTTCACGGCCTCGGTGGACTGGGACCCGGTGCCGCGGGTGCCGTTCGAGACGCCGTGGAGCTCGATCGCCCTGGCGGCCGTCGCGCTCCCCGTGCTCGCGGCGGCGGTCGCGCTGCTGCTCAGGCCCGGCCGCCGCCGGTGAGCCGGGCGGTCAGGAGAAGGCGGCTTCCGAGGTCAGGTCGGCGGAGAGTCTCCACAGGCGGGCGGCGGCGTCGGGGTCGAGGGCCCAGGGTTTGACGCCGCCGATCAGCATGTCGTCGCCCGTCGCCGGCTCGGCGAGGTCGCAGTCCTGGCAGTAGGCGCCGCCGTGCCCGTCCAGCAGGGGTGACGTGGCCGCCCAGACCGCCGTCGCGGCGCCCTGTTCCGGGGTCTTGAAGCCGTCGGCCCGGCGTCCACCGGGCGTGATCCAGCCCTGGGCGACCTGCTCCTCGTGGGGGATGCGGCGCTGCAGCGGGGTGAGGATGCTGCCCGGGTGCACGGCGAAGGCGCGCAGGCCGTCGGCCGCGCCGAGGGCGTCGAGATGGACGGCGAACAGGGCGTTGGCCGTCTTGGACTGGCCGTAGGCCGTCCAGTGGTCGTAGCCGTGGCGGAAGTGCAGGTCGTCCCAGCGGATGTCGGAAAGGAAGTGCCCCGAGGAGGAGACCGACACCACCCGGGCCCCGGCGAGCGCCGGGCGCAGCCGGTTGACCAGCGCGAAGTGGCCGAGGTGGTTGATGGCGAGATGCGCCTCCCAGCCGGGGCCGACCGGCCGGTGGGGATGGGCCATGACGCCCGCGTTGCCGATGACGATGTCGAGGGTGCGGCCGGTCTCCAGGAACAGGTCGCCGAAGGCGCGGATGCTGCCGAGGTCGGCCAGGTCCAGCTCGCGCACCTCCGTGCGGGGGAGGTCGCGCAGCGCGTCCTTGGCCACGTCGGGACGGCGGGCGGGCACGACGACGTGGGCTCCCGCCCGTACCAGCGCGCGGGTGGCCGCCAGGCCGAGGCCCGAGTAGCCGCCGGTGATCAGGACGTTCCCGCCGGACAGGTCGATGCCGGCCAGGACGTCGTCGGCCGTGCTGTGCGCGCCGAAACCCGAGCCGATTCTGTGTTGTGTGCGTGCCATGCCCACGACCGTAGAATCTAGACTGCAATCTAGGTCAAACTATGGCGGGGTGCCATGAGCAGGGACGCGGACCGGCTGTCCATCGGGGATGTCGCGCGGGCCACCGGGCTCGGCGTCCACGCCCTGCGCTTCTTCGAGCGGGAGGAGCTGTTCCTGCGGCCGATCCCGCGTACGGCCGGCGGGCAGCGGGCCTACGACCGGGCCGACGTGGAGTGGCTGCTGCTGTGCAACCGGCTGCGGGAGTCCGGCATGCCGATCGCCACCCTGCGGAGGTTCGCCCACCTCGTCCGCTCGGGGCCGGGCAACGAGCCGGAGCGGCTCGCGCTGCTGGAGGAGCACGAGCGGGCCGTCCGCGACCGGATCGCCGACCTGACGGCGAGCCTGGAGATCATCCACGGCAAGGTCGTCACCTACCGCCGGCACGTCCGGGACGGGACCGCGGCCGGGGTCTGGTCGCCGACGCCGCCCCCGTTGCCTTCACCGTAGAGCGGAGGGGGCTGTCCTAGGATCAAGGACCCATGAGCCCGTCGCCCACGCTGTCCGCCACGGAGATCCGCGCCGAACGCCTGCTGCTGCGCAAGGCCCACGACGGGGACCGTGACGGTCTCGTCGAGCTGATGACCGACCCCGAGGTGCGCGAGCACCTGGGCGGCCCGCGGCCGCGGGACGACGTCGAACGTTTCCTCGACGCCGCCGGAACCGCCGCCGCGACGGCCGCCCCGGGCGCCTACGTCATCGCCGACCTCGTCACCGACCGGCTCCTCGGGACGCTGGCGCTCGACCGCCGCGCGGCCGGGCGTCCCGGGCACGTGACCGGCGACGGCGAGGAACTGGAGCTGTCCTACGTGCTGCGCCGCCCGGCGTGGGGGAACGGGCTCGCCCACGAGGCGGCCACGGCCGCGCTGCGCGCCGCGGCGGACGAGCTGCCCGACCAGCCGGTGCTGGTCGTCACCAGGACCGCGCACGAACGATCGCTGAGACTGGCCGCCCGCCTGGGCTTCCGGCAGGTCGCCGGCTTCGAGGAGTTCGGCGCCGAGCAGACCCTCTGCGCCGCCCGCCTGTCCTGGTTCGGGGGCTGACCCTCTTGGCCGGCCTCACCGCCGGCGGGCCGGCTCCTCCGGGGTGAGCAGGAGGGCCATGATGCGGTCGAGCGCGGCCAGGTCGCCGGGGTCCAGGGCCAGCAGGGAACGCGGCGGACGGGCCAGGATGCGCTCGGCCTCCTCGGCGGCGGCCGTCCCCGCCGGGGTCAGCGTGACGATCTTGCTGCGGCGGTCGTCGGGGGAGACGCTGCGGGTCACGTGGCCGCGCCGCTCCAGGTCGTCGACCATCAGGGTGGTGTACGGCTTGTCGGTGGACAGCTCGGCGGTCAGCTCCCGCATGGTCATCGGCCCGGCCAGCAGGCGACGCAGCGCCTTGACCCGGAAGAAGCTCATGCCGAGCGTCTCGGCCACCTCCTTGCGGCGGTCCTCCTGCCGCAGGACGAGGTCGTACATCGCGGCCCAGACGCGGGCCACGGCGTCGTGTCCGGAACTGCCGGGGGTGTCGGTCATCAAGCGTCCGCCGTTCTGTCGGGAGCGTGGGCGAGCCGTTCGGCGGTACGGGTGGCGCTGCGGCGGGCCCAGCCGGTCGTGGTCAGGATACCGAGCAGCAGGATGGCAAGCCCGCACCCGGCGACGATCCACCAGCCGACGTGGCTGGCCCGCGGGAACCCGGCGGCGAACGGGCCGGCCACCGCCGAGGTGACCAGCGAGCCGATGACCGCGACGCCGAGCGACTGGCCGATCTGGCGGCTGGTGGAGGCCACCGCCGCGGCCACGCCGGCCTGGGCGCGCGGCATGCCGGACACGGCGGTGTTGGTGATCGGCGCGTTCAGCATGCCGAACCCCACCCCGAACAGCACGTACGCGGCCATGAGCCGCCAGGTCGGCGTGTCCGCCGCCAGCCCGGTCATGATCAGGCCACTGGCCGCCATGGTGACCCCGGCCACCAGCAACGGGACGCGGGGGCCGGCGTTCCCGACGATCCGGCCCGACAGCGGCGCGCAGAGCACGGTGAGCCCGGCCATGGGCAGCGTGTAGAGGCCGGCGTGCAGGGCGGACAGGCCCAGCACGTCCTGGAGGTAGAGGGTGTTGACGAACAGGAACCCGCCCAGCGCGGCGAAGCCGCACACCGCGATGACCGTGGCCCCGGCGAACGGCGCGCTGCGGAAGAAGCGCAGGTCGATCAGCGGGTCGGTGCGGCGCAGCTCGTACGGCGCGAGGACGGCCAGCGCCAGCGCCGCGACCGCGAAGCAGCCCAGCGTGCGCGGCGATCCCCAGCCGGCCGCCGGCGCCTCGATGAAGCCGTACGTCAGGGTGGCCAGCAGCACGATGACCAGCGCCTGCCCGACCGGGTCCACCCGGCGCGGGCGCGGCGCGCGCGACTCGGGCACGAACAACGCGCACAGCGCGAACGCGGCCAGGCCCACCGGGATGTTGATCCAGAAGATCGCCTGCCAGCCGACCGAGTCCACCAGCGTGCCGCCGACCAGCGGGCCGAGCGCCATGCTGATGCCGATCACGCCGCCCCACACGCCGATCGCCCGCGCCCGCTCGCGCGGCTCGGTGAAGGTGTTCGTGATGATCGACATGGCGACCGGGTTGAGCATGGACCCGCCGACGGCCTGCAGCGCCCGCGCCGCGATCAGCCAGTCGAGGCCCGGCGCGAGCGAGCACATGAGCGAGCCGAGCGTGAACAGCGCCAGCCCCGTCTGGAACGTGCGCCGGCGGCCGACCCGGTCGCCGGTCGAGCCGGCCAGCATGAGCAGGCTCGCCAGCACCACCGTGTAGGCGTCGATGATCCACTGCAGGCCGGACATGGAGGCGTTCAGGTCGCGGCGGATGGCCGGCAGGGCGATGTTCACGATCGTGTTGTCCAGCCCGACGATGAACAGGCTCATGCAGCAGATGGCCAGCACGAGCATCCGCCGGCGGGGGCTGAGCGCGGGGGCGGGGGACAGGGGCGCTCTACTCGTTATAGGCATATAACGATTATATTCGCATAACTAAACACCTGTCACCCGCCCCCTGAACGCCGTACGGCCCCTGGCAGCCCGCAAGGGCGTCCAGGGGCCGTACGGCTGAGTCCAGGAAGGTCGCGGCGGTCACCGCGTACACCGACACCTCCTCCGGCAGCAGCCTCCGCCGCCCAAGTCAGAACCCGCCTGGCCGGCTGACCCGTACGCCATGGACGTTCGGACGGCTGCCCTGACGCGGCGAGCACGGCGATGGCCCCCGCTTTCCATCTGGACACTGCCACTTCGGTCGAGAAATCGGCGCTCGCGTCATCGAAGTCGACAGGACGGAGCCGAAGATCAACCGGCCTGGCGCGTGGTCATGGAGATCTGTGGTGCCCGGCTGTTCCGGACGTCGCGCGCCGCCCCCTCGCCGGGGGCAGTCGACTGTCAGCGCCTTCCCTGCAAGGAGTAGAAAGCGCCCTCCAGGTGCTCGAAATAGTGATCGACGTGGTCCTCCGCGAGTCGTTGCTGATCAGCACGCAGTCGTTGAGGACGGGCAGCGAACCCGCCCGCCGCGACAGGTGTTCGTCGTCGGGGAGACGCACGTCGTACGCGCGGCTGCGGCCCAGCGTCAGCGCCTGCCCGCGGGACACCGCCCATTTCTCGCCGTTGAACGTCACGAGCACCACGCCGGCCGGTTCGCCGGACTTTCCGGGCACCGTGTCGGTCATGTTCCAGCCGCCCTTCGGGCGCGACTGCCGGGCGTCCCGAACGACAGCGATCCGGACGCGATCGGTTAGGCAGATGAGGGGCGCGAGGGTGCGGGGGTGCACTGTCGTGCCGCCGGGACTCCCCGTTCACTTCTGAGCATCTGAGCGGTCGCCAGGGGCGTCCGCGGAAGTGGAGGAGTTCCATGTCAATGCCGAGACGGACGATCACGGCCCTCGTGGTGGTCGCGGCCGGCGGCACCGTCGCGATGTTCGCCGGGGCGGGTCCCGCGGCCGCCGCGCGCGCCACCGCGACCTGCGCGAACAACAACGGCGACGCCGCCGCCATCCAGTCGGTGATCGACAACTCGGCCGCCGGCGACGAGATCGTCATCGACGGGCCGTGCACGATCACCAGCACCATCACGTTGCGCGGCAACCGCACCTACCGCGGCGACAGCCCGTCGACCCTGCTCAAGGAGGCCGACGGCCGCAACCTCGCCGCGGTGCTGGCCTCCGACTCGTGGGCCGGCGACTTCGCCTACACCGGCGAGCCGATCGTCTTACGCGACCTCACGATCGACGGCAACGCGGCCAACAACCCCACGGGCGGCGACGGGGTCGTGATCCGCTCATGGCGCAGCACCGTCGAGGGTCTCTACATCCAGAACGCCAAGGCCAGCGGACTGCGGATCACCAACACCTCGCGTAACGGCACAACGCTGACCAACACCCTGGTCAACGGCACCGTACGCGGGCTCTTCGTGGAGGACTCCGGCCAGCACGGCATCTACGTCCAGGACAGCGGCAACGCCGTGACCGACTGGAACCTCACCGACAACTGGGTCGCGGCCAGCGGCGGCGACGCCATCAAGCTCGAGAACGCCGCCGGCTGGACCGTCGAGCGCAACCACGTCTACGGCGTCGGCGGCACCGGCATCAACGCCGGCCGGCTGTTCGCGAGCAGCGTCAGCGACAACTACGTCGAGGACTTCGCCGTCAACGGCATCGGCGTCACCGTCCAGGGCGACGCCGCGAGCACTCTCACGGGCAACCGCGTCTTCCAGTTCAGCGGCTCCGGTACCACCTACCTGGCCGTCAAGCAGGTCAACTACGGCACCGGCCACGTCGCCGTCACCGGCAACGTCGTACGCGGCAACGGCTCCGGCGTCGGCCTGTCCTACCAGCGTGGCGGCAACCAGCTCACCGTCGCCTCATCGGGCAACGCCGTCAGCGGCGTGACCACCCAGCGGGCCGTCGGCTCCGGCGTCAACCTGACCGCCGGGCTCTGACCGAGACCACCAGAAGGGCATGCCAATGAACCTCTCCCTACGCCGCGCCCTCGCCGCCGGCATCCTCGCCGCCGGGCTCCCGGCCGGGCTCGCCGTCACCGGTGTCGCGCAGGCCGCCGCGAACACGCCCGTGCTGGCCGCGGGCGAGACGCTGGCCGCCGGCCAGCGGCTCGTCTCGCCCGACGGACAGTACGTGCTCGTCATGCAGAACGACGGGAACCTCGTGCTGTACGCCCCCGGCAACCGGGCCGTGTGGGCCACCGGGACGCACGCCGGCGGTTCGGGCGCCGAGATGCAGCGCGACGGCAACCTCGTCGTCTACGCCCCCGGCCATGTGGCCGTCTGGGCCACGGGCACCGGCGGGCGCCTCCACCTTGAGCTGCAGAACGACGGCAACGCCGTGCTGTACACCGACGACGGTCACCTGGCCCGGTGGGCGTCGGCCGACATCGCCGACCGCAACAACACCGGCCAGGTGCGCTACCACGGCTACGTGCTCATGCGCGACAACGGGTGGGCCGACTCCGAGTGGCCGTCTCTGGACCTGCTGTGGACCGGCGAGAGCGGCTGGCGCTGGAACGCCAGCAACAGCACGTCGGGGGCTTACGGAGTTCCGCAGGCGCTGCCCGGCGTCAAGATGGCCACGGCTGGCGCCGACTGGCGGGACAATCCGGCGACCCAGATCAGGTGGGGCCTGAGCTACATCAGAAGCACGTACGGCTCGCCGAGGAACGCGTACACGCAGTGGTCCGCTCGCAACCCGCACTGGTACTAGAGGGACCAGCCATGCGATTTCGACCGCGAGGGGGGCTCAGAAGCGCCGCCACCGCTCTCGTCCTCACGTTGGCCGCGGCCGGTATCGCCCCGCGAGCTCAGGCCGCGACCGACGGGACCCTCTGGTGGCCGGCGGACGGCATCGTCTCGGGCGCCCGCGGGGAGCCGCGTGGCCATCCCAGTACTGGGGCGGCCGCCCGGCCGGGTTCAGCCGGGCCGTCGTCGCCATGTCCCCCACCCGTGACGGCCGGGGATACGCGCTGGTCAGCATGGCGCACGAGATCTACGCCTACGGGAACGCGCAGCACCTGGGCGGCTCGCCATCCGGCATTCCCGGCGAGATCCCCGACGTGAGTTACCGCACGGACGGAACCCCCGGTCACGTGATGATCTCCACCAGGGGCGCGCACTACGCCTACAACACGCCCTGGCTGGGCAACCCCGGCGGAATGACATCGCTCTTCTGACCACAGCCTGACTGGGCCGGTGGCCGGCGTCTCCTCCGCCGGCCACCGGCCCTCACCCTGTCGATGGCACGGTCACGCGCCGCCGTCCGCAGGTACGGATCCGGGTCGGCGCGGGCGGTCAGAACGCGAGCGCCCCCACTGGTACGCCCGCCGCCAGGACCGCCCGGATGACCGGCTCGGCCGCGTCCGGGGCGTCCACCCCGTACAGCTCGATGAGCTGCAGGCCGCCGGCCAGCTTGGCGGCCACCTCGGCGGCGGCGTCCAGCTCGGGGACGGCCACGAACGTGGTGGCGCCGCCGTCGTCCCGATGGCGGACCACGCGGTCGGACTCCGGGTCGGCGCCCTCATGGACGATGACGAAAGCCTCCGACAGAGCCTCGCCGTCCTCGAACCGTGCCTTGTAGGAGGCGATGGCGGTCAGCGACTCGAAGCCGTAGTAGATCGCGCCGACCGGCGCCGAACCGCCCAGGACCCGTCGCGCCTCGGCGTGCCAGAGGGCGCCGAAGCCGCCGCACAGCTCGAACCGGTCGGCGCCCTCGCCGGCCAGCCGGCTCACCAGCGCGGCCATGTCCCCTGGTCCCGGCACGGCTCTGACCCTCGTCCGGCCGTGCTCGTTCTCGATAGCCAGTACGTCGGCGGCCGGGTCCGCCCCGGCGGCCTCGTAAATGATCACTCGGTCCCCGCTCATGCCCCGCTCCCTTCGGTGTCCTGGAAGCAGCCTCGCACCTCGACCAATGTTGAGGTCAATGGCGCCCCTGGACGGCGTGGGAGGTGGCGTACCGGCTCAGCCGGGCCGGCCCCACGTCCAGGCAGTGGTGGGGCGGCTCGATCAGGCCGTCGGTGTAGAGCAGGAGCGTGGATTCGGGAGGCAGCTCGACGACGGCGTCGGCACGGTCGTCGCGGATGCCGGTGCCCAGGAGCAGGCGCGTTGCTCCAGCACAGCAGCCATCCAGCCGGGCGAGTACGACGGTGGCCATGGTGGCCCGGGCCATGCGCGCCACCGCACGGTCGAGCCGGTCGAGGTTCGCGCTCGGCGGCTCCTGCTCGGCGCCGACGTAGGCACGCAGCATGTTGCAGACCTGGGCCATGCCCGCGGCGGCCGCCAGGTCGTGGCCCACCACGTCGCCGATCACCAGCGCGGTCGCGCCGTCGGGCAGGACGAAGGCGTCGTACATCGGGAAAGGCGCCAGGTCGTGCTGCAGGTCGGCAAGACCGTCACCATCCTGGGCCGGACCTCCTGCCGTACACGCGCCTACTGACAACTCCTATGGCCTGCGGTCGCGGGTTCGGCCGTGTGCGCCTGGGGGGTGTGGGAGAGGAAAGGTCGGGAGTCAGGCAAGGAGCACCGAGACAGAGCGGGCTTTCGTCCTCATCCACCATCCAGCGGTCGTGGTGGCGCCGACCCGACGATCTTACGCCGGGGCCGGGGTCGCCGGATATGCCGTCCGAGGGCCGACAGCAGAACGACCTCCAGGCAGATGGTGATCAGCCCGATGACGGCACTGGTGGCTGAGGCGGGCATCATGAACGCCGTGTGGGAGACGAGGATGCCTCCGATCAGCCAGAGGCGATGGCTGTCGGCCCAGTCGCCTGACCGCCGCCAGCGCAGGACCAGCCAGCCGAACGGGATCGCGGTCATCGCCCCGGCGAACAGTCGAAGTGGCGGCGACATCATGTCGCCGAACAGCAGGTCCGGTCCGAGACCGAGCGGTAGCAGCGTGGTAAGGAAGGCCATCGTCAGATACCCCGCGACGATGCCGACCACGACGGGCCGTGGGGCCCGCCGGTCGCTTCGGACCCCGTCCGGCGACCGGCGCCGGGGCAGCACGCGCAGGGCCGGCCAGGCCAGCAGCGCGATCATCAGCAGGTAGGCGACGGTCCATCCCCACGGGGTCTGATTGCCGGGGTCCTCGGTGGCCGAGATGACGACTCTCAGCCCGAGCACACCGGCTACGGCCAATGCGCCGGTGACGATGAACCCGCCGGTGCGCAGATAGCTCTGATCGCGCAGGCGCGGGAAGAGCAGGTTGGTGATCGCGACGGGCAGGAGCACGCTGAGCACGACGTGGACGCCGATCTGTGACTCCCAATAGGTCCAGTTGATGCCGAGGGCGCGCAGGCCCCAGTCGGCGGCGCCGTACATGTGCGGGCTGGTCAGGGCCTGCAGACCGAGTCCGTCCTCGGCTACCTGATAGGCCAGGCCGAGCACCACCAGGCTGGTCCATCCGCCGCCGGCCCGCGCGACCGCCTCGCGGACGAGCAGGACGCCGGCGCCGTACATCACCAGCAACAGCGGCAGGAGCAGCCAGGTGAACGGGACGGCGACCGCTGAGAACGTCAGCTGCGCGCAGAACGTCGTCAGCAGCGCCAAGGTCCACGCGGCACGCACCCGGCCGCGGCCGGGCCGGGAGCGGCCCGGCCGGATGTCCGTGCGCATCGCTTGCTCTGCCCGTACGCGCTGATCACCGGTCATGGGCGTCGGCCAGTCGCTGAATGTCGATCTTGGTCATGGCGTGCAGGGCGGTGAGGACGCGTTCGGCGGCCTCCGGTTCGGCGCCTTGGAGGAGCTCCCGCAGGGCCGTGGGCATGACCTGCCAGGTCACCCCGAAACGATCGACCAGGGAGCCACCCGGCCCCTCTTCGCCGCCATCGGTGAGGCCCGCCCAGAGGGTGTCCACCTCCTCCTGGCCGTCGCACTCCACGAACATCGACAAGGCTCTGGTGAAGGGATACCGGGACCCACCGTTGTGAGCGATGTAACGCTGACCGGCCATTTGGAAGACGACGGTCATGACGCGACCGTCCGCGGTGCGCTCGATGTCGGTGATCCCGGAATCGGCGAACAGTGCAGTGTAGAAGGTGGCCGCGGCTTCGGCTTGGCCGTCGAACCACAGGAAGGTGCTGACGCGCATGGTGCTCTCCTTCAGTGCTTGATGGACCGGTGGGGTGCCGGATCGGCGTAGTCGTCGAGCGCGACGGTGTCGGCCACCGACTCCAGACCTCGGCTGACCAGGCGTTTGGGCAGGTAGCGCACGAGCCGTACGGACTGGTTCCGCAGCCACATCTGTGCCCGCGCGTCCGGCATCAGGCCACCGTCGCCGGCGGTCCGGGCGAAGTGCTGGGCCCGGTCGACGAACTCGCGCATGCCCCTCTCGTACGCGGCATAGGCCACCCGCTGGTCGCCCCCGGCCTTGAACAGTTCACCGGCGAGCACGTAGGCGCCGACCAGGGCGAGGCTGGTGCCGATCCCGGACATGGGAGAGGCGCAGAAGGCGGAGTCCCCCACCAGCACGGTCCGGCGGGTCGACCAGGTGTCGATCTGCACCTGCTCGACCCGGTCGAAGTAGAAGTCGGACGCGTCCCAGATCTGCGGCAGGAAAGCGGGGACCTCCCATCCCGCGTGCTCGAAGGTGCGCGCGACGACTTGCTTCTGCGCGGCGACGTCTCGCCGGTCGAACTCGAGCCCGGGGGCACGGAAGAAGAACCCCGCGAGGGCCCTGCCCGGCTCGGTCAGCGGACGCAGGCCCGCTGTTCTGCCGGCACGGCCGTTACCACCGGGCATGGTGTACATGAGTTGCCAGCCGTCCAGATCCACCTCGGACGTGACGGAGAAGAGCGCGATGAAGGAGCCGAGGTCGCGGATGTAACGGTCCTCGGGGCCGAACGTCAGCCGGCGCACGCTGGAATGGACGCCGTCCGCGCCGACGAGCAGATCGAACCGCCTGGAGACCCCCTTCTCGAATGCCACTGTGATGCCGTCCTCGTCCTGCAGCACGTCGGTGATCGCGTCGTCGAAGACGTACTCGACGTCGTCGCGGATCGCGTCGTGGAGGATCCGGGCCAGGTCGGTGCGCAGGAGCGCCCACTCGGCGACCGGCCCGCCGGACGGCCCGAACACGTCGGTGCCCAGGCTCGCCACCCGCTTGCCGCTTTCGTCGATGAAGGCCATGCCGCGGGCTCCGATGCGAGCGTGGCGGATCTGCGGAACGAGGCCCATGCGTTCGATCACCTGCCGCGCGGTGCCCCGGATGTCGACGGCGTGACCGCCCGTGCGAGGCGCCGGCGCTCGCTCCACCACCGTCGGCCGGAATCCGTACCGGCGTAGCCAGTACGCCAGAGCCGCCCCGGCGATGCCGCCCCCTGACACGAGGATGTCCCTGTTCTTCATTCGCCCTTCCCCACGTTCGTGACTACGGCGTATCTTCGCCTTGTGCGTACACCGTATGGGCGCGGAGATGGCGTGGAGACACGTTTGTGAGCAAAAGTGAACTAGTGCAAGCGACAAAGTGAACTAGTACGCTATACCTGTCATGTCCCCGTCGGACCGGAGGATCACGTGCCATCGACGCAGCGCCCGGAGCCGCCCTACCGGGCGATCGTCGCGGAGATCCGCTCCTGGATCGACGGCGGCGATCTCCGCCCCGGTGACCGAGTGCCGTCCATCCGGGCCATCGCGCAGCGGTGGGGCGTCGCGATCGCGACCGCGACCAAGGTGACGGCCGCTCTGCGCGAGGAGGGCCTCGTCGAGACGAAGGGCGGTTCGGGCACAGTGGTCAGCCCCCAGGCCGGCCGTCGGCCCGCTCGCCCGCAGCACCGCGACACCACGGCCGCGCGACAGGCCGAATCGGCCGACCAGGAGATGCTCCGGACGCGCATCCTCCGCGCCGCCGTCGACCTCGCCGACACCGAGGGGCTGCACGCGCTGTCGATGCGCCGGCTCGCGGCCAAGCTGGAGCTCGGGCCGATGTCCCTGTACCGGCATGTCACCGGGAAGGATGAACTGCTGGTCCAGATGGCCGACATCGTGTTCGGCGACCTCGATCTGCCCGAGCGCGGACCGCAGGGGTGGCGCGCCAAGCTCGAACTGGTCGCCCGTCAGCAATGGCGGCTCTGCCGGCGGCACGTGTGGCTGCCCCATGTCGTCTCGTTCACCCGGCCCGTTCTGGCCCCCAACATGATGGCCCACACCGAGTGGACCCTGCGGGCGCTCGAGGAGCTCCATCTCCCCATGGACGTCCGGTTCCAGGAGACGCTCACCCTGCACGCGCTCGTCCTCACCGTCGGGCTGTCCAAGGCAGCCGAGGCCGAGGCCGAGCGGAACACGGGCATGACCTTGCAGCGCTGGTCGGAAGCCGAGCGCTCGCGCCGGCAGGAGCTCCTCGCCGACGGAAGATTCCCCCTCCTGGCGACGATCTCGGGCGATGCGGCGCCCGATCTGGACGTCTTGTTCGAGTACGGCCTGGCCCGCCATCTGGACGGATTCGCGGCCCTGGTCGGCGACCAGGGCTCCTGGGCACGAGCCCATCTGTGAACGTGTTCAGCCGCCGAGGCGATCGCGGCCGCCGTACGTCCTACTCCGGTCTGGTTGCAGATGAGCACCGCCACCGTCTACGCCCACCGCTTCGACGCGTCCAACGGCGAGGCGACCGGCGTGCTCGGTGGCGCCGAACCGGACGTACCGGGCTACTGGACCTACAGCGTTGAGATCGCGAAAGCGTGGGAGCGGGCGCAGGAGCAGGCCGAAACCCCGCACACGCGCAAGGTCGGCATGCGCGCCGCCATGGTGATGAGCCCCGACCGCGGCGGTGTCGTCGACGTCCTGCTGCGGCTCGCGCGCCTCGGACTCGGCGGCCCGGTCGCGGGAGGCGCGCAGTACGTGTCCTGGATCCATGACCGCGACTTCGAAGGACGCCAGACAGCGGTTATCTGGACGCAGCGAAGATGACAGTGGGACCTGCTCCCGACCTGGGCACTGTCACTTCGATGGGCGTCGAGATACTGGCGCTCGCGTCATCGAAGTTGACAGTAGTCGGCCGAAGATCGTTCTTATGGCCCGCGCGGGGATCATGCGAAGGTCAGATGCCCAGGCTGGGTAAGCCGGAGCATCTTGGCGCCAATGGGCTGGCGAGCTCAGGAGTATCACAGGGTCGAGGAACCGGCGGACAGTCGTTGGCGCTGAAAAGGATCTTGATTGCAGTGAATCGAGGCTGCCCCTGGAGCGAAGCTTCCTTAGCTCGTTGGGTATCGGCGACAACGGGCGGTTCTTTCAGGGCACCGGACTACCCCGTCGTTGTCGATCTTCACTAAGGTGCTGCCACGAGTGCGCCCAGGGTTGTCGCCCACACGGATGTTGGACGCCCTCTGCCCGCTCCGGAGGCCAACGGCAGAGCCACGCGCCGTTGCGCTCGGCGCGACTGCGTGGCCCTTGCAAGATTGAGGTCAGTACTCAGGTGGAAGCTGCAGTGAAGTGTCCTGACATGTCGCGCGCTGCGCGTCTGACCGCCCATAGTGCCGTCTCCACATCCTTGGCCTTATGCAGTGACCGCGCTCTGAGCGAACTCGTGGACACGGCTGTGCCGCTCGGATCCGGCATCGGCGGGAAGTCGGCACTGCTGGAGGTCGCCGGAACGCCGGTCTTCGTGAAGCGGGTGCCTCTCACCGATCTGGAGAGGCAGCCTGAGCATGTCCGGTCCACGGCGAATCTGTTCGATCTGCCTGCCTTTTGTCATTACGGCGTCGGCGCCATCGGCGGGCCGGGCTTCGGGGTCTGGAGGGAGCTCGCCGTGCACACCATGACGACGAACTGGGTGCTCGCGGCGCAATACGAGGGCTTCCCCCTGATGTACCACTGGCGGGTGCTGCCGGACTCGACGCCCCTGCCCGAAGAACTGGCCGACATCGACCGGGCGGTCGCCTATTGGGGCGGCGGATCGCAGGTACGCCGCCGGATCCAGGCTCTTCAGCAGTCCTCGGCGAGCGTCGCGTTGTTCCTGGAGTACATCCCGCAAAACCTGCACCAGTGGCTGGGAGCCCAAGTCGAGGCCGGCGACCAAGCCGCCACCCGAGCCTGCGCCATGGTGGAGAGGGAACTGGCAGCCGGCATCTCGTTCATGAACAGCCGCGGGCTCCTGCACTTCGACGTGCACTTCGAGAACATCCTGACCGACGGCCGGCGCCTCTACTTCGCCGACTACGGCCTCGCCATTTCCTCCGGGTTCGAGCTGTCGCAGGACGAGGTGGACTTCTTCGGCCGGCATCAGACCTACGACCGCTGTTATTCCGCCAAGTATCGGGTGGACTGGCTGGTCACCGCTCTGTACGGACTGCGGAGGGAGGACGGGGAGGGCCGCTACCAGCGGGTGCGCGCCTATGCGGAGGGCGAGCGCCCCACAGGAATCCCGGAGGAGGCCGCGGCGATCATTGCCCGCCACGCGCCGATCGCCGCCGTGATGTCCGACTTCTACCGCACGTTCCAGGGCCAGAGCAGGCAGGCCCCCTACCCGATGGAGACGATTTGCCAGCTTGGCGGGTGATTGACGCGCGTTACAAGTGAGGATCGTTCATCCGTAAGCGCGCCTTGATCCTTCCGGCGCCAACGGCTGTCCGCCCGTTCCTCGACCCCTATCAGGCAGGTTCGAGGCGATCGGCGAGGCGGCGGAGGGTGACCGCGAACCGACCGCGTAGGCGCGGAAGAACCCGCTGGCGCGAGCGTGGCGGGATCATGCGTAAGCGTGCGGGCTCGGCTCGCTGTTCAGCGAGGTAGGCGCGGCCCCATTCCTCATGCATGAAATACACGGAAGCTCCTCAGGGTTCTTCGGGGAATGCGTGGTAGAAGATGAAGATCGGGCGGGTATCCGGCGGAGGCTCGCTCGACTCGACGCGCGCCTGGGTCAGTTCGCGCCACGGCTTCAACACGGCATTGAGCTGGTCGGCGAGCTGCGTGAGCTCATCCTTGGTGAGCCGTAGGTGGCGGCTGCTTCCGAAGGACGCGTGGCGCCAGTCCTCGGGAAGCGTCATATGTGTGCGTTCGAAGTCACGCAGCCGCTCGAACTGGTCGATCACCCACTGTGAAGTCCACGCCTGCAGCGTGGCTCTGGCCTCCGGGGCTTCGAAGTCCCTCACCAAGGCCCACCCGCTCAAAGCTGCCCGCACCCAGCGTTCCCGGCTGTCCCGGGCGAGCTCCGGCACGTCCTCGATCAACCCATGTGGCTGCATTTGACGCAGGTGATAGCTCACCTGGCCGGGGTCGGCGTCCATCCGCCTGGCGAGCTCGCTCACCGTGACCGGGCCGATCCGGAACAGGAGGCTGAAGAGCTTCATCCGGAACCGGCTGGTCATGACCTTGAGCACGTCCACGTCGTCGATCTGCCGCATGGCCACGACGGTAAGTCCAGCAGCTGAAGATGCTCAAGACATCTACTGGATCTTGAAACCGTGGTGGTGGCGGTGCGGACGCTGAAGATCAACTGTCAGTCCCGTACTCGCTTCAGGGATGCCCGGACGGCTGCGCTGGTTTGCCAGGGCCGCATGCCTTCGCCGGCCAGGAGCAGCGCCGCCTCGGGCAGGTCGAGGTCTTCAGCGGTTTCGGTTGAGTGCAGGTGGTGGGGGCGCGTGTCATATTGAGGTCTCACTATCAGGTCAACTGTCAGGAACCGCGCCGAACTCTCAGGTTGGAGGACGCAAGACAGCGGTGTCGTTCGTGGGGGTGTCTTGACGTATCAAATGAATGCTTTTTTAATTCGGGGGAGGGTGCGATTCGCCTCAGATCGACTCCGACCGGTTCATCGACGTCAGGGATGGAGCTGCGAGATGACCGTGGACGACCGCTTCGGCCCGGAGCTGGAAGAGACGCGCAGGAACCGGCTGCGCGGCACCGTCAGCGAGATCGTCACCGATCCGGTCTCCGACTGGGCCACCGACTTCTCCCACGTCGACCCCCAGTGGGCCGCCGACCCGTACCCCATCCAGGACGACCTGCGGCAGCGATGCCCGATCGCGCACACCGACCGGTTCGGCGGGGTGTGGCTGCCCACCCGCTACGAGGACGTCGCGGCCGTCGCCTACGACACCGAGCGGTTCTCCTCCCGGGCCGTCGTCGTCAGCAACGTCAAGCCGCCCAGGGAGCTCGCGCCGGTGGGCGGGGTCCCGCCGATCTCGTCCGACCCGCCCTTCCATCACGACGCCCGCAAGTTACTGCTGCCGGCCTTCACCAAGACGGCGGTCGCCAGGCGCGAGGCGAGCACCAGGGCGCTGTGTCACGAGCTGATCGACGGCCTGGAAGGGCGGGAGGTCGTGGACGCGGCCCGCGAGTACGCCCAGTACATCCCGATGCGGGTGATCGCCGACATGCTGGGCTTCCCGCCCGAGGACGCCGACCGGTTCAGGGGGTTCGTGGAGAACGCCCTGGAAAGCGTGAACGAGCCCACCGAGGTACGGCTGGAGCGCTTCGCCGAGCTGTCGTCCTACCTGGTCGAGCAGATCCACGACCATCTGGCCCACCCGCGCGACGACCTCACGACATACCTGCTCGGCGCCGAGCTCAACGGCGCGAAGCTGGACCCCGTCCACGTCGTCGGGACGATGACGCTGCTGCTGATCGCCGGTATCGACACCACCC
>NZ_JBEXYK010000081.1:0-38422 GCF_040630865.1 Nonomuraea sp. NPDC005730
CGCTGGTCGACCCGGTCGAGCGCGTCGACGTGCGCGACCTGCGCTTCGAGGCGGCCCCCGGCGGCGACGAGTACACCGGCTCGCACCCGGCCGCCCGCGCGGATCGCCGTGACGAGCGTGCCGGCCAGCAGCAGCGCCGAGGTGGCCGTCAGGACCACGCCCAGCCGGTGCAGCCCCTCGTCGGTGGCGCGCTCGCCGTAGGTCACGCTGATGAGCAACGCCGAGCAGATGGCCCCGGCGTACTGCGAGGTGCGCAGCAGGCCGGCGGCCATGCCGATCTGGCCGGGCGGCGCCTGGGCGTACATGGCGGCCTGGTTGCCCACGATGTTCAGCCCGTTCTGCACCCCGAAGACCATGCTGAGCAGGCACAACGACAGGATGGACGCGCCGCCGTCGAGCGCCGGCAGCCAGGCGCAGCCCGCCAGCAGGGCCGCGGCGCCGGCCGGCAACATCCAGCGTGTCCTGCCCGACGCGCCGTCGGCCCGCGCGGCCAGCCCCGAGACCACCGCCCCCACGGCCGAGGTGGGCATCAGCAGCAGTCCGGCGATCGCCGCCGTCAGCCCCCTGCCCTGCTCCAGCCACTGCGTCCAGCCGTACAGGAAGCCGTAGGTGGCCATGAAGGTCACCGCGTTGCGCAGGTAGGTGACCAGCAGCGGCCGGTTGCCGGCCAGGTCGCGCAGGCTGCCGCCGCCGTCCGCGCGGGAGCGCTCGTACGGCTCGTCGCGCGGCAGCCACAGCAGCGCCGAGACCACCCCGGCCACGGCCATCGGCAGGTTGACCAGGAAGATCCAGCGCCAGCCGCCGAGCGCGTCGAGCAGCCCGCCGAGCGGCGGCCCGAGCACCATGCTGACCTGCCCGGCCATGGCCAGCGCGCCCATCACCGAGGCGGGCGCGGCGCCGCCGGACCGCTGCGACCTGCGGCGGACCATGCTCATGGCGGCCGGGTAGGCGGCCGAGGTGCCGAGGCCGATCACCACGCGGGCGGCCACGAGCAGGCCGAGGGTCGGCGCCCAGTAGCCGAGCAGCCCGCCGGCCGCGACCGTGACCAGCCCGGCCAGGTAGACGCGGCGCGGGCCGAGCCGGTCGGCCAGCCGGCCCAGCACCGGCTGGCCGATCGCGGTGGCCAGGTACAGGGCCGACACCAGCCAGGAGGCGGCGTCGGCGCCCACGCCGAAGTGGTGGGCGATGGGCACGAGCGCGATGGCGATGATCGAGGAGTTGATCGGGTTGAGCAGCGAGCCGACGGAGACCGCCGTGACGAAGCGGGGGCCGAAGGCGGCCTGGCCGGGCTCGCTGTCCGGCCGCGGCGGCGCGGTCACAGCTGGTACTTCTCCTCGAGCTTCTCGTAGATGTCGATCTTGTAGTCGATGGCGGCCAGGTCGTCCTTGAGCTGGTCGATGCGTTTGGCCACCTCCTCGCGGTGGGTGAGCAGGATCTGCTTGCGCTCGGCGGTGGTGCTCTCGCCCGCGCGGACCAGCTCGGCGTAGCGGCGGACGTCGGCGATGGACATCCCGGTGCCGCGCAGCCTGGTCAGGAAGCGGATCCAGGCCAGATCACGTTCGGTGTAGCGGCGGTGCCCGTTCCCGCCGCGCGGCGGCGTCTCCCGCATCAGGCCGGCTTTCTCGTAATAGCGCAGCGCGTGGGCGCTGAGGCCGGTCTCGGCTGCGACTTCCGCGATCGTCAGGCTCTGACTCATACCGATCATTGTCGCCCTTCGAGCGCGATCCAAGTCAAGTGCATTCGCCGGAATCCCGGTGAATGCGGGTTCGGACTTGACGGAATGGGACCGGCTACCTCCATACCGCCCGGTCACCGCCGGGCGGCGCGTTGACGCTTTTTCCGGCGGCTGAACATGATTCATCCGTAGCGCCGGACGAAATGGTGGTGCCAATGGCGAAGAGCGAATTCGTGAGATTCCTCGGCGACCTCCGGGAGAATCCGCAAAGACGCGCTGAGTATAGCGCGAGAAATCTCAGTCAATTGTTGTTCCACGCCTCCGACGAGGGCTTCCGGTTCACCGCCGAGGAGCTGGTGTCGGTGGTCGGTGCCCTGGAGATCGAGGTCATCGTCGCCAAGGACGGCGAGTCCGTCGACGGCGGCAGCACGCTCTGGCGGCACATGTGGGGCAGGCGTTACCTGGACTACCTGCTCGATCACGTGGTGGCCAGGTTCGGCGAGCAGGAGCTGCGCGGGTTCGCGGCCGACGAGAGGCGGCCGGTCGCATGAGCGGGACGAACCTGATCGCGTTCCTGCGCCTGGCGGGCTCGCGCGCCGACGTGCTGGACTCGCTGAAGGCCAAGAGCAAGGCGGAGGTCGTCGCCGCCGCGGCCGAGCACGGGCTGCCGTTCTCCGAGGCCGACTTCAACGGCGTGGTGTGGGAGCTGGAGGAGCGCCTGGCCGACCTGCGCGGCGACACCTTCGACGCCACCTTCCCGCTCTGGCGGACGATGTGGGGCCAGCACTACCTGGAGTTCCTGGTCGGCGACCTGCTGCCCGCGCTGGAGCGGGCCCGGCTGCTGGAGCCGTCGTGAGCGCCTACGACTACATCGTGGTGGGCGCGGGCAGCGCCGGGTGCGTCCTGGCCAGGCGGCTGCTGGACGCGCTGGGCTGCCGGGTGCTGCTGCTGGAGGCCGGCGGCCCGGACGACACCGAGTGCGTGCACCGGACCGACGTCCCGTCGATGACGTCGATGTGGGGCTCGCCGGAGTTCGTGTGGGACTACGCGAGCACCCCGCAGCGGGAGCTGGGCGGCCGGGTCGTGCCCATCCCGCAGGGCCGGGTGACGGGCGGCGGCAGCTCGGTCAACGCCATGATGTACGTGCGGGGCAACCGCCGCGACTTCGACGGCTGGGCCGCGCTGGGCAACGACGGCTGGTCCTACGACGAGGTGCTGCCCTACTTCAGGCGCTCGGAGGACTACCCGGGCGGCTCGCCGGAGTACCGGGGCGGCGGCGGCCCGCTGAAGGTCGTCGACTACGGCTCGCCGTCGGACGCCTCGCGCGCCTTCGTCCGGGCGGCGATCGCCCGCGGCCGCGCCGACGGCACGGGCGACTACAACGGCCCCCGGCAGGAGGGCCTGGCCTTCTTCTACCAGTCCACCCGTGACAAGGACGGCCGCCGCTCCAGCACGTCGGAGGCGTTCCTGGCGCCGGTGCTCGGTGAGCCCGGCCTCACGCTGGAGACCGGCGCCGTGGTCACCCGCCTCACCGTCGAGGGCGGCCGGGCCACCGGCGTGGAGTACGTCAAGGACGGGCGCGCGCACCGGGCCACGGCCGCGCAGGAGGTCATCGTGGCCTGCGGCGCGCTGGGCTCGCCGGCGCTGCTGCTGCGCTCCGGTCTCGGCCCGGCCGCGCACCTGCGCGAGCACGGCGTCGAGGTGGTCGCCGACCTGCCGGGCGTGGGCCGCAACCTGCAGGACCACGTGCTGTTCGGCATCGGCTACGAGAGCCTGCGCGAGCTGCCCTTCCCCGAGCTGCTGGCCGAGGCGGGGCTGTTCACCAACGTCCTGGGCGGCGACGGGCCGGACCTGCAGTTCTTCTTCGGTCCGGTGCAGTTCATCGACGACCGGTACAAGACGGACGGCCCGGGGTTCACCTTCGCGCCGATCCTGCTGCAGCCGGAGAGCAGGGGCGAGGTGCGGCTGCGTCCCGGCGACCCGCTGCGTCCCCTCGTCGACCCGCACTACCTGGCGGCCGCCGCCGATCTGCGGCTGCTGACCGAGGCCATCGTCCTGGCCAGGGAGCTGGTCTCGGACGCGGCCTTCGACTCCCTGCGCGGGCGGGAGCTGGCCCCCGGGCCCGGCGTGACCAGCCCGGCCGCCCTGGCCGAGTACGTGCGGGCCAGCGCCTCGACCGTCTGGCACCCGGCCGGCACCTGCCGGATGGGCCGTGACGGCGAGGCGGTCGTCGAGCCCGACCTGCGGGTGCGCGGCGTGGACGGGCTGCGCGTGGCCGACGCCTCGGTCATGCCGGTCATCACCCGGGGCAACACCAACGCGGCCACGATCATGATCGCCGAGAAGGCCGCCGACCTGGTCGCCGCATCGGCACGGAGGTGAGCTGAGATGACACAGAGCTTCGACTTCGTCGTCGTCGGCGGCGGCACGGCCGGGTCGGTCATCGCCGCCCGGCTGAGCGAGCTGCCCGGGGCCAGCGTGCTGGTCCTGGAGGCGGGCGACACGAAGATCACGGACGCGGTCGAGGACCCGAGCCGGTGGAACGAGGTGCTGCTGACCGAGCTGGACTGGGCGTACATGAGCGAGCCGCAGCCGGGGCTCGGCGGGCGCCAGGTCTACTCGGCGGCGGGCCGCGGCCTGGGCGGGACCTCGAACGTCTACCACATGATCCACACGCGCGGCCGTCCGGCGGACTTCGACGCCTGGGCCTACGACGGCTGCCCCGGCTGGTCCTTCGCCGACGTCCTGCCCTACTTCCAGCGCCTGGAGGGCCAGCGGGACGCGACCAACCCCACGGCGGGCCACGACGGCCCCATCAAGATCGTCAACGCCCGGGACATGGGCAACCCGGTCTCCCAGACGTTCGTCGACGCCTGCGTGGAGCTGGGTTACCCGCAGGTCGAGGACTTCAACGCCGACAGCTTCGGCGTGAGCTGGCACCACGTCGACATCGACGTCGACAAGGGCACCCGCTGCGGGGTGCGCGCCTCCTACCTGGAGCCGGCGCTGGAGCGGCTGAGCGTCGAGGTGGGCGCGCTGGCCACCCGGCTGCTGTTCGAGGGCGAGCGCTGCGTGGGCGTGGAGTACCTCAAGGACGGCGAGCTGCGGACCGTCAGGGCCGCGCACGAGGTGATCGTCAGCGCGGGCGCGATCCAGTCGCCCAAGCTGCTGCAGCTGTCCGGCATCGGCGAGGCCGGGGCGCTGGCCGCGCTCGGCATCCCGGTGGTCGCCGACCTGCCCGGCGTGGGCGCCAACTTCCACGACCACCCGCTGGTCATCGGCCCGATCGGGTACATGGAGGAGGCCGCGCCCGACCCGCGCGGGCAGGTGACCGAGGTCGGCCTGTTCTGGGGGTCGGAGCCGGGGCTGCCGGTGCCCGACATGGAGATCTGCCTGGTGCACCGGGCGCCGTTCGGTGACCAGTTCTTCGCCAACGTCATCAAACGGGTGGAGACCGGGCAGCCGCTCACGCCGGTGCGCGAGCTGGTCGACCCGAAGATCGTGCTCACTCTGCCGGGGCTGGTCCGCCCGCTGTCACGGGGCAGCGTACGGCTGTCCGGCACCGACCCGACGGCCTACCCGCGGGTCAGCGCGAACTACTTCGCCGAGCGCTCGGACCTGGAGCGCACGGTGACGATGGTGCAGATCGCCCGCGACATCTACGCCAGCTCGGCCTTCCGGCGCGACTGGGGGCTGACCGAGGTCGCGCCCGGCCCGGACGTGCGCACCCGGGAGCAGCTCAGCGCCTGGGTGACGGAGAACGTCGGCTCGTACTACCACTTCGCCGGCTCCTGCAAGATGGGCTCCGACAGCCTCGCCGTGGTGGACACCCGGCTGCGGGTGCGCGGCGTCGAGGGGCTGCGCGTCGCCGACGCCTCGATCATGCCGACGATCGTCTCGGCCAACCCCCACACCACCACCGTGATGATCGGCGAGCGCGCGGCCGAGTTCGTCGCGGCGGACTTCCTCCCGGCCCGACAGGAGGCCACGCGATGATCCACCAGTTCATCTTCGGCGCCCCCAAGCCCGGCTTCACCGCCCAGCAGTTCCAGGACTACTGGGTCAACGTGCACGCGGTGAAGTTCGCCAGCAAGATCAAGCAGATCAGGCAGTACCTGGTCGACACCCGCATCCCCTTCGACGGCGACGTGGGCCGGCCGGCGCTGCCGCACCAGGGCATCGCCGAGATCTGGCTGGCCAACGCCGAGGAGCAGCTCGCCTCGCTGCAGAGCGAGGAGTTCCTCCAGGGCGCCCGGCTGGACGAGCCCAACTGGGCGGCGTTCTGGTCGACGATCGTGGTCGACACCGTCGCCCACGAGCTGGTGCCCGGCCCCAAGCCGCGGCCGGAGAGCTGGGTGAAGGTCACCACGCTGATCAAGCGGCGGCCCGGCATGCCGCTGGACACCTACCGCAAGCAGTCCCTGGAGTCCTATGCCGCCGCGGTGGCCGGGCTGCCGGGTCTGCGCAGGCACCTGCACTGCCACACCGTGGACGGCGCGTACACCTTCGGCGAGGCCGGCTTCGACGCCGTGGACCAGCTCTGGTTCGACGACGTGGACGCGCTGCGCGCCGCGCTGGCCTCGGCCCACCACGCCCGCCGGGTCAAGCCGGAGCTGGAGGCGATCGCCGACCCGGCCCACGTGTTCTCCATGACCTGCACGGAAAACTGGATCATCCCTGGGGAGTCGGCATGACCAAGCGTGTTCTCGTGATCCTCTCGGAGTTCGGCTACTGGGGGGAGGAGCTCGTCGGCCCGCTGTCGGCCTTCGACGAGCGCGGCTACGACGTCGTGTTCGCCACGCCGACCGGCAAGCAGCCGCACGCCCTGCCGCCCAGCATGGACCCCGACTACGTCGACCCGCCGCTCGGCCGCTCGGTCACCACGCCCGAGGTGGCCAAGCTGACCCGCGACCTGGACGAGTCGGGCCGCCTGGCCAACCCGCTCAACCTGTCGGCCTGGGCGCCCGAGCGCCCCTACACCAGCAGCCCCGACTACCTGCGTCGGCTGGAGTCCTACCACCGGGCGGTGGCCAAGCTGGAGGCCGAGCTGGTGCCCTACGACGCGGTGCTGATCGTGGGCGGCAGCGGGCCGATCGTGGACCTGGCCAACAACGAGCGGGTGCACGAGATCGTGCTCGCGTTCGTGCGGGCGGGCAAGCCGGTGGCCGCCGAGTGCTACGGCGTGGCCTGCCTGGCCTTCGCCCGCGACTGGGAGGACCGCAAGAGCATCATCTGGGGCAAGCGCGTCACCGGCCACTGCAAGGAGTACGACTACAAGGACGGCACCGGGTTCCTCGGCGTGCCCGACTTCAACATGGGGCCGCCGCCGTACCCGCTGGAGTACATCCTGCGGGACGCCACCGGGCCCGAGGGGCGCTACATCGGCAACTTCGGCAGGGAGACCTCGGTCATCGTGGACTTCCCGTTCGTCACCGGACGGTCCACGCCCGACTCGTTCCTGACCGGGCAGAAGATCGTCGAAGTGCTCGAGGGCGGCCTGCGCCGCTTCGGCTGGTGATGGCGGGCCATGGCCAGGGACGGCAACACCGCGATCATCGAGCAGTTCCTCAGCGACGGCATCACGTACATGTTCGGCAACCCGGGGACGGTCGAGCAGGGCTTCCTCGACGCGCTGGAGGGCTTCGAGGACTTCCACTACATCCTCACCCTGCAGGAGACGGTGGCGGCCGGCATCGCCGACGGCTACGCCCGCGCCACGGGCGGACCCGCGCTTTTGCAGCTCCACAGCGGTGTGGGGCTGGGCAACGCGATCGGCATGCTGTACCAGGCCAAGCGGGGGCACTCCCCGCTGGTGGTCGTCGCCGGTGAGGCCGGGGTCGGCTACGACGCGATGGACGCCCAGATGGCCGCCGACCTCGTGGCCATGGCCCGGCCCGTCACCAAGCACGCCATGCGCGTGATCGACCCGGGCTCGGTGCTGCGGGTGCTGCGCCGGGCGGTGAAGCTGGCGATGACGCCGCCGCGCGGCCCGGTGTTCGTGGCGCTCCCGCTCGACGTGCTGGACCAGCCCAACCACGAGCCGGTCCAGCCGTCGGTGGTGCCGCACTCGGCCGCGCTGCCCGCCCCCGAGCTGGTCCGCCGGGCCGCCGAACTGCTGTCCGGCGCCCGGTCCCCGATCATCCTGGCCGGCGACGGCGTGTCGGTCTCCGGCGCGCAGGCGGAGCTGACCCGGGTGGCCGAGCAGCTCGGCGCGGACGTGTGGGGCGTGGAGTTCTCCGAGGCGAACATGGACGGCCGGCACCCGCTCTTCCGCGGCCAGCTCGGCCACATGTTCGGCCAGGTCAGCGCGGACGCCGTCAAGGACGCCGACGCCGTGCTGGTGGTGGGCACGTACCTGTTCCCCGAGGTGTTCCCCTCGCTGAGCAGCCCGTTCGGCAAGGACGCGCGGATCGTGCACGTCGACCTGGACTCGTACGAGATCGCCAAGAACCACCCGGTCACGCTCGGCCTGGTGGCCGACCCCCGGCTCACGCTGGCGGCGCTGTCGGCGGAGCTGGAGGGCACGCTGAGCCGGGCCGACCAGCAGGCGGCGGCGGCGCGGCTGGCCCGGCGGACGGCCGCGCCGCGCCCGGCGCCGGCCGAGGACTCGATACTCAACGCGTTCATGCGCGAGCTGGCGGCGCGGGCCCCCGAGGACGTGATCGTCTTCGACGAGGGGCTGACCGCCTCCGGCGTGATCGGCTCCTACTTCCCCCCGCGCGGGCCCGGGAGCTGGTTCCTGACCCGCGGCGGCTCGCTCGGCGTGGGCATCCCGGGGGCGATCGGCGCCAAGCTCGCCCATCCGGACCGCACGGTGATCGGCTTCACCGGCGACGGCGGCAGCATGTACACCTTCCAGGCGCTGGCCACCGCCGTCCGGTACGACATCGCCGCCAAGTTCGTGATCTGCAACAACCACAGCTACCGGCTGCTGGACAACAACATCGAGGAGTACTGGCGCGGCCGGGGCATCCCCGGTCACCGCTTTCCTCGCTCCTTCGACCTCTCCTATCCCGACCTCCAGTTCACCGACCTGGCCAGGGGCTGCGGCGTGGACGGGCTGCGGGTGGAGAAGGCCGACCAGATCGAGGAGGCCGTCGAGCGGCTGCTCGGCCACGACGGCCCCTTCCTCATCGACCTCGTCACCGAACCGGGGAGGCCATTGTGAGCGGCATCGAGCCACGGGCCGGCGCGGCACTGAACGGCCGCAAGATCGCTGTCCTGATGGAGAGCGACTACGTCGAGCCGGAGATCTTCTACTACGAGCGGCGCTTCGCCGAGGCCGGCGCCGAGGTGCACTTCATGACCCGCCTGTGGGGGCAGTCGTCGATCACCTTCACCGGCCACGAGTGGCGGGTGCCGTTCACCGTGGACCGCGGGTTCGAGGGCATCAGCGACCGTGAGCTGCGCTCCTACGCCGCGGTGATCGTGCCCTCGGGGATCGTCTCGGACCGGCTGCGCTACACCGACGACGTCAACCGGCTGGCGCCGGCCACCGCGTTCGTGCGGCGGGCGCTGGAGGAGCCGTCGATCATCACGGGCGTGATCTGCCACGGCCTGTGGCTGATGGCCGCCGCCCCCGAGACGATGCGCGGGCGCAAGGTCGTCGCGCACAACAACCTCGTGGGCGACGTGCGCAACATGGGCGCCGAGTACGTGGACCAGGACGTGGTCATCGACGGCAACCTGATCACCGGGCGCAGCGTGTACCACTGCCATCTGTTCGCCCACACCATCATCGGCCAGCTCGCCGAGACGCTGTAGGAGCAACGATGAACTTCACCTTCATGGACACCGTGGCCGGGCGGGTCGAACGGTTCGACGCCGGCTCCGGCTCCTTCCGGCTGGCGACCATCGACGGCCGTACGGTCGAGGTGCGCCTGGACGGCGAGGTCTCGGCCGAGCTGCTGCGCAACCTGGGCGAGCCGTACGTGGACGCGGGCGACCACGTGCGCGACATGCTGACGCCGGGCCGCCACCTGTTCGTCTACGGGATCTTCTACCCCGAGGGCGAGGAGCCGGTCTTCTCGGCCAAGCGGCTGATCTTCCTGGGCCGCGGCGCCGGCGAGTACCGGTTCGAGCAGCCCGACTGGTGGATCAACCAGCTCGACGAGATCGCCGCGTTCTACCGCCGCGCCCAGTTCGGGCAGGGGCCGGTCGACTTCCGCGACTACCGGACGATCCTGCGCCTGGGCGGCGACAAGACCGCCAGCCACGTGCAGGAGACCGACACGATCTCGCGGCTGGTGTACGGCATGGCCTCGGCGTACATGCTGACCGGCGACGACGCCTACCTGGAGGTCGCCGAGCGCGGCACCCGCTACCTGCGCGAGCACATGCGCTTCGTGGACCCCGAGAACGACGTCGTGTACTGGTACCACGGCATCAAGGTGGACGGCGAGCACGAGAAGAAGCTGTTCACCTCGGAGTTCGGCGACGACTACGACGCCATCCCGATGTACGAGCAGATCTACGCCCTGGCCGGCCCGACGCAGACCTACCGGGTCACCGGCGACAAGCGCATCGCCTCCGACGTCGACGCCACGCTGCGGCTGTTCGAGAAGTTCTTCCGCGACCACCGGCGCGGCGGCTACTACTCGCACGTCGACCCGATCCTGCTCAGCCCGCACCACGAGTCGCTCGGGCCGAACCAGTCGCGCAAGAACTGGAACTCCATCGGCGACCACGCCCCGGCCTACCTGATCAACTACTACCTGGCCACCGGCGACGAGCGCCACCTGGAGATGCTGGAACGCACCTTCGACACGATCGTCGAGCACTTCCCCGAGCCGTCGAGCCCGTTCGTCAACGAGCGCTTCCACGACGACTGGAGCCACGACCTGACGCACGGCTGGCAGCAGGACCGCGCGGTCGTCGGGCACAACCTGAAGATCGCCTGGAACCTCATGCGCATGCACGGCGCCCGCCCCAAGGACGCCTACCGCGACCTGGCCGAGCACCTGGCCGACACCATGCCGGCGGTCGGCAGCGACCAGCAGCGCGGCGGCTGGTACGACGTCGTCGAACGGCACCGGGCCGAGGGCCAGCAGTGGCACCGCTTCGCCTGGCACGACCGCAAGGCGTGGTGGCAGCAGGAGCAGGCGATCCTGGCGTACCTGATCGTCGCCGGCGAGCTGGGCGGTGACGACCACCTGGAGCAGGCGCGTCAGGCGGCGGGCTTCTACAACGCCTTCTTCCTCGACCACGACGAGGGCGCGGTCTACTTCAACGTGCTGGCCAACGGCCTGCCGTACCTGCTCGGGACCGAGCGGTTCAAGGGCAGCCACTCGATGAGCATGTACCACTCCTCCGAGCTGTGCTTCCTGGCGACCGTCTACACGCGGCTGCTGGTCACGCGGCAGCCGCTCACCCTGCACTTCAAGCCGGGCCCGGACGCCGAGCGCATCCTGCGCGTCGCGCCCGACCTGCTGCCGGCCGGGCGGGTGCTGCTCACCGAGGCCGAGGTGGACGGCAAGCCGTACGAGGTGCTGGACCCGGTGGCGATGACCGTGGAGCTGCCGGTCTCGGCCGAGGCGCTGCGCGTCAAGGTGACCCTGACCCCGGTGCAGGAGTGAGCGTGCCGGCCATGGAGATCACGACGGACACGATCGGCCCGGTCACCGTGATCGGGCTCACCGGCCAGCTCGACAGCAGGTCGGCCCCGGCCGCGCAGGAGCGCATCCTGTCGCTGCTGCCGGACAGCCGCCCGGTGCTGCTCGACCTGACCGGCGTCAGCTACCTGTCCAGCGCGGGCCTGCGCACGATGCTGCTGGTCTACCGGCAGGCGCGGACCTTGGACAGCTTCATCGCCCTGGTGGGCCTGTCGGCCGAGCTGCGCGGGGTGATGGCGGCGACCGGGTTCCTGCGCTTCTTCGTCGTCGCCGACTGCGTGGCGGACGCGCTGGAGATCGTCCGGGCCGCCGAGCCGCGGGAGGAGGCCACATGAGCATCGAGACGCAGGGCGTGCCGGGCCGGATCGACTCCTTCCCGACGGCCGAGCTGGCCGGGTTCGGGGTGCGGGCGGGCCATCCGATGCCGTTCGGCGCCACGCTGGTGCCCGGCGGGGTGAACTTCTCGGTCTACTCCAGCGGCGCGAGCGCGGTCTCGCTGGTGCTGTTCCGGCGCGGCGAGCGGCAGCCGTTCGCCGAGCTGCCGTTCCCCGGCGGGTACCGGATCGGCGGCGTGTGGGCCATGACCGTGTTCGGCCTCGACCACGAGGGCGTCGAGTACGGCTACCGCGTCACCGGCCCGGAGACGCCGGCCCCCGGCGACCGGTTCGACCCGGCCAGGATCCTGGCCGACCCGTACGCCAGGGTCATGTCGGGCCGGGACGTGTGGGGCGCCGAGGTGGACTGGGACGACCCCTACCCCTACCGGTCGGTGCTGGTCTCCGACGACTTCGACTGGGAGGAGGACCGGCCGCTGCGCGTCGCGCCGGAGGACCTGGTCGTCTACGAGCTGCACGTGCGCGGCTTCACGGCGGACCCGTCCTCGGGGGTGTCGGCGCCGGGCACGTACGCGGGGCTGATCGAGAAGATCCCCTACCTGAAGGCGCTCGGCGTCAACTGCGTGGAGCTGATGCCGGTCTTCGAGTTCGACGAGTTCGACATGAGCCGGGTCAACCCGGTCACCGGCGAGCGCCTGTACAACTACTGGGGCTACTCGACGCTGGGCTTCTTCGCGCCCAAGGCCGGCTACGCGGCCACCGGCCGGTACGGCATGCAGTCCGACGAGTTCAAGAACCTGGTCAAGGAGCTGCACCGGGCCGGGATCGCGGTGGTGCTGGACGTGGTCTTCAACCACACGGCCGAGGGCAACGAGAACGGCCCGACGATCCACTTCCGCGGCCTGGACAACGGCACGTACTACATGCTCACTCCGGAGGGTTACTACTACAACTTCAGCGGCACCGGGAACACCTTCAACTGCAACCACCCGGTGGTGCGCGACTACGTGCTCGACTGCCTGCGCTACTGGGCCGGCGAGTACCACATCGACGGCTTCCGCTTCGACCTGGCCGCGATCCTGGACCGCGGCCAGGACGGCGCGCCGCTGGCGAACCCGCCGCTGATCGAGACGCTGGCCCACGACCCGCTGCTGCGCGACTGCCTGCTGATCGCCGAGGCGTGGGACGCGGGCGGCCTGTACCAGGTGGGCTCCTTCCCCGGCTACCAGCGCTGGTCGGAGTGGAACGGCCGCTACCGCGACGCGCTGCGCCGCTTCCTGAAGGCCGACCCCGGCTCGGCCGGCGAGCTGGCCACCCGGCTGGTCGGCTCGCCCGACCTGTACGCCTCCCGCGGCACGCTCGCCTCGGTCAACTTCGTCACCTGCCACGACGGGTTCACGCTGGCGGACCTGTTCGCGTACGACGGCAAGCACAACGAGGCCAACGGCGAGGACAACCGCGACGGCAACGACGACAACCAGAGCTGGAACTGCGGCGCCGAGGGCCCGACGCGGGACGCCGAGGTGCTGGCGCTGCGCGGGCGGCAGGCCAGGAACGCGATGCTGCTGCTCCTGCTCAGCCAGGGCATCCCGATGATCCTGGCCGGCGACGAGGTCGGCCGCAGCCAGCAGGGCAACAACAACGCCTACTGCCACGACGGCCCGCTGTCGTGGTTCGACTGGGGCCTGACCGAGCGCAACGGCGAGCTGCTGCGGTTCGTGCGCGAGTGCGTCGCCTTCCGCGCCGCCCACCCGATGGTGCGCGACCGCCGCCACCCGTGCGGCGACGAGGGCGCCGGCGGGCTGCCGCAGGTGTCCTGGCACGGCGAGCGGGCCGGCGAGCCCGACTGGTCGCCGGACAGCACGCTGGTGGCGATGCTGCGCAGCGGCCCGGCGGCCGGCGGCGGCGAGGAGCACCTGTACCTGGCCGCCAACACCCACTGGCAGGCGCGGGAGCTGGAGCTGCCCGCCCTGCCGGACGGCGTGGTGTGGCACCTGTTCGCCGACACCGCGGCCGCCGCCCCCGAGGACGTCCACCCGCCGGGCCAGGAGCCGCCGCTGGCCGACCAGCGGCGGATCGTCGTCGGCCCGCGGGCCGCGGTCGCGCTGGTCGGCCGCGCCCATCCCTGAAATCCCCCGAAGGAGATCCCATGTCGTTCAACGCGATCCTGACCCACGACGGCAGCACCGCACTGATCACACTGGAGGGCGAGCTGGACGCCCTGACCGCCGAGACCTTCAGGAGGGAGGTGGAGCGCGCGGCCGAGGCCGCGGCCGAGCTGCTGGTGCTGGAGATGTCGCAGCTCAGCTACATGTCCTCGGCGGGGCTGCGCGGGCTGGTGTTCGCCCGGCAGAAGCTGGCCGACGACGTGCGCATCGTGCTGGTCGGCGCGAACGACGCCATCGAGCAGACCATCCGGCTGGTCGGCTTCCACCACAGCGTGGACTTCAGCGATGCGATCCCCGAGTAGGCAGGCGATGGAGCGGCTCAGGCTCCCCGCCGAGCCCGAGTCGCTGGACGAGCTGATGGCCTACGTGCAGACGCTGAGCGCGCTCGGCGGGCTGACCCGCACGCGCGCCCACTGGCTGCGGCTGGCCGCCGAGGAGCTCATCGTCAACATCATCACCCACGGCCACCGCGACCGGCCGGGCGAGCTGGAGCTGACCGGCGGGGTGGAGCCGGGCCGGGTGTGGCTGCGCCTGACCGACTCGGCACCGCCGTTCGACCCGACCGCCTACGAGGCCGTTCCCGACCTGGAACGGCCGCTGGGCGAGCGCCGGCCGGGCGGGCTGGGCGTCTACCTGGCCCGTACGGTCGCCGACCAGGTCCGCTACGAGTACAGCTCGGGTCGTAACCAGACGACCATCATCATGAACCGCGTCTAGGAGGTACCGATGGATGCGGAGGTGACCCTCGTCGTCAGTGGCCCATCACCAGCAGCGGAAGAGCTGTGCCTGCTGCTGGCCGCCGACGGCGCTCCCGTGGCCAGGCGCACCCCCGAGCAACTGCTGGCCGAGGCGCCTCCGCCCACCGGTCTGCTGCTGGTGAACGCGAGCCTCGACGTGGAGGTCGTGCGCGAGGTGACGCGGGTCGTCCAGGCCGGCGCGCGGCCGCCCGTCGTGGTCGCGTTCACCGACGGCGACCTGCGCCAGCTCGAACCGCACGTGCTGGCCGGGCTGGACTACATCGTCCCGCCCTTCGTGCCGGAGCTGCTGCACCGCAGGTTGCGGGCGGGCCAGGTGTTCGGCCGCTTCCCGGGCGCCGAGGAGGAGGCGCTGCTGAAGTACGAGCGCGAGCTGCAGATCGGGCGGGAGATCCAGGCGGGGTTCCTGCCCGACGCGCTGCCGGCCCGCGCGGGCTGGCAGCTCACCGTCCGGTTCCAGCCGGCCAGGGAGGTCGCGGGGGACTTCTACGACGCCCTGGAGCTGCTGGGCGGGTCGCGGATCGGGCTGGTGGTGGCCGACGTGTGCGACAAGGGCGTCGGCGCCGCCCTGTTCATGGCCCTGATCAGGACCCTGCTGCGGCACACGGCCGCGCACGTGGGGACCGGCGAGGCCGACCTCGTCCAGGACGACACCACGCCGCTGCTGCGCGCGGTGATCGCGACCAACGACTACCTGACCGCCAACCACCTGCGCCAGGGCTACTTCGCCACGCTGTTCTTCGGCGTGCTCGACCCGGTCACCGGCGCGCTGGTCTACATCAACTGCGGGCACAACCCGCCCATCATCCGCCACGCGGGCGGCGGCCACACCCTGCTGCGTCCCACCGGGCCGGCGCTGGGGCTGGTGCCCGACTCCGTCTTCGAGGTCGGCAGGGCCCACCTGGACCAGGGGGACCTGCTGTTCGCCTACACCGACGGCGTGACCGAGGCCAGGGACGAGTCCGGCCGCTTCTTCAGCGAGGAGCTCATGCTGACCCTCGTCTCGCAGCCCGCCACCGGGGCGGACGACCTGCTGGACAGGCTCGAACGGGAGATCAGCGCGCACATCGGGTCCGCCGAGCAGTTCGACGACATCACCATGATCGCTCTACGTAGGACACCCACGGGGAAGTACGGACAATGAATGAGATCGCCGGAATCGCATTGGCGGGCGGACAGGGTCTCAGGGCCCGGCCGCTCACCCTGGAGGCCCCCGGCCACCTGCGGAGCAAGGCCACGGTCTGCTTCGCCGGACGGCCGGTCATCGAATGGCAGATCATGGCCCTGCGCGACCAGGGGGTCAGCGACTTCTATCTGATCGCCAACGGCCGGGAGAACCGTTACCAGGCCAAGGACGTGCTCGGGCACGGCGAGGGGCTGGGCGTGCGCGTGCGCTACTCGCGGCCGCGGATGGACTGGACCAACACCGGTTCCGGCGAGGCGACGCTGAGCAGCCTGGACTACTGGGAGCTCGACGGGCTGGCGCTGGTCTTCCCGACCGACTCGCTGTTCGAGTTCGACCTGGAGGAGCTGGTCCGCCGCCACCGCGACAGCGACGCGGTGGTCACCGTGGCCGTGGTCGAGCGGCCGGCCGAGGAGGTGGCGGGCAAGTACGGCACGATGGTCACGGACGCCTCCGGGCAGATCCGGCGTTTCGTGGAGAAGCCACCGCTGGCCGAGGTGCACGCCCTGGCCGCCGACCCGGCCCGGGTGCCCGTCAACGCCGGGCTCTACCTGGTCGACTGCGGGCGGCTGCGGAAGCTGGCCGGGGAGCCGGCACTGGCCGAGCTGGCCCGCCACCGGCTCGACTGGGGGCACGACCTGCTCCCGTGGCTGGTGGAGGCCGGCCACCGGGTCGGCATCGCGCCCATCGCCAAGCTGGGCGACCTGGGCAACCTGCGCGACTATCTCGACACGCTGACCGACGCGCTGAGCGGCGGCTACCCGCACGTGCTCAAGGGCATGCTGCGGGCCTACCCCGGCAACGTGCGCATCCACGAGTCCTCGCTGCGCCAGCGGGACGCGACGTCGGGCATGACGCTGGCCGAGAAGATCAGCGCGGGCCTGGTCCGGATCGGGCCGAACGTGCACATCGGCCGGGACGTCGAGATCGGCCCCGGCGTGGTCGTCTCGGACTCCGCGATCGGCGACGGCGTCGACCTGCACACCGGGTGCCGGCTGCAGCGGGTGGCCTGCCTGGACGGCGCGATCATCGGGCCCTGGGCGCGGCTCACCGACACGCACGTGGGGACGATGGTCACGGTGGAGTCGTTCGTGGACTGCGTGACCGTGCTGAGCGGCTACAGCGCGCTGGGCAACGGAGTGACGGTTCAGGCCGGCGTGCGGCTGTCCGGGGTGACGGTGTACCCGGGGCTGACCGTGCCGGCGCACTGCGAGGCCGCCGCCGGCACCTCGTTCGAGACCATCGCCGACCTGCAGGACGCGTGACACATGACTGAGACGCTGGTGTTGACCGAGATCTCCGAGATCGCCGCGGGCCGCGTGCCCGTCGTCGGCGTCCGGCCCGTCGTGGCGGGCGGATGCCGGCCCGCTCGCGCGGTGCCGGGCGAGCCGTTCGAGGTGTCGGCGACCTTGTTCAGGGAGGGGCACGGCGTGGTGGGCGCGAACGTCGTGCTCACCGACCCCGACGGCAAGCAGGCCGCCTGGATCCCGATGGCGGCTGTGTCCCAGGGCTCCGACCGGTACGCGGCCGAGGTGGCCGCCCACCGGGAGGGCGAGTGGACGTTCCGGGTGGAGGCGTGGAGCGATCCCGTGGCGACCTGGCTGCACGTGGCCGAGGTGAAGATCCCCGCCGCGATCGACGTGGCCGTGACGATGGAGGCGGGCGCCCGGCTGCTGACCAGGGCCGCCGCCCAGCCCGAGGTGCCGCCCGCCGACGCCCGGCTGCTGCGCGTGGCCGCCGCGACGCTGCGCGACGGCGAGCTGGACCCCGAGGCGCGGCTGGCGATCGCGCTGGCCGAGCCGGTGCTGCGGACGCTGGCCCGCCGGCCGCTGCGCGACCACGTGACGGCCGGGGAGGACCTGCCGCTGCTGGTGGAGCGCGAACGGGCGCTGTACGGGGCCTGGTACGAGTTCTTCCCCCGCTCCGAGGGCGCCGTGGTGGACCCCACGGGGTGTCACCCGCCGCGCTCGGGCACCTTCCGGACCGCGGCCGAGCGGCTGCCCGCCGTCGCGGCGATGGGCTTCGACGTGGTCTACCTGCCGCCGATCCACCCGATCGGCCGGACCAACCGCAAGGGGCCGGGCAACTCGCCGATCGCCGGGCCGCACGACCCCGGCTCGCCGTGGGCGATCGGCTCGGCCGCCGGCGGGCACGACGCCGTCCACCCCGACCTGGGGACGATCGACGACTTCGACTTCTTCGTGGCCAGGGCCGGCGAGCTGGGCCTGGAGGTGGCGCTGGACTTCGCGTTGCAGTGCTCGCCCGACCACCCGTGGGTACGGGAGCACCCGCGGTGGTTCGAGCACCGGCCCGACGGCAGCATCGCCTACGCCGAGAACCCGCCCAAGAAGTACCAGGACATCTACCCGATCTCCTTCGACGCCGACCCCGGCGGCATCCTGGCCGAGTCGCTGCGGGTGCTGCGCCACTGGATGGGCCACGGGGTGCGGATCTTCCGGGTGGACAACCCGCACACCAAGCCGGTGTTCTTCTGGGAGCGCCTGATCGCCGAGATCAACCGCACCGACCCGGACGTCGTCTTCCTGGCCGAGGCGTTCACCCGCCCGGCGATCATGCACACGCTGGCCGCCGTCGGCTTCCAGCAGTCCTACACCTACTTCACCTGGCGCAACGCCAAGCCGGAGCTGGAGAGCTACCTGGGCGAGCTGGCCGGGGAGGCGGCGGCGTACATGCGGCCGAACCTGTTCGTCAACACGCCCGACATCCTGCACGCCTACCTCCAGGAGGGCGGCCCGGCCGCGTTCCGGGTGCGGGCCGCGCTGGCCGCGACGGCCTCTCCCACGTGGGGTGTGTACGCCGGGTTCGAGCTGTGCGAGCGCGAGCCGGCCGCGCCGGGCAGCGAGGAGTACAAGGACTCGGAGAAGTACCAGTACCGGCCGCGCGACTGGTCGGCGGGCGGCACGCTGGCGCCCTTCCTGGCCACGCTGAACCGGGTCCGCCGCCGCCATCCGGCCCTGCGCCTGCTGCGCAACCTGCGTTTCCAGCACGCCGACGACGACGCCGTGCTCTGCTTCGCCAAGCAGGCGGGCGAGGACACCGTGATCGTCGTGGTCAACCTCGATCCGCACCACGTGCGGCAGGCCACGGTGACGCTGGACCTGCCCGACCTCGGGCCCTCCTTCCGGGTGCGCGACGAGCTGACCGGCGAGGTCTACCAGTGGGGGGCGCGCAACTTCGTGCGGCTGGACCCGTCCAGGCAGCCGGCGCACATCCTGACGGTGGAGCGGTGATGGACGTCCTGACCGGCGGGATCCCGTCCGCGCTGGGCGAGCTGGACCTGCACCTCATCGGCGAGGGCAGGCACGAGGAGCTGTGGCGGGCGCTGGGCGGGCGCACCCGGACGGTGGGCGGCGTGGCGGGCGTCTCGTTCGCGGTGTGGGCGCCGGGCGCGCGCGAGGTGCGGCTGGTGGGCGACCTGAACGGCTGGGACGGCGCCGGGCACGCGCTGCGCCGGACGCCCGGCGGCGGCCTGTGGGAGCTGTTCGTGCCCGGGGCCGGCGACGGCTGCCGGTACATGTACGAGATCACCGGCGCGGACGGCCGTACCCGGCGCAAGGCCGACCCGCTGGCCCTGGCGGCCGAGCACCCGCCGCGCACCGCGTCGGTGGTGTACACCTCGCGGCACCGCTGGCGCGACGGCGCGTGGCTGGCGGCCCGCGGCGACGGCCCGGCCCGCGAGGCGCCCATGAGCGTGTACGAGCTGCACCTGGGCTCCTGGCGGCGCGGCCTGACCTACCGCGACCTGGCCGAGCAGCTGCCCGGGTACCTGCGCGGCATGGGCTTCACCCACGTGGAGCTCATGCCGGTGGCCGAGCACCCCTTCGGCGGCTCCTGGGGCTACCAGATCTCCTCCTACTACGCGCCGAGCTCCCGCTACGGCACCCCGGACGACTTCCGCGCCCTGATCGAGTCGCTGCACCTGGCCGGGATCGGGGTGATACTCGACTGGGTGCCCGCGCACTTCCCGCGCGACGACTGGGCGCTGGCCCGCTTCGACGGCGGCCCCCTGTACGAGCACCCCGACCCGCTGCGCGGCGAGCATCCCGACTGGGGCACGCTCACCTTCGACCTGGGCCGCCCGGAGGTGCGCAACTTCCTCATCGCCAACGCCCTCTACTGGTGCACGGAGTTCCACGTCGACGCCCTGCGCGTGGACGCCGTCGCCTCGATGCTCTACCTGGACTACTCCCGCCCGGACGGCGCCTGGCGGCCCAACGCGCACGGCGGCAGGGAGCACCTGGAGGCGATCGCCTTCCTGCGGGAGCTGAACGACACCCTCCACCGGCGCTGCCCCGGGGTGCTGACGATCGCCGAGGAGTCCACGGCGTGGGAGGGGGTGACCCGGCCGACGTCCGCCGGCGGGCTGGGGTTCGACTTCAAGTGGAACATGGGCTGGATGCACGACACGCTCGGCTACATGCGGCGCGACCCGGTGCACCGGCCGTACCACCATCACGCGCTGACGTTCGGGCTGACGTACGCGTACGCGGAGGACTTCGTGCTGCCGCTCAGCCACGACGAGCTGGTGCACGGCAAGGGCTCGCTGGCCGGGAAGATGCCGGGCGACGAGTGGCAGCGGCTGGCGAACCTGCGCGCGTACCTGGCCTTCATGTGGGCGCATCCGGGCAAGAAGCTGCTGTTCATGGGCCAGGAGTTCGCGCAGCGGAGCGAGTGGTCCCATGATCGCGAGCTGGACTGGGCGCTGCTGCGCGACCCCCGGCACAAGGGCGTGCGCGACCTGGTCAGGGACCTGAACCGGCGCTACGCCGCCACCCCGGCGCTGTGGCGGCTGGACTGCTCCCCCGGCGGCTTCAGCTGGATCGACGCCGACGACGCCGGTTCCAGCGTCTACTCCTTCGTGCGCTGGGACCGGTGGGGGGCGCCGCTGGTGTGCGTGAGCAACCTGTCGCCGGTGCCGCGTCACGCGCACCGGCTGGCGCTCCCCTCCGGCGGGCGCTGGCACGAGGTGCTCAACACCGACGCCGCCTGTTACGGCGGCGGGAACCTCGGCAACCTGGGCTCGGTCACGGGCACGGGCACGAGCTCGGACGGGGGTGCGGTCGCCGAGGTGCTGCTGCCGCCGCTGGCGACGCTCTGGCTGGTCCCCGGGGAGGAGGCGTCAGAGCGTCAGCAGTGAGGCGGCCATGGCCTTGTTCACCGCGTCGAGGCGGGAGGTGGCGTCGAGCTTGGTGAAGATGTTGCGCAGGTGACGCTTGACCGTGCCTTCGGCGATCATCAGCCGGGTGGCGATCTGGGCGTTGCTGAGGCCCTGTGCGGCCAGGGACAGCACGCTCAGCTCCCGCTCGGACAGCTTGCCGGCGCGCGGCCGGCCGGCCATCATCAGGCTCTCGCGCGAGACCGACAGGACCACGCGCTCGGCGTCCGCGCAGACGCCGCGGATGGCCTGCACCAGCTCCTCCCGGCCGACGCTCTTGAGCAGGTAGCCGCGCACGCCGTGGGCGATGAGCTCCTGCACCAGCACCGGGTCGTCGTACATGCTCAGCACGATGACGCGGGACCGGGGCGAGACCCGGTGGATGTGGGTGGTGGTGCGCACGACGCCGTCGCCGGGCATCTCCACGTCGAGCACCACGACGTCCGGCCGCAGCGCCTCGGCCGACTTCACCGCCGCGCGCGCGTCCCCGGCGGTGGCGACGACACGAAGGTCGGGTTCGAGCTCCAGCGTCTGCTTGAGCGTCTCCCTCAGGATCGTGTGGTCGTCGGCGATGAGAACGTCAATGCTGCCTTCTCTTTGCATCCGATGTTTCCTTCGGCCGCTCGTCCCGGACAGCCCGGACAGGGGCACGGAAGACGACCTCGGTGCCCTTCCCGGGGGTGCTCTCTATGGTCACCAGGCCGCCCAGAGCGACCCCGCGCTCGCGCATGGAGGTCAGGCCGTTCCCATGTTTCGCGCGCCAGCCCGAGAAACCCCGGCCGTTGTCCCGCACAATTGCTGTGATCCGGTCGTGCGCAATCTTGACGCACACTTCGAGCAGGTCGGCGCCCGCGTGGGAGATGCTGTTGGTAATGGCTTCGCGTAATATCAGGAATAACTCGTCCCGAATGCGCGGAGGCAGGCCGTCGACATCGCCGATAAGGGTGATGCGATGCTCCAGGCGAGGGTCCACAATGGTTGTCATCAGCCGTACAAGCGCTTGCTCCATTCCCGGCCAATGGGCGTGAACGCGCAGGTCGGATATGACGTCGCGGATTTCCTGGTGAGCCCGGAGCAGCGCGGCCTTCGCCTCCTTCACATGCACTGGGAAACCGTCCGTACCACGTGCGTGACCGATTTCGGCGAGCTCCAGCTGCCGGCTCGCCACGCTGATCTCGTGGCCCACCCGGTCGTGCAGGTCGCGGGAAATTCGCCGCCATTCCCGGGCGTCGCCGCGACCGCCGTCCATCGACCCGGCCAGGGCCCCCGAGGAGCGGTCCGCACTGGCCTTGAGCCGGGCCACCATCAGGTCGAGGAGCTCTTCCGCCAACTCCGCGCACTCGCCCGGAGCGGCCCCGGAAGTTGATTCTTCAATTTCGCCGCACAGCTGTGCCAAGATCGCAGCCTTATGGGCCTCGATCTGTTCGGCTATCACAACCGTGGGCTGGATGTTGCACTGCACTGGTCATCCCCCGTAGTGTGTGTCGCCTTACTCAGTCACCGGCGCAGATCCCCGCATCATATGATCACATGATTCCGGTGGATGCAAGAGTGCACTCCAGACTCATCGGGCGGCAAGTCCATTACCCGCACACCTGACTGAGGGCGCGTGTGATGTAATACCGGGTTATCGATGAGCACCCGGTTGATGCCTCCGGGAGTACTCCCTTTAATACTCCCGGACAGCTCCGCTGCCACCTTGGTGTTACTCTCTTGTGCGAACCAAAACTTAACTGCGATCCTGACCGCGTTCGCCATTACGGATCTTCTCTAATGCAGGTGAGGGGCGGTCATGAGAGAACTCGCGGTGAACGAGCGCGAAGAGTTCGCGGAATTCTTCGGTACGATATTCGGTTCGCTGCCGCGCTCCGACCAGCGTAGCGCGGCCGAGTCGTACGTGCTGGGGCTGCTGCACGCGGGCGGGCGCAAGTCCATCCAGCGCATCGCCGACGAGGTGGGCGGCCCGCACAACGGCCAGTCGCTGCAGCAGTTCGTCAACCAGAGCCGCTGGGACCCGCGCCCGGTCCGCCGCACCGTGGCCGACGTGCTGGCGGCCGGCGCGCCCCCGGCCGCGTGGCTGGTGGAGGAGGTGGCCTTCACCAAGCACGGCCGCTGGTCGGCGGGCGTCGAGCGCCAGTACGTGCGCGGCCTCGGCCGCACGGTCAACTGCCAGGTGGGGGCGGCCGTGCTGATGAGCTCCGGCGAGGCGGCCGTGCCGGTCAACTGGCGGCTGTGCCTGCCGCAGTCGTGGGAGGCCGACCACGACCGGCGGGCCCGGGCGCACGTGCCCGACCAGGAGCGGCACCGGCCCTTCGGCGAGCACGTGATCGACCTGGTCGACGACCTGACGCTCGACTGGGGCACACCCGTCGCGCCGCTGGTGGCCGACCTCACCCACGTCCGTGGCGTCGCCGACCTGCTGCGCGGCCTGGAGGACCGCGGCCTCGACTACGTCGTCGAGGTCGACGCCCGCCACCGGGTCAGGGCCTCGATGAGCGTGGTGCGCGGGGGCGGCCCGCGGGCCCGCGTCGCGCTGGCCGAGGCGGCGCAGGCCGCGGCCGGGCTGGAGCGGCGCACGGTGGCCTGGTGGGAGGGGCCGCGGGGGCGGTCGCTGCGTTCGCAGTTCGTCCTCCTGCCGGTCTCCGACGAGCAGGCGCGCTCGCGCAGGCTGCTGGTGGAGTGGCCGCTCGGCCGGCCGCGGCCGCGCGCGTTCTGGCTGACGAACATGTCCGTGCCGGCGCAGGAGCTGGTCGCGCTGGCCAAGTCCCGCTGGCGGGCCGCCCACGCCATCGGCGAGCTGGCCGGGGGCTTCGGGCTGTTCGACTACGAGGGCCGTTCCTTCCACGGCTGGCACCACCACGTCACGCTGGCCTCGGCCGCCTACGCCTACGACGTGCGCTGGCGGCTGGCCACGGGCGCCGAGCCCGCGCTGCTGCCCGCGTGAGCACCCGCACGACGCACGAGGAGTCACACCGCTCGATGAAACCGAAAGCAGACAAGCAAGTCACCTGGGTCGAGCTCTTCTTCGACCTGGTCTTCGTGTTCGCCGTCACCCAGCTGTCCGACCTGCTCCACCGCGGCCACGGCTGGGGCAGCGTGGGGCAGGCCGTCGTCGTGCTGGTGCCGACGTACTGGGCCTGGGTGGGCATGGCGGTGCACGCCAACACCCGCGACGTCAACAACACCCCCGACCGGCTGGGCATCCTGGCGCTCAGCCTGTGCGGCCTGTTCATGGCGCTGGCCACCCCCCTCGCCTACGAGGAGCGCGGCCTGATGTTCGGCGCCGCCTACTTCGCCCAGCGCTCGCTGCTGGCCGCCCTGTACTTCCGCGGCCGGCCGTTCGAGCTGGTCAACCCCTTCACGCTCTCAGTGTGCGTGACCGGGCCGCTGCTGCTGGCCGGGGGCCTGCTGGACAGCGGCGCCCGGGTGTGGGTCTGGGCCGCGGCCGCCGCCATCGACCTGGCCGCGCCGGTGCTGACCCGCAGCCACCTGGTGCGGGTCAACTTCCACCCCCATCACCTACCCGAGCGGTTCGGCCTGTTGCTGATCATCGCGATGGGCGAGCCGATCCTGGCCATCGGCGCGCAGGCGTCGTCGGCGCGCCCGCTCGCCGTGGGCTCGATCAGCGCGGTCGCCGCGACGTTCGTGCTGGCCTGCGCACTGTGGTGGGTGTACTTCATCTTCGCCGCCGAGTCGCTGCCCAAGGCCCTGGACGAGGCCGTGATCCGCACCGACCTGATCCGGCGCGTCTTCTCCTACGGCCACCTGGCCTTCATCGGGTCGATCATGGCGATGGCGGTGGGCATGGCCGAGGTCGTCTCCCATCCGGGCCAGGTCTTCGCCGCCCCCGTGACCGCGCTGCTGTTCGGCGGCTGCGCCCTGTACTTCGCGACGTTCTGCTACGCCCGCTGGCACATCTTCGCCAAGTGGTCGGGGCCGCAGCTCGCCATGCCGGTGGCCATCCTGGCGATCATCCCGATCTCGTTGCAGGCGCCGGCGCTGCTGTCCGTGGCCGCTCTGGTGCTGGTGGTGATGACGTTCAACTTCCTGGAACATTCGCGGGCCAGATCCGAGTCCGACGCCTTGACTTAGCGCGCGCTCTAACCGGCAAGGTGAAGGCGGCGGCGCCGGTCGTGCGGGCCGCCACCAGGACCTGAACCGGGTGGACAACTGAGGAGCGTCATGAAGAATCCCGCTGTTCGAGTCGCGGTCGCCTACCTGGTGTCCGCGGTCGTCGGCGTCGTGATCATCGGTTCGTTCGTCGGGGCGCTGCACCACCCGGTTCCGCACGGGGTGCCGCTCGCCGTGGTGGGCCCCGACGCCGCCCGGCTGGAGCAGGCCGCGGGCGGGGCCGTGGACGCGCGCCCGTACGCCGACGCGGCCGGCGCGCGGGCTGCGGTGCTCCGGCGCGAGGTCGAGGCCGCCTACCTGGCGGGCGAGGGCCGCCTGCTGGTGGCCAGTGCGGGCGGCGACACGGCGGCCCCGCACTTCACCGCCCTGATGCAGCGCGCCGCCGGACGGCAGCTCGCGGTCGAGGACGTGCGGCCGCTGGCCGAGGGCGACTCCTCCGGCGTATCCGGCATGTTCTACGTGCTGGGCCTGCTGCTGACCGCGCTGGCGACGACCGTGCTCACCATGCGGATGCAGCCGATGATGCACCGGGGGCTGCGGCTGGCGGTGCTCGCGCTCGGCGCGGTGACCGGCGGCCTGGCGCTCACCTGGGTCGTCGACGGCCTGCTCGGCGCGCTCACCGGCGCACCGCTCGGGCTCCTGGCCGTCTCCAGCGCGGTGATCTTCCTGGTCTCGGTGGCGGTGAACGGCCTGATGCGCCGCTTCGGGCCGCGCGGCGTGATCGCGGCGGCCGTGCTGTTCATCCCGATCGGCCTGCCGGCCAGCGGCGGGCCGTTCGGCGCCGCGTTCATCGAGCCCTGGTACGCGGCGCTCGGCTACGTGCTGCCCACCCGGTCGGCGCTCGAACTGGTGCGCAGCGTGGTCTACTTCGACGGCGCCGCCCTGGCCGTCCCGCTGACGGTGCTCGGCCTGTGGGCGGTGCTCGGCCTGGTGCTGATGGCGCTGCCGCCGCGCCCGATGCCCCGGCCCGCCGCACCCGCCGCACCGGCGGTGCCCGTCGCCGGGGCCGCCCCCGGAGCCCACTGAACACCGAACCGGCCACCGGCCCCTGGACCGGCGCGGCTGCGGGTGCGGGGGTCCGCGCCCGTGGTCGCGCCCTCATCTCCGGCCGCGGTCAGGTGGCCGGGTCAGGTGGCCGGGGGCAGCGCGAGGACCAGCCGTACGCCGGGCCGCAGCGGCTCGGCGCGCACCGACCCGGCGTGCGCCTCGGCGATCTGGCGGACGATGGCCAGGCCGAGCCCCGACCCCAGGGAACGGGCCGACTCGGCGCGGTAGAACCGGTCGAACACGAACGGCAGCCTGCGGGTCGGCCGTGCCGCGCCCCTCCTCCAGCAGCTCCAGGTTCGTGGTGAGGCTGGTCAGCGGCGTGCGCAGCTCGTGCGAGGCGTCGGCGACCAGGCGCCGCTGGGCCGGCACCGACTCGCGCAGCGCGTGCGTCATCGTGGTGAACGAGCCGGCCAGGCGGGCCACCTCGTCCCGTCCGGCGCCCATGCCGTCCAGCCCGTCGGCGATGAGGGTGCCGGTGGCGGTCTGGTCCTGCTCGGCCAGCGGCACGAACCCGTCGGTCGGGCCGGACAGCAGCGGGTCGGGGCAGAACTGCAGCAGCGTGTTCATCCCACCGTCGGGGAACCTTGGAAACGCCACAGAAGCGCGCCGCCGCATCCCGCGCGCCGGACCTCTGCCCTCCGAACGGGTCCCGGCGGCGGGGCATTGTGGCGGGCGCCCGGGGAAGAGACCCATCCGCCCAGCGGAAGGGAAGGCGAGGACCCGTGAGACTTCTGGTGATCTGCAACCGGCAGGCCGGCGGCGTCGGCGACGACAGCACGCGGGAGGTGCTGCGGCTGCTGCGGGCGGAGGCCGACGTGCGGGTCTGCGACGGCGGCGCGCAGGAGGCCGCGCGGTCGCACGACGACCGGGTCCCGGTGGTGATGGGCGGTGACGGGAGCGTGCACGCGCTGGTCGCCGCGCTGCTGGAGCACGGCCGCCTGGACGCCGGCCCGGTCGGGCTGATCCCCATGGGCACCGGCAACGACCTGGCGCGCACGCTGGGCATCCCGCTCGACCCGGCCGAGGCGGCCCGCGTCGTGCTGGCGGGGCACGAGCGGCCCGTGGACCTGCTGATCGACGACGACGGCGGCATCGTGGTCAACGCCGCGCACCTCGGCGTGGGCGCGCACGCCGCAGAGCGGGCCGCGCCGCTGAAGCCGCTGCTCAGCCGGGCCGCGTACGCGGTGGGCGCGGTGCTGGCGGGTGCGGGGACGAGCGGATGGCGGCTGCGGATCAGGGTGGACGGCGCCCAGGTGTGCACCGGCCGCCGCCGGGTGCTCATGGCCGGCGTCGGGAACGGCGCCACGATCGGCGGCGGCACGCCGCTGGCCCCGGCGGCCCGGCCCGACGACGGGCTGGCCGAGGTGGTGGTGTCCTACGCCACGGGACCGCTGGCCCGGCTGGCCTTCGCCACCGGGCTGCGCCGCGGCCGGCACCCCGCCCGCCCCGACGTGCAGACCTTCCGGGGCAGGCGGATCACCGTCGCGGGCGGGCCCGTCCCGGCCAGCGTGGACGGCGAGCTGGAGCAGGTGGCGGAGCGGCGCACCTGGATCGTGCGGCCGGCCGCCTGGCGGGTCCTGGCGCCGCCCGCGTCCTGACCGGGTCAGTGCTCGGGTCAGTGCCCGGGTCAGTGCTCGGGGTGCAGGGACTGGCCGAGGTACATGGCGGTGAGCATGGTGAACAGGTACGCCTGCAGGAACATCACGAAGATCTCGAACGCGGTCAGCAGGCACGTCATGAACACCGCCAGCACGCCCACCGCCACGCCGCCCACGGTCGGCCGCTCCACCAGGAACCAGTAGCCGACCGCGCTGAAGAAGGCCAGCAGCGTGTGCCCGGCGAACATGTTCGCGAACAGCCGCACGGCATGGGTGAACGGCGCGGTGACGAAGATGTAGAACAGCTCCAGCGGCGCGTACAGGGTGATCGCCAGGGCCTTGGGCAGGCCCTCGGGGAACATCGCGTTCCTGAGGTAGCCGGCCAGGCCCTGGCGCCTGAAGCCGAGGTAGAGCTTGAGCAGGTAGACCACCCCGGCCAGCACCCAGGGGAAGGCGACGTGGGCGGTGACCGGGAACTGGAGCAGCGGGATCACGCCCATCACGTTCCAGAGCAGGATCAGCAGGAAGAGCGTGAGCAGCAGCGGCATCCAGCGGTCGGCGTCCGCGCCCAGCGACGGGCGGGCGATCTGGTCGCGGACGAACAGGTAGGCGTACTCGCCCGCGTTCTGCAGGCCGCGCGGCACCAGCCTGGGCCGGGAGAAGGCGCCCCAGGCCAGCGCGCACACCACGAGCACGCCGACGGCGGCCAGCAGCACCGGCTTGGTGAGCCAGAGCGGCGCGCCGTCCCACAGCGCGGGGTAGTCGAACAACTCCGGTCCGGGCGGGCGGAAGTCGTCGGAAGGCATGGCGAAACTCCTCTTGAGGGTTGAGGGGTTGGTAGGTGGCCGGGGGTTCAGAGCCAGCCGCGGGACTCGGCCACGCGGACGGCCTCGGCGCGGTTGCGCGCCCCGGTCTTGGTGATCGCCGAGGACAGGTAGTTGCGTACGGTGCCCTCGGTCAGGAACAGGGCGCGGGCGATGTCGGCCACGGTCGCGCCGCCGGAGGCGGTCCGCAGCACCTCGGCCTCCCGCTGGGTGAGCGGGCTCGGCCCGACGGTCAGGGCGGACACCGCCAGCTTGGGGTCGATCACCGTCTCGCCGGCCATCACCCGGCGCACGGCCGCGGTCAGCTCGGCCACCGGGGCGTCCTTGACGACGAACCCGGACACGCCCGCGTCGAGGGCACGGCTGAGGTAGCCGGGCCGGCCGAACGTGGTGACGATGACCACCCGGTGGCCGCGCAGGCGTTCGGCGACCTCCAGGCCGGACATGCCGGGCATCTCGATGTCGAGCAGGACCACGTCGGGGCGGTGCTCGGTCACCGCGGGCTCGACCAGGTCGCCCCGGCCGACCTCGGCCACCACCTCGATGCCGTCCTCCAGGGCGAGCAGCGCGGCCAGGCCGCCGCGGACCAGGTCCTGGTCGTCGGCGATGAGGACGCGGATCACGGCAGCTCCAAGGGCACTCGGGCGTGCAGCCGGTAGCCGCCGCCGGGCAGCGGACCGGCCTCCAGACATCCGCCGGCGGCGGCGATCCGCTCAGCCAGCCCGGTCAGCCCATTGCCTCCGACGCCCCCTGCCACCGCTCTTCCGGCCCCTTCGGCTCCGGTGTTGGGGGCGTCGTCGCCGTCGGCTTCGGTGCCGGGGCCGTCGTCGCGGATCTCGACGGTGGCGGCGTGGTCGTCGACGGCGAGGTCGATGCGGCAATGGCGGGCGCGGCTGTGGCGCACGACGTTCGTGGCTGCCTCCCGTACGGTCCAGGCCAGCAGCGTCTCGGCGGCGGCCGGGACGGGCCCGCCGGCGGGCGAGACCGCCAGCCGGATCCCGGCCAGGTCCAGGCTGTGGGCCGCCGTGCGCAGCTCGCCCGACAGGGAGGGGGCGCGGTAGCCGGCGACGGCGTGGCGCACCTCGTCGAGCGCCTGGCGGGCGGCGCGTTCCACGTCGGCCATCTCGCGGGCGGCCCGTTCCGGGTCGGTACGGGCCAGCCGGGCGGCGAGCTGGCTCCTGATGGTGATCGAGGTGAGCGTGTGGCCGAGCGTGTCGTGCAGGTCGCGGGCGAAGCGCAGGCGTTCGTTGTCCACGGCGAGCCGGGCGACGTGGGCGCGGGCGGCGTCGAGCCGGGCGACCATCTCGCCCAGGTGCTTCAGGCTCGCCACCGTCACCGCCTCGACCAGGATCGCCAGCGGCACCCACCAGACCTGCCCGAACGGCCGCCCGTACGCCGCCAGCGCGGCCACCACCACGACCGTCGTGACCGCCGCCGACGCGACGAAGGCGACCCGCGGCAGGCAGGCCGACAGGGCGCTGACCACGAACACGAACGCGACGTACGCCCACGGCACCCGCAGCACCGGCAGCAGCACCAGCGCGGCGGCCACCAGCCCCACCGGCGTCCAGGTCAGCGCCGCCGCGCCCAGGGCGCTGAGCGCCCGCCACATGATCCGCAGCCAGCACGCCGCGAAGACCGCGACCGCCGCGACCACCCACACCACCGTGAGCGCGCCGGGACGTGTGGAGAAGAACGACCACAGCGGCCACCCCACCAGCAGCAGCCACACGCACGCCCCGGCGCGCGCCGCCGTCCGGCCCCGGCTGAACTCCACCTCCCGCACCACCGCGTCACCCGTCACAGGGCCCGACGGTAACGCCCGGCGACCGGCGGGGGCCGCCGGGGGTCGCCGTCCTTGAGTTTCAGCATGGGACCAGCCTGCTGGGAGTGGTGGCGCCGGGTGTAGTGCCAGTCGTCAGAGACGCCTTCATGACAAACGTCATGGCTGGATCCGGTCGGAAGCGGCGTGTCGGGGGTTCGGGGTCGGTGCTGTTCGGGTGGGTGTGCGGTTCGTCAGCACGAGCACGCCCGCGGTGACGAGCCCCGCGGCGTGCAGGCACAACGCCGGGACGATGCCGACGACCTCCCCCAGCACCCCGGCCGTCGCCATGCCGAGCAGCGAGGTGACGGCCTGGGCGCTCGCGAGCAGCCCGATGACGCCGCCCCGGCGCTCGTCGGTGGTGGCCGTCTGGGCCAGCGTCGCGAACCCGGCCATCGCCGCCGCCGCCGGGAGCCCGGCCAGCGCGATCAGCACGAGGGCGGGCCACAACGCGTCGAGGGCGAGGGGGTAGGCGAACAGCGCCAGGTCGAGCAGGCCGAACGCGACCGTGCCCCAGCCGAGCAGCGCCCGTGGCACCGGGTCGCGCCGGTGCAGGGCCACGGCCAGCGCGCCGGCCAGCCCGCCGACCGCCTGCACCGACAGGAACAGCCCGTACGCGTCGCCCTGGCCGCCCAGCACGTCGGCCACGAAGGGGGCGGCGAGCGTGGCGAAGATGCCTTCGCCCAGCCCCGTGATCACCATGTACGCGGCCAGCAACCGGATGCCGGGGTCCCCCAAGGCCAGCCGCAGCCCGGAGGCCCACTGGGCGCGGACGGACGGCGCCCGCGCCACGACCGGCGACCTGGCCGGGACGCGCAGGGTCGCCTGCAGGACCGCGGAGATCATGAAGCTGGCCACGTCGAGCAGGACGATCGCGGGCAGCCCGCCCGCCGTGACGGCGACGCCGCCCAGCATCGCCCCCAGCAGCCGGGCGAGCTGACCGCTCTGGCCGTGCAGGGCGTTGGCCCGGACCAGCCCGGACGCGGGCACGAGCTGCGGGACGAGCGCCCGTTGCGCCGGGGCGAGCACGGTGCCGAGCACGCCGGTCCACAGGGCGACCGTGTAGACGATCCAGACCTGGGCGGGGCCGCGTACGGCCAGCAGGGGCAGCAACCCGAGCCCGAGCAGCACGTCGGTGACGACCAGCAACCGGCGGCGGTCCCAGCGGTCGGCCAGCACCCCGGCCACGGACCCGAGCAGGACGTCGGGCAGCCGGGAGATCAGCAGCATGATCGCGGTGGACAGCGTGGAGCCGGTCAGGCGGTAGACGTGGAACGCCAGCCCGGTGCTGATCACCCAGTCGCCCGTCTGGGACACGACGGACGCGACCAGCAACCGCCCGAACCCCCGCCCACCGCCGGGCGCCCCCCACCCGCCCTCGCCCCGCGCCGGCCACCACCGCGCCCCGGTCGCCCGGCGAGTTCCATCCTCCCGGCCCGGCGGCTTCTCGGCCGTGCGCCCACCGGCCCGGCCGGTCTCCCCCGCCGGGGGGCGTCGCTCAGTCACCGGAGACCGTCGGCGCGAGCGGGATCACCATCTGCGTCACCAGCACGGGCCGGGCCCCTTCGGGACGGGCCGCCGCGTCGTCCACGCGGGCCATCAGCGGCCGCAGCAGGTCGGCGACGGCCTCACCGAGCGCCGTGATCTCCTGCGGGGTGACGTAGAGGTAGGTGTTGCCGATGCCGCCGACGCCCCGCCAGGGCTCCTCCTCGCCCCGCCGCGCCTCCTGCCACTCCACCAGCCGCGACAACGCCCGCTCGGCCAGGACCTGCTCCAGCAGACTGCGGGCGGCCGACCGCTCGGACCCGGTCACGTCGTCATCCCACACCTGGACGCTCGCGGTCACCTTCCACGGCCGCTCCCGCTCGTCGCGCGCCTCGGCCTGCTCCACCAGGCCGTACTTGGCCAGCTGCCGCAGGTGGTAGGAGGCCAGCGCCTGGCTGATCCCGACCTCGCGGGCGGCGTCGGCGGCGGTGGTCGCCCCCGACCGCAACAGCAGCTCGTGCAGCGCCAGCCGGACCGGATGGGCGAAGGCCCGCATCGCGGCCGGATCGTCGAGCACCAGCCGCCGCCCCGAGGATTCCAAAGACATGCTTGGAATGTTCCGCCACCCGCACCGGCGATGTCAAGGGTTCCTTTGGAATACCGCCGGCGGTTACCTCCGGGGTAATCGACGGCGTTCTGGCGGGCCGGAAGACTGGGGGCATGGAGAGGGACACGCGGGACATCGTGCAGGAGTTGTTGCGGCGGATCGGCGCGGGCGATCCCGAGCGGACGGCGGAGTTGTTCGCCGAGCCGATCGACTGGCAGCTCAGCTGGCCCGCCGAGGGGCATCCGGCGGTGCCGTGGATCCGGCACCGGTCGGGGCGGGCCGAGGTGGCCGAGCACTACCGGTCGCTGGGGGCGCATCACGTGCCGGAGCTGAACGGCACCACGGTGCGGCAGATCCTGGTCGACGGGGCGGACGCCGTGGTGCTGGGGCAGATCGTGCAGACCGTGCGCGCGACCGGCGTCTCCTACGCCACGCCGTTCGCGCTGCACCTGACCGTCGAGGACGGGCTGATCACGCGCAGCCACATCTACGAGGACAGCCTGACGGTCGCGGAGGCCCTGAGCGCCAAGGGGTGATCTCCCGGGGGAAGCCGGTGGCGGGCGCGGCGTGCCCGTCGCGGCCCCGGGAAGGCCGGTGGCGGGCGTGGACGACGGCGGGACCCCGCCGTCTCCCGATGATCCGGATTCGGCAATGCCCGCCACCGTTTTGCCCCTCGGCCGGCGCCCGGACCAGGCCGCCCGGCCCGGCGCGGGTTACGGTGATCGCCACAGTCCGTACGGCCGGAGGGATGGGATGGACGGCCGCGCCCCGCTCCCCCTGCGCGTCAACGGCCGGCCGCACGAGCCGCCGGCGGACCCGCGCGTGTCCCTGCTCGACTTCCTGCGCGACCACCTCCGGCTGACCGGCACGAAGAAGGGCTGCGACCAGGGGGCCTGCGGCACCTGCACCGTCCTGGCCGACGGAATGCGGGTCTACGCGTGCCTGCTGCTGACCGTGCAGTGCGAGGGGATGGAGATCGTCACCGTCGAGGGCCTGGCGGACGACGAGGTGGGGACGCGGGTGCAGGAGGCGTTCGTCCGGCACGACGCCCTGCAGTGCGGATACTGCACGCCCGGCCAGGTCTGCTCGGTCGCCGGCCTGCTGGCCGAGCTGCGGGACGGCGTGCCCAGCGCCGCGACGGCCGACCTGACCGCTCCCCCGCGCGAGCTGACCGACGCCGAGCTCGGCGAGCGCATGGCGGGCAACCTGTGCCGGTGCGGGACGTACCACCACATCGCCGCCGCCGTCCGGGAGGTCGCCGCGACGTGAGGGAGTTCGCCTACCTGCGGGCGGCCGGCGTGGCGGAGGCCGTCGCGATGATGGCCGCGACGCCGCCGGACGGCGGCCCGGCCCGCTACCTGGCCGGCGGGACGAACCTCGTCGACCTCATGCGGGAGGAGGTCGAGCGGCCGGGCCGGGTGGTGGACATCTCGCGCCTGCCGCTGTCGGCCGTGGAGGACCTGCCCGGCGGCGGGCTGCGGCTCGGCGCGCTGGCCGGCAACACCGAGGTCGCGGCCGACCCGCGGGTGCGGCGGCGCTATCCGGTGCTCGCCCGCGCCATCCTGGCGGGTGCCTCGCCGCAGTTGCGCAACCGCGCGACCGTGGGGGGCAACCTGCTGCAACGTACGCGCTGCCGCTACTTCTACGACACCGCCGCCGCCTGCAACAAGCGCGTGCCCGGCGCGGGGTGCGACGCGCTGGACGGCTTCAACCGCGCGCACGCCGTCCTGGGGGCGAGCCCGAGCTGCGTCGCCGTCCACCCCTCGGACATGTGCGTGGCCCTGGCCGCCCTCGACGCGACCGTCAACCTGACGGGACCGCGGGGGGCTCGGAGCGTGCCGTTCACCGGCTTCCACGTCCTGCCCGGCCTTACGCCCCAGGTGGAGACCGTGCTGCGGGACGGCGAGCTGGTCACGAGCGTGGACCTGCCGCCCGCCCCGCCGGGACGCGGGGCGTACGCGAAGGTCAGGGACCGGGCCGGGTTCGCGTTCGCGCTGGTGAGCACGGCCGTGCTGCTGCACGTCGAGGACGGCCGGATCGTGTTCGCGCGGGTCGCGCTCGGCGGGGTGGCGCACAAGCCGTGGCGCGCCCACGCCGCCGAGGACCTGCTGACCGGCGCCGTCCCGGACGCGTCCGCCTTCGCGCGGGCCGCCGGCGTGGCGCTGGCCGAGGCCCGCCCGCTGCGGCACAACGCCTTCAAGCCGGTGCTGGCCGCACGACTGCTCCGCCGCACGCTCACCGAGCTCGCGCGCCCGTCGTAGAGCCGCACACTCGCCGAACTGACGAATCCGTCGTGGAGCCGGGCGCGCGCCGGGCGGCCGGGGCGAGTAGGTCTGGTAGCCATGACGCTGATGACGTTCTACCCGCCCGTCGAGCCCTACGAGACCGGCCTGCTCGACGTCGGCGACGGCCAGGAGATCTACTGGGAGACCTGCGGTGACCCCGGCGGCAAGCCGGTCGTCCTCCTCCACGGCGGCCCCGGCGGCGGGCTGCTGCCCGTGCAGCGCCGGTTCTTCGACCCCGGCGCCTACCGGATCGTCCTGTTCGACCAGCGCAACTGCGGGCGCAGCCGCCCGCACGCCGCCGACCCCGGGGTGTCGCTGGCCGCCAACACCACCTGGCACCTGGTCGCGGACATGGAGCTGCTCAGGCGGCGGCTCGGCATCGACCGCTGGCAGGTGTTCGGCGGTTCGTGGGGGGCGACCCTGGCCCTGGCGTACGCGCGCCGCCACCCGAGCCGGGTGACCGAGCTGGTGCTGCGCGGCGTCTACCTGGCGACCGCGGCCGACGAGGCGTGGGCGTTCACCGGTTCAGGGGCGGCCCGGCTGTTCCCGGCGGAGTGGGCGGCCTTCCGCGACGCGATCCCGCAGGCCGAGCGGGACGACCTGCTCGGCGCCTACCACCGCCGCCTGTTCGACCCGGACCCGGAGGTGCACCTGCCGGCGGCGCGGGCGTGGGCGGCGTGGGAGCTGGCGGCCAACACGCTGCTGCCCGCGCCCGCCCCTCCGCTGACGGACCGGGAGGTGCTGGGCTTCGCCCGGATCGAGGCGCACTACTTCACCCGGCGCTGCTTCCTGCAAGAGGGCGAGCTGCTCGACGTGGCGGCGATCCGGGACGTCCCCTGCGTCATCGTCAACGGCCGCTACGACATGAAGACGCCGCCCGACGCCGCGTGGGAGCTGCACCGCGCCTGGCCGGAGGCCGAGCTGCGGATCGTCGAGGACGCCGGCCACGGCGGCGCCGAACCCGGCACGCTGCACGAGCTCGTCAGGGCCACCGACGGCTACCGTCCGAACGCCCGTGCACCACAGGATTCATGATCTACAATACGAACTTGTAGTGGTTTTGCAGGACTTGCTGGTCTTGCGCACTTCTGCTCACCGTTGTTGACATGTCACCTCGTTCGCAGCCTGCCGCGGAGCAAGACGTGATCCGGATCGCCGTGATCGACGACCACGAGCTGATCCGCCATGGGCTGGAGTACCTCCTGCACCGGCACGAGGACCTGCAAGTGGTGCTGCGGGGCTCGTCCGTCGGGGACCTGCGCGGCTTCGACGCCGGGTACGACGTGCTGATCCTCGACCTCTACCTGGCCGAGGACCGGCCGTGCCTGGCCGCGGTCAAGGAGCTGTCGGCCGTCACGCGGGTCCTCATCGTGTCGGCCTCCGGCCGGCCCGCCGACGTGCTGGCGGCGATCCGCTGCGGAGCCAACGGGTACGTCACCAAGGACGCCCCCTCCGAGCTCATCGTCGCCGCAGTGCGCACGGTGGCCGCGGGCGGCTTCTACCTGTCGGCGGGCCTGGCCGACATCCTGCAGAGCGAGCTGGACGACAACACCCGCCCGCCCGCCGGGGCCGACGGCGCCGAGGCAGGCGGGGACTCCGGCGGTGACGCCCGGCCCCGGCTGTCGGCCCGGGAGGAGGAGACCCTCTCCTACATCGCCCAGGGTTTCACCCACGCCCAGGTGGGCCGCCGGATGGGCGTCAGCAAGGCCACGGTCGACACCTACGTCGAGCGCATCAGGGCCAAGCTGCAGGTCGGCAACAAGGCCGAGCTCACCCGCGCGGCGCTCAACCGGCTCGAACGCCGCGACCGGCCGTGAGCACCCCGCGTCCGCCGCGTCCGCCCGGGACGGCGGTCGCCGGCATGGAGCGCAGCCGGGCCCTCACCATGGTGGTCGTCCGGGTGGGCGCGCTGGTGTTGTGCGGGTCCCTGGAGGTGCTGGGCGACGGGCGGTGGCTGACGCTGGGGCCGCTGCCGTACCTGCTGGGGGCGATGGGCGCGGTCAGCCTGCTGGTGTGCGTGGTCACGGCGGCCCGCGCCGCGCTCGCGCCGCGCGCGCTGCTCTGCGTGGACCTCGCCCTGGTGACGGCGGCGGTGCTCGCCGCCGGTCACTACGCGGGCTCGCGGGTGACCGACGGCTGGCCGGGCACGATCCTGCCGTACGTGCTGCTCGTCGGCATCATGGCCGGCATCTCCTTCCGCACGTTCCCCGTCGTGCTGGCGTGGACGGCGGCGCTGGGCGGCGCGCTGGTCCTCGGGTACGTCCAGGCGGACCTGGCGTGGTGGGCCGGGCTGCCGCACGTCGCCGGGCTGACGACGAACGCCACGATGGCCGCGTACGTCATGCGCATCCTGTTCAGGACCGCCGGCGACCTGGACCGGGCCAGGGCCGAGGAGCTGCGCCGCTCGGCGCAGCTGTCGCAGGAGCGCGAGCGCGGCAGGACGGCCCGCGTGCTGCACGACCGGATCCTGCAGACCATGGAGGCGCTGACCCGCGACGGCTGGATCACCGACGCCTCGGTCAGGGCGCGGGTGGCGGAGGAGTCGCAGTGGCTGCGCGCGTTCCTGCGCGGCGACGACGGCGATCCGGCCGAGGACGTCGTGGCCGCCCTGGAGGAGGTCGTGCGGCAGGCGGTCGGCAGCGGGCTGCGGGTGGAGTTCAACGCGGGCCGGCTGCGTTCGGCGCCGGAACGCGAGGGCATGCCGGCCGAGGTCGTCGAGGCGCTGAGCGGCATCCTGCGCGAGGCGCTGACGAACGTGCGCAAGCACGCGGGCGTGCGGCACGCCGTGGTGCGGGCGGAATGCCGGTCCGGGACGCTGGCGCTGAGCGTGCTCGACCACGGCAGCGGCTTCGACCCGGACGCGCCCACGACCGGCCTCGGCATCGCCCGTTCCATCCGGGAGAGCGCCCGCGCGGTGGGCGGCAGCGCCGACGTCGAGGCCGCTCCCGGCGAGGGGACGCTGGTGTCGGTGCGCATCCCGCTCCCGTCGGGCGAATGACGTCCCGCCAACGCACCACAGGTCGCATGACAGATCCGGGCGGGCCGGCCGGTCCACAATCGTGCCGACGAACCAGATCTCTCCCTGGAGGTGGCGGCATGCGATCACACCGGACGGCGGTCGTGCTGGCGGTGGCGGCTCTGGCCCTGTTCCCGGTCACGGGGGCGAACGCGGACGACGGCCCCGCGAACGGCCGGCCGGCCGCCCGGACCTGCTCGGGCACGGCCTGCGACGGCAAGGACCCGGCGCTGACGGGCTGCACGACGGGGTCCTCCACCGTGGCGTCCAGGTGGGTCCGGGCCTTCGGCGGCTACCTCGAACTGCGGTACGGCCCCGGCAAGGGCGGCACCTGCCAGGTCAACTGGGCCAGGTTCACCAAGCAGGGGCAGGGCGCGGACTACAACGTGTGGGTGGAGCGCAGGCCGGGCGTGCGCGCGGCCGCGGGCGACGACAAGCGCCTGACCCAGTACTCCGGGGGCGACGAGGGCACCGGGGTCGTCTACTCCGGCCAGGTCTACGCGCCCGAGGTCCCGGCGCGGGCCTGCGTCGAGCCGGCCCGCGCCCGCCGCGCCGCGAGCTCCGCCGTCTGCACGGACGCCGTCTGACCCGGCCCGGGGGGCGCCCCCCGCGGGGGGGGGGGGAGGCGCGGGGCGCCCCGCCAACCCCGCGTGCGGCCGTCTGCGCGGGGCCGCCCCTACCCCTGGGGTGGGGGGGGTTTGGGG
>NZ_JBEXYK010000082.1:0-35972 GCF_040630865.1 Nonomuraea sp. NPDC005730
GCCCTGGCCACGGCCACGCGCTGCTGCTGGCCGCCGGAGAGCTGGTTCGGCTCGTGGCGCACGCGGTCGGTCAGCCCGACCTGCTCCAGCGCGGCCAGGGCGCGCGAGCGCCGCTCGGCCGGGCCGACGCCGCCGTACACGAGCGGCAGCTCGACGTTGGCCAGCGCGCTCATGCGCGGGATCAGGTTGAAGGACTGGAAGACGAACCCCACCCTGCGGTTGCGCAGGATCGCGAGCTGGTGCTCGGCCAGCCGTCCCACGTCCGCGCCGTCGATCTGGTACGTGCCGGAGGTGGGCACGTCGAGGCAGCCGAGGATGTTCATCAGGGTGGACTTGCCGGACCCGGAGGCGCCCATGATGGCGACGTAGTCGCCGCGCTCGACGTCCAGGCTGACGCCGCGCAGGGCGTGGACCTTGGCGTCGCCCTCGCCGTACTCCTTGACGAGGTCCTTCACCCGCAGGACCGGGGCCGCCGTCGCGGTGGCGGAGGCCGTCATCGCCCGCCTCCCGGCATGCCGCCGCCGGGGAACCCGCCGCCGAACCCGCCGCGCTGGTCGGTGCTCTGCGTACCGGTCGCCGGAGGCACGAGCTGGTCGCCTTCGGACACCCCCGACCTGATCTCGGTGAGCGCCGTGCCCCGGACGCCGACCTCGACCGGGGTCCTGACCTGGCGGCCGTCCCTGACCAGGGTGACCGTGGTCTGGCCGCCGCTGGTGGAGACCGCGGTGGAGGGGACGGTGACGACGTTCTCCGCCCTGCCGACGACGACCTCGACGGTGGCGGTCTGGCCCAGCCTGACCTTGGCGGGGACCTTGGTGAAGGTGACCGTGACCGGGTACTGGACGACGTTGTTGCTGGTGGAGGCGACCGGCTGGATCTGCGTGACCTTGCCGTCGGCGATCACCCCCGGCAGGGCGTCGAAGGTGACGGTGGCGTTCTGGCCCTGTTCGAGCTTGCCGACGTCGGACTCGGTGAAGGTGCCCACGAGCTGGAGCCGTCCGGTGTCGGCCAGGTCGACGAACCCGCCCGTGCCGGTGTTGTCGCCGCTGCTCTGGGACTGGCCCTGTGACTGGCCCTGTGACTGGCCCTGTGACTGGCCCTGTGACTGGCCCTGTGACTGGCTCTGGCTGCCGCCCGAGCCGGAGGCGGTGCCGCCGACGGATCCGTTCACCGCCGTGACCGTGCCCTTGAACGGGGCCCGCAGGACGGTGGCCGCGACCGTGCGCCCGGCCTCGCGGTAGGCGTTGCGCGCCTTGACGTAGGAGGCGTAGAGCGCGGCCGTGCCGGTGCCCTCGTCGATCGCGCTCTGGTACGTGGCCTTGGCCGCCGACAGGCTCTCCTGCGCGGCGGCGTCGTCGAGCCTGGCCAGGATGTCGCCCTTGTCGACCTTGTCCCCCGCCTTGACGTAGATCCGCTCGACCGTGCCGCCCGTGCCGAACGACAGGGCCCGCGTCCTGGAGCTGGCCACCGCGCCCGACGCGGACACCGACGCGGACACCGAGCCGCGGCTCGCGGTCACCGTGCGCACGGCCGTCTCGCCGGCCGCGCGGTCCGTGCCGAGCTGGACGTAGGCGAGCGTGGCCCCGCCCAGCAGGAGCACGCCCAGCGCTCCGTTGGTCATCAGCGCTCTGCGCCTTGTCGACACCTTCACAGCCGGTGACCCTTGCACACCAGCCTGCGCCACAGCCGTGACGGAGCTGAACGTTCGCTGACAACCCGGGCCTGCGCGGGGTCACACAGCGAACTCTCAGGCTGCTCGCAGGCCGCCGTGAAGCTGGTCGGCCAGGATGGGCGGCCATGAGACCGACTTTCGCGCTGGGCGGGCTCGCCCTGGCCGTGCTCGTCGCCGGGTCGGGCCTGGCACTGGCACTCCGCGACGACGAACCGCCCGCCGTCCGGGTACGGCTCGCCGCCGCCCAGCGGGGCCCGGTCACGGCCCTGGTCAGCGCCGCCGGCAACACCGTGGACGGGGCCCGGCGGGACCTGGCGTTCGGCTCGTCCGGCCCGCTGACCAAGGTGTACGTCAAGGTCGGGACCAAGGTGACCAGAGGCCAGGTGCTGGCCAGGATCGACGGGCGTGGCGCACGCGAGGCGTACGAGGCCGCCAAGGCCGACCTGACCGCCGCCCAAGAAGCCCTCACCACCGCCACCACCGCCCCCTCCAGCACCCCCGCCACTTCCACCGGCGACCCCGGCTCGCCGAACGGCGCCACCTGCCTCACCCCGTCGGCCTCCTCGAGGCCCACCCCGCCGGTCAGCTCGAAGCCCACACCGGCCACCGGCGGCACCCGCCCTGCCACCTCCCCCACCCCGGACGCCGGCGCCGCCTCATCCGGCACCGCCTCGTCCCCAGGCAGCGCCGCCACCCCAGGCAGCGCCGCCACCCCTGGCAGCGCCGCCGTCCCTGGCAGCGCCGCCGTCCCGGGCGCGACGGCAGACTCCGGCACGGCCGTCGGCGGAGGTTCGGCGGGAGAGGGCGTCGTCGGCCCGACCACGCCGCCCCCGACCACGCCGCCCACGACCACGCCGCCCACGACCACTCCGCCCGCCACCGCCACGCCTCCCGACGCCCCCGCCACCAAGGCCGCCAAGGCCGCCACGCCCGCCGCCACGCGGACCTCCGGCGCGTCCCAGGCTCACAGCCGGCCCCCGACCGCGCCCGCCACCCCCAGCGGGCCCCCCTCCCCCGCCCCCACTCACGAACCCCAGCCCACGGTGACGGTCACCGCGACCGCCACGGTGACGGCGACGGTGACCGTGACGGCGACCCCGCCCGGCGGCGGCACCCCTGGAGGCGGCCACACCCCCGCGCCCGGCACACCGTCCACCCCCGGCGAACCGTCCACACCGGGCGGCCCGTCCACCCCCGAGCCGCCCGCCACGGCCAGGCCCTCGACCACCGCGCCCCCGTCCGCGACCGCCGAGCCCACCACCAAGCCCACCGCCAAGGCCACCGCGAAGGCCACCGCCAAGCCGCACGCGACGGCCTCCGCCCGTCCCACCGGCTCCTGCTCCCCCGGCACGACCTCCCGGGACACCACCACCAGGACCGCCACCACCCCCAAGGACGGCGGCACCGCCGCCAGGGGCGGGATCACCGAGGACCAGGCCGCCGCGAACGTGGACCGCGCAGAAGCCGCCCTGGAGGAGGCCGCCGACGCCGTGCGCGCCACCCGCATCGTGGCCCCCACCTCGGGGACCGTCCTGTCGGTGGCGGGCCGGGTCGGCGACACGGCCGGCACCGGCACCTTCATCAGCCTCGGCAACCTGAACGAGCTCCAGGTCCAGGCCATGGTCACCGAGTCCGACGTCAACCGGCTCAAACTCGGCCAGCAGGCCGCCATCACCCTCGCCACCCGCCCCGGCGAGCGCCACGGCGGGACGGTCACCGCGATCGCCCCGACCGCCACCGTCGAGGACCAGCTCGTCCGCTACTCCGTCACCCTGGCCTTCGACGAGCCGCCCACCGGCCTCATGCTCGGTCAGACCGCCACGGTGTCGGTGACCACCGCCGAGGCCAAGGACGCGATCTACGTCCCGGCCGCCGCCGTCCGCAGCGGTTCCGACGGCGCCCAGGTGGTCACCGTACGCTCGGGCGGGCACGACGCCGCGAAGGTGGTCAGCACCGGCGTCCGCGGCGACCAGTACGTCCAGATCACCTCAGGTCTGGACGAACGCGACCAGGTCGTCATGTCCGGCACCACCACCGGCGAGTTCCCCGACGCGACCTGGCCGGACGCCTCCTGACCGCCCCCCGGTTCCCAGCCGGCCCTCAGCCCCCTCCCAGCGAACCTTCAGCCGACGAGGACCGCGACCCCCGTCGTCCCTCAGCCATGGCGGGGCGCGGCCCGGCCGGCGGCCGAGCGGGGCGGTTCGGCCGGGATGGTGAGCCGGTGGGCGGTGCGGGCCCGCGCGCCGCGGCGGGAGATGTAGTCGAGCGTGCGGAAGTCCACCGACAGCTCGTCCCGGGTCAGCCGGGCCATGAGGTAACCGCGCCGCTGGTCGATGTAGGAGATGTGCGGGTTCTCCTGCAGGGCCTCGGCGATCCACGTGCGGTCCCGGTAGCCGTCGCCGTCGCTGGCGATCGACGACGTCACCAGCTCCCTCGCCACCACCGGCGAGTCCGGGTCGTCGAAGTCGGCCTTGAGGTCGGCCAGGTGGTGCATGTGCGCGTCCCCGGTCAGGACGACGGGGTTCGAGGTGGCCGACAACGATCCGAGCAGGCGGGTGCGCTCGGCGGCGTAGCCGTCCCAGGAGTCGAGGTTCACCTCGCGGCCGGGCCCGATCCGGTAGTCGCGCTGGGCCATCAGGATCTGCTGGCCCAGCAGGTTCCACCGGGCGCCGGACCCGCTCAGCCCCTCTTCCAGCCACCGCCACTGGGCGGACCCGAGCAGCGTGCGCCGGTCGGACAGCCGTTCGTCGCAGCCGGCCCGCACCCCGTCCAGGCATGCCTGGTCGTCGCGGAACTGGCGGGTGTCCAGCAGGTGGAAGCGGGCCAGCGTCCCCCAGGAGACGCGCCGGTTGATGCGCAGCACCGCCCCCTGGAGGCTGGCGCGGCGCAGCGGCATGTTCTCGTAGTACGCGCGGAAGGCGTCGGCGCGGCGGCGGGCGAAGCCGGGCGCGCCGGTGCTGGAGACGGGGCCGGCCCAGTTGTTCTCCACCTCGTGGTCGTCGAAGGCCACCAGCCAGGGCGCGACCGCGTGCGCGGCCTGGAGGTCGTGGTCGCTCTTGTACTGGGCGTGCCGCAGCCGGTAGTCGGCGAGGGTGGCGCACTTGCCCGGCGTGTGCGTGCGCACCCGTCCGGCCAGGGCGGTGTAGCCGCTGGGGCCGTACTCGTACATGTAGTCGCCGAGGAAGACGACCAGGTCGGGCTCCTGCTCGGCCAGGCGGCGGTAGGCGGTGTAGTAGCCGTGCTCGTAGTGCGCGCAGGCGGCCACGGCGAAGGTGAGCGGGCTGTCCCCGGCGGGCGTCGTCCGGGTGCGGGCGGCGGGCGAGAGCCTGCCCTGGCTCCTGAACCGGTAGAAGTAGTCGCGGCCGGGCTCCAGCCCGTCCAGCTCGACGTGCACGCTGTGGGCGTCGCGCGGCCGGGCGGTCGCGGTGCCCGACCGCACGACCGAGGAGAACCGTTCGTCGGTGGCGACCTGCCAGTCGACCTCGACGTCGCGCGCGGGCATGCCGCCGCGGCCGTCGCCGCTGAGGGGGTCGACGGCCAGCCGGGTCCACAGGACGAAGCCGTCGGCGGACGGGTCGCCGGAGGCCACGCCGAGGGTGAACGGGTCGGATCTGAGTGTCGTGGCGGAGGCGGGCGAGGTGACGGCGCGGGGCGTGACGAGGCCGGCTGCCGCCGCGGTCAGGAACGTTCTGCGGTCCACGCTCCAGGTATGTCCGCCCGCGCTGACCCCGCCGTGGCCCCGTCATGACAGCGGAGTCAAGCGTGGGTGAACAGCGCCGGTCGCCCGGCGCGAGGTCGGCGGGAGGTCAGCGGGGCAGCTCGCGCAGGGACTTGCGGAGCGCGGCGGCGCTGGTGAACAGCACGCCGGTCATGCCCGCGCGCTCGGCGCCCTCGACGTTCTCGGCGCGGTCGTCGATGAAGACGATCTCGGACGGGTCGGCGGCCAGCTCGCGGGATACCTCGTCGAAGATCTCCCGGTCGGGTTTGACCAGGCCCATCCTGCCGCTGTAGAAGCGGTGGCCGATGGCGGCGATCCAGGGCAGCTCGTCGAGGCCGTCGGCGATGCAGACGGGCGCGTTGGACAGCAGCGCGACGCCGTCGCCCGCGTCGAGGATCTCACCGAGGACGGCGATCGTGCCCTCGTCGGGGTAGGCCCAGCTCGCGACGTCCATGGCCACCAGGCGGGCGACCTCGGACGGGGTGACGGACCGGCCCAGCACGGCCGCCCAGTAGTCGACGGGGCTCAGGCTCGCCCGGTCGAACTCCAGGCGGTGCTCCCAGTAGCGGCGCAGGAACGCCTCGGGCTCCGCGCCGACGGCCCGCGCCATGGCCTCGGCGTCGGCCGCGGGCTGGGGCAGGGACAGGACATTGCCGTAGTCGAACACAATCCACGTCATGCAAGGAATGGTCGCAGATGCGGGTCGAGCGCCGGGCAACCCAGGTATTTCTCGGCCGTGTGGAAGTCGATCCAGTCGAGGTTGACCAGCTCCTCGACGTCCACGCCGGTGAAGCTGGCGCGCAGCGCGGGCGGGATGGCGGCGATGTCGTCCTTGTCGGCGATGTTCACCCAGCGGGCGACGTTCTTGGGGCGTTCGCCGAGGCCGTTGACGGGGGCGGGCAGGAGGCGTTCGAAGACGACGTTGCGCATGCCGAGCGGGCTGCCGAGCGTCAGGAGCAGGTCGACGGGCAGGTCGGGGTTGGCCCACAGGGCCTCGTAGGCCACGACGCTGCCGAGCGAGTGGGCGATCACCACGCGTGGCCGGTTCCTGCGGATGGCGTCGGCCACGGTCTGCCGGCATCGCTCGCGCCGCTCCTGGTCGGTGAGGTAGACCGCGACCTCGGGCGCGAACAGCTTGGCGAACGCCGCCGACCTGCTGTCGAGCTTGCCGAGCAGCCATCCGGTGAACGACTTGAGCGCCCCGGTGACGTGCTCGCCGAGCCCGAGGTCCCGCGCCCATTCGACGAGCACCTGCTGCGTGGCGGCCTCGACGCGGGCCGCCGCCTGCGGGGAGCTCTCCCCGGGCTTGGGGTCGCGCAGCAGGTGGGAGAAGTAGGCGACCTCGCTGAAGTAGGCGGCCGTCTCACCGCCGAGCGCCGCGTGCAGGTAGCGGTCCCACTTCAGCCGCATGGCCGCGGCTGCCGCGGTGGCCGACCCTCCGGCCTCCAGGTAGTAGTTGTACTTGCCGATCCCGTGCACGCCCACGATGGCCGTCACAGCGCCTCCCCCTGACCGCTCGATCTTTCCGCGGATATTGGCATACGCCGCCCGTCCTCGCCCGTCAAGAGCCGCCCGAGTTTAGGCTTGCCTAAAGGTTTAGGTAGAGCTAAAGTGGAGGCACGAGGACGGACAGCGTCGAGAGCGAGACCGAGATGGCCTTTCGCCGGAACACCCGTGACGAGGTGGGCGGTCTCGCCCAGCAGGTCGTCGACGAGATCACGTGGTACATGCGGGAGCACAAGATCACCCGCGCCGATCTGGCCACGTCGCTGGGCGTCTCGCCCGGCCGGGTGAGCCAGATACTCTCCGGCGACGAGAATCTCACGTTGCGCACGCTCGGATCGGTCGTCGACGCGCTCGGAGCCCGCCTGGAGCTCACGCTCGGCGACGCCGAGGACTCCCCCGCCGCCCTGACCTGAGCGCCGGCCGCCACTCCCGGTCAGCGGGCGCGGGCGATGTGCTCGCCGCCGCGGGCCCGTGACGGCGGCACGTACCCCTGGAGCGAGCGGTAACCGGCCCGGTAGGCCGCGGCCAGCAGGCGCAGCACGTCGTTCTCCGCGTCGTGCCGCAGCACGCCGTGCAGCCGGTCGAGGTTGCCGAGGTAGCGCTCGTACCTGGGGATCCTGGTGTGGCGGGAGAGGGTGAGCGCGGTGGCCACCTTCGAGCGGGCGGCGCCGTCCTCGATCAGGGCGGCCACGTCCAGCCTGCGTTCGACGGCGTCCAGGCGGGCGTGCACCCGTTCGCGCCGCCGGTCGTCGGCCGACAGGCGGTCGCGGATGCGCTCGTGGTAGCGGGCCGCGGCCAGGCTCAGCTCATAGACGTTCCAGGACGGGTCCACCCGCTTCTCGCACCAGACGCGCTCGTCCTCGGCCATCGCCTGGTCGAGCCGGGCCAGCAGCGACACCAGCCAGAACGTGGCCGCCTCCCGGGCCAGCGAGCGCCGCTCGTCCTGCCTGGCGCGCATCTGGCCGAGCCACAGGCCGCTCGGCGCGACCGCGCCCAGGACGGTGGCCAGCGAGTCGCTCAGCAGCGCGTGCCCGGCCAGCGCGACGCCGGCGGACAGGCCGCCGGTGAGCAGGCTGACGGCGACCGCGAGCCGCCGCCCCGCGGGCCCGAAGGGCCGCCCCTTCCCCTGGCACCTCAGCAGTAGGAAGACGACGGCGGAGACCACGGCGAGTCCAACGGTCAGCGCCGCCTGAGCGACCCACTTCGGGTCCATGGAATTAGCCCTTCCCGCGAAATGTTCTCTCCATATTCGCAGCGCGGACAGTCATTGAAAATGCCGTTGCGGACGGCATATGTCGCTCATATACGGTGACACTCATCTGAGCAAGGCGCATTCATCCGGAACAGGAGCTCCCACCATGCCCGGCCCGCTGGTCGTCAACGACTCGATCGTCCTCCCCGACGCCGAGCTCGTCTGGCGTTTCTCCCGTTCCTCAGGTCCGGGCGGCCAGGGCGTCAACACCACCGACAGCCGGGTGGAGCTGATCTTCGACGTGGCCGCGAGCACCGCGATCCCGCCCGCGCTCAAGGCCCGCGCGCTCGACCGCCTGGGCGCCACCACGATCACCGTCGTGGCCTCGGAGTACCGGTCCCAGCTGCGCAACAGGGAGGCCGCCGGTCACCGGCTGGCCCAGCGCCTCAGGGAGGCCGTCGCGCCGCCGCCCAAGCGCCGGCGGGCGACCAAGCCCAGCCGGGGCGCCGTCGAGCGCCGCATCGCGGGCAAGAAGCACCGTTCCGACGTCAAGCGCCTGCGCCGCGACCCCCACTGAGCCCGCTCCGGCAGCACGCCTGGATCAGAGCGAGAACGCCGGCTCCCTGACCCCCGCCGGGCAGAGCTGCCCGATCACCGCGCGCACCTGGCCGCGCAGCACGGGGTCGGTGAGGTGGCCGTCGTCGTCGAAGTGCGGGCAGGCCGGCGAGATGACCAGCTCGGCGCCCATCACGACCGCGTCCGCGCCCTGGAGCTGCTTGTAGAGCTCCGCCTGCGCCCACATCGCGCCGCACGCCCGCGCGCTGGCGCTCATCACCGCCACGTGCTTGCCGGACAGCACGTCGCCGGCCGAGAGCCACTCCAGCGTGTACGTCAGCTCCAGCGGCAGCAGGCTGTGCTCGGGAGCCGTCAGCAGCACCGCGTCCGCCCCGGCGACCAGCCCGAGCAGTTCCCTGGCCGCCACCGGCACCTTGCCCGGCTGGTACGGCGGGACGTCGCCCATCCCCGTCCAGATCTCGAACCGTACGCCCTCCGGCAGTTCGCCGCCCGCTGCGTCCAGCAATCTGTTGATGAAAGACCCCGCGTGGAGACTGGCGGCGATCCCGATGATTTTCACCTACTGCTCCCCAGGCGTTCCGGTGTCACCTGGAAACTTCCCGATGCCTCGGATGTCCAAGACCAGCCCGAGGTCAAAAACAGCTCAGTCTTCGCCTCGGCGCCGGTGACGCTCCTGGTCAGGCGGGCGACGGAAGATCAGCGCGAGCACCCGCAGCACCATGATCGAGGCGATCACCAGCAGGTTGTAGCCGAGGAGCTGGTACAGGCTCGTGGTGCCGACCACGACGGGCCCGCCCTCGATGCCGAGCAGCAGCACCGCCATGAGCCCGGCGGTGGCGCCGAGCACGGTGAGCAGCACCTGGTGGACCAGCCCGGTGACGTAGCGGCGGTCGCGGTCGTCGGCCAGCAGCCGGACGTTCAGGCTGAACCTGCCGTGCTCGGCGGCGCTGGCGATGCGCTCGACCCGGCGGGGCAGGCGGCGCAGCATCGGCAGCAGCGCGGCCAGCTCCTGGCCCACGGCCTCCTTGACGGACTCGGGCCCGGCCCGCTCGGCCAGGTAGCGGCCGGCGAACGCGCGGGCCTCGCCGATCAGGTTGAAGCCGGGCGACAGGCGCACGAGCGTGCCCTCCAGCGTGGCCAGAGCCCGGAAGACGGCGGCCACCTCGGGCGGGATGGACAACCCGTACTCCGAGACGATCTTGAACAGGTCGGTGAACATCTGCACGCTGTCCATGCCGGGCCCGAGGTGCCTGGCCATGAACTGGCCGAGCGCCCGCTCCAGCGCGGCCTCGTCGATCTCCTCCGGCCGCGGGACGACCTCCAGCAGCGCGTCGGTGACGCCGAGCGGGTCCTGCCGGTTCATGGCGAGCAGGAAGCGCTGCAAGGCCGACCGGACGGAGGCGTCCAGGCGGCCGACCGAGCCGAAGTCGAGCAGGCCGAGCGTGCCGTCGTCGAGCAGCATGAGGTTGCCCGGATGGGGGTCGGCGTGGAAGACGCCCTCGACGAGGATCTGCCTGAGCAGGCAGTCGAGCAGGTCGCGGGCCAGCGCGGGCCCCTGGCCGGGGGCGGCCGCGGTGACCGGCCCGCCCGACAGGCGCCGCATGACCAGCACCTGCTCGGTGCAGAGGGCGGGGAACGGCTCGGGGTAGGTGACGCCGCCGCTGCCGGAGGCGGCCACGGCGGCCATGTTGGCGGCCTCGACGCGGAAGTCCAGCTCCTCGCGGATGGCGACGGCGAACCCCTCGGCCAGGTCGCGCAGCCCCAGCGAACGTCCCCACCGGGTCCTGGACTCCAGCGTGGCGGCCAGCCGGCGGACGATGTCGAGATCCTGGGCCACCACGCCCTCGATGCCCGGCCTGCGCACCTTGACCACGACGTCCTCGCCGGTGTGCAGGCGGGCGGTGTGGGCCTGGCCGATGGAGGCGGCGGCCAGCGGCGTACGGTCGAAGGCGGCGAACACCTCCTCGACCGGCCCGCCCAGCTCGGCCACGAGCACCGGCTCGACGCGCTCCCACGGCGCGGGGGCGACGTGGTCCTGCAGGCGGCCCAGCTCGTCGATGAACTCGGCCGGCAGCAGGTCACGCCGGGTGGACAACACCTGGCCGAGCTTGACGAAGGTGACGCCGCCGTCGTCGAGCGCCTGGCGCAGCGACCTGGCCAGGCGCACCTTGCCCGACCTGTCCTCCAGGCTCTCGCCGCGGCCCCGCAGGTAGGGGCCGAGGCCGTGCCGGAAGGCGATCCTGGTGATCTGCGAGTAGCGCCGGGCCCGGCGGATCCGGCCGCGCAGCGAGCGCAGCACCTCCAGCGGCCCCGGCACCGAGCCCGGCGGAACCAGCGCCTCGGCGAGCACCAGGATCACCATGGGGATGAGCACCATGCACATGGCGATCAGGAGCAGCAGCCCGAGCGCGCCCGCGTCGGGTGTGGTCTCCGGGTCGACCGGCCCGAACGAGGCGATCACCGGCGTCAGCATCGGCTGGGCCAGGCCCCAGGCCACCATCGCGGCCAGGAAGGTACGTAACGCGCCGAACCTGACCCCGAGCAGGCGTTGGGCCGCCGTCGCCAGCAACAGGATCATCACCAGGATGGCGAGCGAGACGAACAGCGTGCCCAGGAACTCCATGAGGAGGGATCATCCCACGGCCGCGCGGGTGGCGGCGGCCGGGCGTCAGCCCCTGGCGGCGGCGCGGGCGCGGCGCTCGTCGCGGCGCTCGACGAACCGGGCCGCGGTCACCTCGGTCCTGGCCAGGAACGCCGACAGCTCCTCGCGGGCCTGCTCGCCCTCGGCGTCGAGCCCGGTCTGGTCGAAGACCGCCCACTGGCGCAGCACCGGCATGAGCACGTCGTCGAGGTGCAGGCGCAGGTCGTAGATGCCCTCGTGGGCGATGATCATGGCCTTGCGGGCGAAGCCCTCCATGCCCGTGCCGGGCATCTGGAAGGTGGTGACGACGTCGGTCACCGCGCGCATGGTCTGGTTGGGGTCGAGCTCGAAGGCCGCCTTGAGCAGGTTGCGGTAGAAGAGCATGTGCAGGTTCTCGTCGGCGGCGATGCGGGCGAGCAGGCGCTCGCAGCCCTCGTCGCCGGAGGCCCTGCCGGTGTTGCGGTGGGAGATGCGGGTGGCCAGCTCCTGGAAGGAGACGTAGGCGAGCTGCTGGAGCATGGTGTCGTACTCGCTGACGAAGCCCTGCTCCATGTGGTGCATGCGGGCCCGCTCCAGCGCGACCGGGTCGACCGCGCGGGTGACGGTGAGGTAGTCGCGCAGGGCGGTGCCGTGCCGGTCCTCCTCGGCGGTCCAGCGGTGGACCCACGTGCCCCACGCGCCGTCACGGCCGAAGGTGGTGGCGATCTCGTGGTGGTAGCTGGGCAGGTTGTCCTCGGTGAGCAGATTGACGATCAGCGAGATGCGGGCGGCCTCGGGGATCTTCGAGTCGCCCTCCTGCCACGCCTGGCCGCCGTAGATGCCGTCGAAGTCACGCCCTTCGCTCCACGGGATGTACTCGTGCGGGAACCACTCCTTGGCCATCGAGTTGTGGCGATCGAGCTCCACGCCCACGACGGGTTCGAGCTCGTGCAGCAGTTCCGTCTGAGACATCGCCATAAAGATCTTCTCCTTCAGGTTACGGGACCGTAGGTTAGGCTACCCGAAGGCCATGTGATGCGGTGTCGACCTCGTTGTCCTAAATGCCGGCGCGTTGCAACAGCCGGTCCAGTTTGATGTTGAGGTCGAGGATCTCCGAGCGCAGCGAGTTGAACTCCTCGGCCATCGCCGTCCTGACGAACCGCAGTTCCTCGGTCACCTCGACGCGCAGCGCCGCCAGCTCCGCCTCCGCGCCCCGCTCCCCCGGCTCCTCACACCACACGGTCGCCTCCTCGCATTCGGTAAGTCACCTTCCGCCACCAAGGATCGCAGCCGGACGCCGGCCGCGCCGCCGGACCGCGGGCGCCGGGAGTGGTTTTCTACTCCCGGGCCACGATCCTTCGCGCCCCGGAAGAAGACTTGTCATCCCGGGTGGGCGGCCCGCCGGGCTCAGATCAGGTCGACGAGGTCGGCGACCGAGTCGACGACCAGGGAGGGACGGTAGGGGAAGCGGTCGATCTGGTCGCGCTGGGTGACGCCGGTCAGCACCAGGATCGTGAACAGCCCCGCCTCCATGCCGGAGACGATGTCGGTGTCCATGCGGTCGCCGATCATGGCGGTGGTCTCGCTGTGGCCTTCGATGGCGTTGAGCGCGCTGCGCATCATGCGGGGGTTGGGCTTGCCCACGAAGTACGGCTCGACGCCGGAGGCCTTGGTGATCATCGCGGCCACCGCGCCGCAGGCCGGCAGCGAGCCCTCGGTGGAGGGGCCGATCGGGTCGGGGTTGGTGGCGATGAAGCGGGCCCCCGCCTCGATGAGCCGGATCGCGCGGGTGATCTGGGTGAAGCTGTAGGTGCGGGTCTCGCCGAGCACGACGTAGTCGGGGTCGAGGTCGGTCAGGACGTAGCCGACCTCGTGCAGGGCCGTGGTGAGGCCGGCCTCGCCGATCACGTACGCCGACCCGCCGGGGCGCTGGTCGTCGAGGAACTGGGCGGTGGCCAGGGCGGAGGTCCAGATGGACTCGGCGGGCACGTCGAGACCGGCGCCGGCCAGGCGCACGGACAGGTCGCGCTGGGTGTAGATGGAGTTGTTGGTCAGGACCCGGAACTTCTTGTCGGACTCCTTGAGCCGTTTGATGAATTCGTCCGCACCGGGGATCGGCCGCCCCTCGTGGACGAGGACGCCGTCCATGTCGGACAACCAGGAGTCGATCCGCTTACGCTGAGTCACCCGTTCATGGTATCGAGCGTGCCTTGTCGACTTCTCGCCGCACACGTGAACAATGTTCCTCATGTCGTTCACTGAATCCGCCCTGGACATGCGGGACGAGCTCATCCGGCTCCGCCGCTCCCTGCACACCACCCCCGAGCTCGGCCTGCAGTTGCCGAGGACGCAGGAGAAGGTGCTGGCCGCGCTCGACGGGCTCCCCCTGGAGATCACCACCGGCAAGACACTCAGCTCGGTCACCGCGGTGCTGCGCGGCGGCCGGCCGGGCCCCGCGGTGCTGCTGCGCGGCGACATGGACGCCCTGCCCGTGGCCGAGCGCAACGACCTGCCCTACATCTCCCAGACCCCGGGCCAGATGCACGCCTGCGGCCACGACCTGCACACCGCCATGCTGGTCGGCGCGGCCCGGCTGCTCAGCGCGCGGCGCGCGGACGTGGCCGGTGACGTGATCTTCATGTTCCAGCCGGGCGAGGAGGGGCACGACGGCGCCAAGCACATGATCGGCGAGGGCGTGCTCGACGCGGCCGGCGCCCGGCCGGTGGCGGCGTACGGGATGCACGTGGTGTCGGCCATGCTGCCGCCGGGGTTGTTCGCCTCGCGGAGCGGCCCGATGATGGCCGCGGCCGACGTGTTCTGCGTGACGGTGAAGGGCAGCGGCGGGCACGGGTCCAGCCCCCACCGCGCCAAGGACCCGATCGCGGCCGGCTGCGAGATGGTGACGGCGTTGCAGACGATGGTGACCCGCACGTTCGACGTGTTCGACCCCGTGGTGATCACCGTGGGCACCTTCCACGGCGGCTCGGCCGACAACGTGATCCCCGACGAGGCGCGCTTCGAGGCGACCGTGCGCACGTTCAGCAAGGAGCACCGGGTGCTGGTCAAGCGGCGTCTGGTGGAGGTGGTCGAGGGCATCGCGGCCGCGCACGGGCTGGCGGTCGAGACGTCGTTCGGCATGGGTTACCCGGTGACGGTCAACGACCAGGGCGAGGCCGGGTTCGTCTCGGCGACCGCCGACGAGCTGTTCGGGCCGGGCCGCTACTTCGTGGCGCCGCAGCCGGTCATGGGCTCGGAGGACTTCTCGTACGTGCTGGAGGAGGTGCCGGGCGCGTTCGTCTTCCTGGGGGCCTGCCCGCCCGACCGCGACCCGGCCACGGCGCCCTACAACCACTCGCCGGACGCCGTCTTCGACGACTCCGTGCTGCCCGACGGCGCCGCGCTGTACGCCTCGCTGGCCTACGAGCGCCTGTCGCGGCCGTGATGCTCGCCTGGGTGGTGGACCGGCCGGGGCCGATGGCGACCGGCCCGCTCGTGCGGGTCGAGCGGGACGTCCCCGAGCCCGGCCCCGGCGAGGTGCTGGTCCGGGTCGAGGCGTGCGGCGTGTGCCGGACCGACCTGCACCTGGCCGAGGGCGACCTCGCGCCGCGGCGGCCGCGGACCACCCCCGGGCACCAGGTGGTGGGCCGGGTCGAGGGCTCCGGCGAGCGGGTGGGGGTGGCCTGGCTGCGCTCGACCTGCGGCCGGTGCCGCTACTGCCTGCGCGGCACGGAGAACCTCTGCCCGGACTCCACCTACACCGGCTGGGACGCCGACGGCGGCTACGCCGAGTACGTCGTGGCCCCGGCCGGCTACGTCTACCCCCTGCCGGCCGACGTGCCGGCCGAGCGGCTGGCGCCGCTGCTGTGCGCGGGCATCATCGGCTACCGGGCGCTGGCCCGCTGCGACCTGCCGCCGGGCGGCCGTCTCGGCATCTACGGCTTCGGCGCCTCGGCCCATCTCACCGCGCAGGCGGCCATCGCGCAGGGCGCCACGGTCCACGCCGTGACCAGGTCGGACGCCTCCAGGGAGCTGGCGCTGGAGCTGGGCGCGGCCTCGGCGGGCGACCGGCCGCCCGAGCCGCTGGACGCGGCGATCCTGTTCGCGCCGGTCGGCGACCTGGTGCCGCCCGCGCTGGAGGCGCTCGACCGCGGCGGGACGCTGGCGATCGCCGGCATCCACCTGACCGACGTGCCCGCGTTGAACTACGAGCGGCACCTGTTCCAGGAGCGCACGCTGCGCAGCGTGACCGCCAACACCAGGGCCGACGGCCGGGCCTACCTGGAGCTGGCGCTGGCCCATCCGCCGCGGGTGGCGACCACGATCTACCCGCTGGAGGCGGCCGGCCGGGCGCTGGCCGATCTGGCCGCCGACCGCGTCAGCGGCGCCGCCGTGCTGGTCGTGGACTGAAGCCCCGCTCCGTCGCACGATGGAGATTGGCGCCATGGCGGACCTCTATGAAGGAAAGTTACATTACACTCACAACATCTGGAGATTATTGACGCTGCCTGCTGGCGACCGTAGGGTCCGGTCAATTCCCTACAGATCCTCAACAGGTCCGACATCCCCCGGAGCGGCAGATGAAGCGACTGGCAGCGGTAGTGGCGTTGCTGGGCCTCGCCACCGCCACAGCGGCGTGCAGCGGTGGTACTAACAACAAGTCCGGCGGCTCGAGCGGCGGTGGTGGCGGGCTCTTCACCACGATCGACGTCAACAGGCCCGGCCTGGAGGCCACGGCCCCGGCCAACCCGTACAACCCGAAGGGCAACTCCTTCCCCGGCTACACGGCGATGAAGCTGGGCTGGGTCAAGAACCACCTGACCGACCCCAACCAGGCCCTCCCCGGCATCGCGGAGAGCTGGGAGATCGCGCCGGACAACTCGGCGATCACCCTGAAGCTCCAGCCGAACGCCAAGTGGTCCGACGGCAAGCCGGTCACCGCCGAGGACGTCAAGATGTCCATCGGCATCGCCTACACCCAGGGCAGCACGGCGTTCTCCATCACGCCGGGCGCCGCGGGCGCGGCGGCGGACGTGACCGTGGTCGACGACCACACCCTCAAGATCACCCAGGACATGGCGAACCCGAGCCCCAAGTTCGCCCGCGGCGTGCTCGACACGTTCGTCCTGCCCTCCCACGTGTGGAGCAGCGTGCTCCCCGCGGACTTCTGGGACCAGCTCAAGGCCTCCAGGGGCGAGGGCGCCGAGGCCGACAAGGCCCGCGAGACCATCACCGGCCTGGGCGAGAAGGTGCTCACCTTCGCCCCGCCGAAGGACACCTCGGCCGGCCCGTTCGTGCTGGAGCGGGTGAACCCGTCCGAGGCGCTGCTGGTCAAGAACAAGTACTTCTACAACGCGGCGAACGTGGCGCCGGCGCAGGTGAAGTTCCTCAACTACACCGGCAACGAGCAGATCTGGAACTACCTCACCGCGGGCAAGCTCGACCACGCCGGCTTCACCGCCGCCCCGTCCGACGTGATGAACCGGATCAAGGCGGCCGCCGGCAACGAGGTCATCAAGGGCTACTCGCCGGTCGCGGTGAGCATGGCCTTCAACCAGTCCAAGAAGCCGTACGACAACGTGCACGTGCGCCGCGGCCTGGCCTACCTGATCAACCGCGAGGAGGTCACCAAGGTCGCCTCGCCCGAGGGCGGCACGGCGGCGGTCACCACCAGCGGCATCCACCAGAAGGCCGCGCAGGCGTGGATCCCCGACGAGCTGCCCAAGCTGGAGCCGTACGCGCCCGACGTGGCCAAGGCCGAGGCCGAGTTCAAGGAGGCCGGCCTCACCAAGAAGGACGGCAAGTGGACGCTGGCCGACGGCTCGGCGTGGAAGGTCTCCATGCACGCGCCCTCCGGCTTCTCCGACTGGCTGTCGGCCCAGGAGAACATCAAGAGCCAGCTCGTCAAGGCCGGCGTCGACGCCGAGGTCGTCACGACCGCCGACTACCCCCTCTACCTGGAGGAGCTGGCGGCCGGCAAGTACGACGCGGGCTTCTGGCTGATGGCCCTCGGCCCCGCGCCGTACGACATCTACCAGCGCCTGTACGGCGCCTCCAACGGCTGGACCAACGTCGCGGGCAAGGTCAAGCACTCCGAGCCCGGCAAGGCCGGCAACTGGATGGGCGGCCCCGAGGAGATCGAGGTCGACGGCGCCAAGATCAACCCCGGTGAGCTGACCGGCAAGCTGAACTCGGCCACCGAGGAGCAGGCCAAGCCGATCATGGCTCAGCTCGCCAAGGCCGCCAACCAGGACCTCCCGGTCATCCAGCTCTGGGACTACGTCAACACCCAGTTCGTCAACAACAGCCGCTTCACCGGCTGGCCGCACGACGACGAGATCCTGCGCATGGGCGCCGGCGTCCTGCCCTCGGGCGTCTGGATCCAGCTCGGCATGATCAAGGCGAAGTCGTAGTTCATGGCGCTCATCGCACGACGACTCGCGGGCCACCTGGCCCGCGGGTTCGTCATGATCCTCGTAGTCGCGACGATCAGCTTCTTCATCATCAACAACATCCCCGGCGACCCGATGGCCGCCCGCTACGAGAAGCTGGTCGAGCAGGGCATGTCGCCCGAAGCCGCCGCGCAGGCCGTCAAGGTCCTGTACGGCTTCCTGCCCGACGGCACGCTCTGGCAGCAGTACACCGACTACATGACCGGCCTGCTCCACCTCGACCTCGGCATGTCGGTCAGCAGGCCCGGCACCTCCGTGGTCGACGTGCTCACCGACGCGGCCAAGTGGACCGTTCTACCGGTGCTGGCCGGCACGTTGCTGAGCTTCATCGTCGGGATCCTGCTCGGCGTGTACGCCGCCATCAAGCGCACCGGCAAGCTGGGCGACGCCCTGGCCATCTCCGGCTCGCTGCTGCACGGCATCCCGCAGTACGTGCTGGCGATGCTGCTCGTGGTGATCTTCGCGACGCTGCTCCCGATCCTGCCGGCCGACGGCTCGGTGGACATCCTGTTCGAGCCCGGCTTCAACGCCGGCTACATCGGCTCGCTGGTCGAGCACGCGGTGCTGCCGGTGGCCACGTACGCGCTGTCGGCCTACGGCGGCTGGATCCTGGCGATGAAGTCGAGCGTGGTCACCGTGCTGGGCGACGACTTCATCCTGGCCGCCGAGCTGCGCGGCATGAAGCGCTCGATCGTGTTCCGCTACATCGCGCGCAACGCGATCCTGCCGCTGTTCACCATGCTCGCCCTGTCGCTGGGCCTGCTGCTGGGCGGCGCGGTCTTCATCGAGAAGATCTTCAACTACCCGGGTCTCGGCTGGCTGCTGATCAGCGGCGTCCAGGACCGCGACTACGGCCTGATGGGCGGGGCGTTCCTGCTGATCACGGTCGGCACGATCATCGCCAACATTGTCGCGGACCTGTTCTACACGGTCATCGACCCGCGGGTGCGCAGCGGAGAGGAGGGCTCGTGAGCGCCACGCTCATCCCGGAGGCCGCGCCGGCCGCCTCGGCCATGCGCCGCAACTTCTGGCACGGCGTATGGCGGGTGATGAAGCGCAAGCCCAGCCGCATGGCCGGGGTCGTCATCATCGCCGGTTTCATCGTCATGGCCGTGCTCGGGCCGATGCTGCTGCCCGAGCACCTGCCGGGCAACGCGAGCGCGATCACCCAGCCGCCGAGCTGGGACCACTGGTTCGGCACCGACCCGCAGGGCCGGGACGTGATCGCGCTGGTGATCAAGGGCTCGCGTTACGTCTTGCTCACCGCCCTGGTCACCGCGCTCATCACGGTCGTCGCCGGCACCGCGATCGGCCTGTTCTCCGGCTTCAAGCGGGGCCGCTGGGACACCGTGCTCATGCGGCTGACCGACATGAAGCTCACCATCCCCGGCCTGCCGCTGCTGCTGGTGCTGGCGACCGTGTGGAAGTTCGGCAACCCCTTCCAGATGGGCCTGGTGCTCGGCCTGCTCGGCTGGGGCGGCGTGGCGCGGGCGGTGCGCTCGCAGACGCTGTCGCTGCGCGAGCGCGGGTTCATCGAGGCCGCCCGCGGGCTCGGGCTGTCCACCACGCACATCATCGGCAGGGAACTGCTGCCGAGCATGGCGCCCTACATCGCGATGAACATGCTCATCGCGGTCACCGGCGCGGTCTACTCGCAGGTGGGCCTGTTCTTCCTGGGCGTGCTGCCGTACGAGTCGGACAACTGGGGTGTGATGCTCAACCTCGCCGTGTTCCAGGCGGGCGCGATGATCACGCCGAACGCGCTGGGCTACCTGCTGGCGCCACTGCTGGCGATCCTGCTGCTCACGCTCGGCATCGTGCTCGTGGTGGACGCCATGGACGAGATCTTCAACCCCAGGCTGCGCGAGGAGTAGCAAGTGGCCGAACAAGCGCCGGGAGTGCGCATCGACGGCCTGACGGTCGTCTACAAGACCCCCGCGGGCGAACTGCCCGCCGTCCGGGACGTCACGCTGACGCTGGAGCCCGGCACGATCACCGGCATCGTCGGCGAGTCCGGCTCGGGCAAGTCCACGCTGGCGCTGTCGCTGCTCAACGCGGTGCAGCCGCCGGGCAGGATCGCCGCGGGAAGCGTCGAGATCGACGGTCTCGGCGACGTGACCGGTTTCGCCGGCGAGGAGCTGCGCAAGGCCCGCGGCCGGCACATCGGGTACGTCTTCCAGGCCGCCCAGAACTCGCTCAACCCGCTCAAGACGGTCGGCAAGCAGCTCCTCGACCTGGGCCGCTCGCACGGCGTGGAGGACCTGCCCGGCCTGGTCCGCGAGGCCAAGGAGCTGCTCGGCCGGATGGGCCTGGACGGCGCGCGCGTGCTCGACTCGCACCAGCACGAGCTGTCCGGCGGCATGCGCCAGCGGGTCGGCATCATGCTGGCCCTGGTGCTCAACGCCCACCTGGTGGTGCTCGACGAGCCGACGACCGCCCTGGACATGATCACCCAGGCGAACATCCTGAAGATCGTCCGCGAGGTGCACGCCGAGCGCGGCCTGACCACGCTGGTCATCACGCACGACATCGGCGTCGTGGCCGAGGTCGCCGACCGCCTGGTCGTCATGTACGGCGGCCGCCTGGTCGAGCAGGGCCCCACCCGCGACGTGCTCGGCTCCCCCAGTCACCCCTACACCAGGGGCCTGATCAGGGCCATCCCCCGGCTCGTGGGCGACATCGCCGAGGCCCAGGCGCTGCCCGGCCGGCCGCCGACGCTGGCCACGGTGCCGAAGGAGGGCTGCGTGTTCAGGGAGCGCTGCGCGCTGCGCATGGACGTGTGCGACACCGCCGACCCGCAGGCCGTGGCGCATGGATCGAGGGTCGTGGCCTGCCACGCCGTGACCGTGAAGGAGCACGCGTGATCACCGGGACCGGCATCGTCAAGACGTACAAGCAGCGCGGCAACGTGCTGGCCGGGCGAGAGGTGCGGGCGCTGCGCGGGGTGGACTTCTCCATCCCCAAGGGCGGCGCGGCCTCCTTCATCGGCGAGTCCGGCTGCGGCAAGACCACGCTGGGCCGGATCATCGCCGGGCTGGAGACCTACGACGAGGGCGAGATCGTCATCGGCGACGTGTCCATGTCGGGGCTCAAGCAGAAGAAGCGCCAGCCGTACTTCCGCAAGATCCAGATGATCCACCAGGACCCGTACTCGGCGCTCAACCCGACCCGGACCATCCACCAGACGCTGTACGCGCCGCTCAGCCTGCGGGCCGGGCAGACCGGGCGGTCGAAGGAGTGGATCGAGGAGCGGGCCGCCGAGGTGCTGTCGATGGTGGGCCTCGACCCGGGCTCGGTGCTGGCGCGCTACCCGCACCAGCTCTCGGGCGGCATGCGGCAGCGGGTGGTCATCGCCCGCGCGCTGACCGTCGACCCGGAGATGCTGGTCGCCGACGAGGCCGTCTCGATGATCGACGTCTCGCTCCGGCTGGGCATCCTCGCGCTGCTGAAGGACCTGCGCGAGCGGCTGGGCGTGAGTGTGCTGTTCATCACCCACGACGTGGCCACCGCCCGCTACATCGGCGACGACGGCGAGCTCTACGTCATCTACCGCGGCCAGGTCGTCGAGCGTGGCCCGGTGGACACGGTCATCGCCGACCCGGTGCACCCGTACACGCAGTCGCTGCTGTCGGCCATCCCCGTGCTGCACGGCCTGGAGGAGCCCGGCGCGCAGCCGGTGTCGCCGCTGGAGTCGCTGGACGAGAGCAAGGCCGACGAGGGCTGCCTGTTCACCCGCCGCTGCCCCTTCCGCGGCGAGCGGTGCGCGGGCGAGCGGCCGCTGCTGCAGATCACCGAGGGCGTGCCGCAGCAGCACGCGTGCTTCTACCCCGAGCGGCGCGACGTGATCGCGCGCCCGATGAGCGAGGTGTGATGTCGCCCACCGTCCGCGGGGCGGACCTGGCCGAGGCCGCCCGGGTGGCCGCCGCCGCGCTGACGCTGGACGCCCCCGAGGCCCCCGACCTGGTCCGGCGCCTGGCCGAGCCGCCCGCCGAGCGCCGCTGGACGGCGCTGGCGACCGACGGCGGGGTGGTGATGACGTCGGTCTCGTCGAAGGACCCCGAGGTCGGGCACCTGGACCTGCTGGCCGTGCACCCCTCGGTCCAGGGCCGCGGGCACGGGCGGGCGCTGGTGCGGGCGGCCGAGGAGTGGCTGCGGGGGCACGGCGTGCGGCAGGCGCGCTTCGCCGGGAACCCGCCCTGCTACGCCTGGCCCGGCATCGACGTGCGGTACACCGCCGCCGCCTGCCTGGCCGAGAGCCTCGGCTACGAGCGTTACCACGTCGCCTGGAACATGACCGCCGACCTGCGGGCCGACCTGTCCGTCGAGGACGACCTGGCGCGGCTGGAGCAGGCGGGGGTCACGGTGCGGGCGGCGGGCGCCGACCGCTCGGCCGTGGCCGCGTTCGTCGAGGAGCACTGGAACGAGCGGTGGGCCTGGGAGGCGGCCAACGCGACCGGCCTGCACTACGCCGAGCGCGACGGGCGCGTCCTGGCCTTCGCCGCCTGGGGGGCGCGGCCGGCCTGGTTCGGCCCGATGGGCACCGCTCCGGACGCCCGCGGGCTCGGCCTCGGCGGGGTGCTGCTGCGCCGCTGCCTGGCCGAGCAGCGGGCCGCCGGTCAGCAGAGCGCCGAGATCGGATGGGTGGGGCCGTTGCGGTTCTACTCGCGCGCCGTGGGCGCGCGAGCCGAACGCGTCTTCTGGCTCTACCGGCGCGATCTGGCGTGATGTCAGCTGTAGAGCAGATGTCCTTCGGGACGGCCGGGCGGCGGGCACAGCTCGCGCGGGTCGTCCCCGGCCTCCAGGCAGCGCGTGAGCGCGTCGGAGCCCCACAGCAGGTCGAGGAACAGGTCCTCGCCCTTCCAGACCAGGTCGTCCGGGTAGAGGACGCGGGCCGTGTGCAGCATCGACAACCCGGTCAGCACCGGCCGGAAGGCCCGCGGGTCGTGCACGTGCAGCTGCACCCCGCGGACGGGGACGCCCGCGTGCTTGTGGAACGTCGGCGTGAACCAGGTGTCCCTGAATCGCACGCCAGGCAGCTCCAGCCCGTTCAGGGCGGCCGCGTAGCGCTCGTCCGCGTACGGCGCCCCGACCAGCTCGAACGGCCGGGTGGTGCCGCGGCCCTCGGAGAAGTTCGTGCCCTCGAACAGCCCGGTGCCCGGGTAGACCAGCGCGGTGTCGGGGGTCGGCATGTTGACCGAGGGCATCACCCAGGGCAGGCCGGTCTCCGCCCAGCTCATGTCCCGCCGCCAGCCCTCCATCGTGACCACCCGCAGGTCGGCGTCGAAGCCGAACAGCGCCGCCAGCTCCCCCGCGGTCCTGCCGTGGCGCACGGGCAGCGGGAAGCGGCCCACGAAGCTGGCGAACGCCGGGTCCAGCAGGGGGCCCTCCTCGACGGTCCCGCCCAGGGGGTTGGGCCGGTCCAGCACCACGAACGACAGGCCCAGCCGGGCGGCCGAGGCCAGCAGGTCGTACATGGTCCACACGAAGGTGTAGAAGCGGGCGCCCACGTCGGCGATGTCGAAGATCAGCGTGTCCACGCCGGAGGCGGCGACCACGCGGTCGAGGTCGTCGCCCGACAGCTCGTGGGTGTCGTGGACCGGCAGTCCCGTCGCGGGGTCCACCGCGTCGCGCTCGCTCGATCCCGCCTGGGCCGTGCCGCGCAGGCCGTGTTCGGGGCCGAACAGCGCGGTCAGGGGCAGGCCCGCGGCCAGCAGGGCGTCGGTCGTGGGGGTCAGGTCGGGCAGGACGCCGGTGGGATTGGTGATCAGGCCGAGACGGGTGCCGCCGGCCAGCGCGGGGTCCGCGGCCAGCCGTTCGGCTCCGGTGCGTACGTGTGACATGGATCCATTCTCTGAAAGATATTTACAACTGAGAAGTAAAGGGTGGAAATTAGCGTCATGATTGATCCGCTGCCCGAGCTGTCCACCGAGCAGAGCGATCCCCGCTACAGCCAGATCGACCGGCTGCCGACGGAGCAGATCGCCCGACTGATGAACCAGGCCGACGCCGAGGTGCCCGTGGCCGTGGCCGCGGCCGTCCCGGCGATCTCGGCGGCCATCGACGCGATCGCCGCCCGGATGGCCGAGGGAGGCAGGCTGCTGTACGTCGGCGCCGGCACCTCGGGACGGCTGGCCGTGCTCGACGCCAGCGAGTGCCCTCCCACGTTCGGCACCGACCCCTCGCTGGTGCAGGGCGTCATCGCGGGCGGGTCCGAGGCGCTGACCCGGTCCATCGAGGGCGCGGAGGACGACGCCGAGGCGGGCGCGGCGGCCATGAAGGACCTGGAGGTGGGCGCGCTCGACTCGGTGGTGGGCGTGTCGGCCAGCGGCCGGGCCCCGTTCGTGCTGGGCGCGCTGGCCGAGGCCGCCGGCCGGGGGGCGCTGACCGCGGCGCTGTCGTGCAACACGGGCGCGCCGCTGTCGGCCGCCGCCGAGCACGGGATCGAGGTCGTGGTGGGACCCGAGGTGGTGGCGGGCTCGACCAGGCTGAAGGCGGGTACGGCGCAGAAGCTCGTGCTCAACATGATCTCGACGATCTCCATGGTCAGGCTGGGCCGGACCTACGGGAACAAGATGATCGAGATGTCGGCCATGAACAGCAAGCTCGCCTCCCGCGCGCTGCACATGGTGAGCGAGATCACCGGGGCCGACGCCGCGACCGCGGGCGCGGCGCTGGAGGCGGCCGGCGGGCAGGCGAAGACGGCCGTGGTGATGATCCAGCACGGGCTGGACCCCGAAGCGGCCCGCGCGCTGCTGGAGTCGCACGGAGAGCGGCTCAGCGACGCGCTCAGCGGCTGACGTACCGGCCGGGAAGCCCCGGGGGACCATCGGGGACTGACGAGGGGGGAACGGGGATGTCGGACCGGCTGGAGCGCCTGCTGGCCGCCGCGGTGCCCGAGGTGTGCCCGGCGGCGGTCGCGCTGATCGCGGCGCACGGCACGGTGACCGCCGCCGCGGCGGTGGGCGAACTGGTCAGGTACACCGACGCCGTGCCAGGCGGCACGCGGGACGGCGACTCCGACGGCGGGCGGGACACCGGGTCCGAGGGCCCGGGGACGCTCGCCGCCGATCGGCCCCCCGCGCGCCGGGACTCGGTGTTCGACCTGGCCTCGGTCAGCAAGCTCTGCACCACCGCGGTGGTGCTCTCGCTCGCCGAGGAGGGCCTGCTGGACCTGGACGAGCCGGTCCGGGCGTGGATCCCCGGGGCCGACCCGCGGATCACGCTGCGCCGCCTGCTCACCCACACGGCGGGCCTGACGCCGACCCGCCGGATCGACCTGGAGCTTCCGCAGGCCGGGCCGGACGAGCGCATGGCCGCGATGGTCGGCACGCCGGTCACCGGCCCGGTCGGCGGCCCCTACCTCTACAGCGACGTCGGCATGGTGATGGCCGGCCGGATCGCCGAGCTGGCCGCCTCCGCCCCGCTCGACGCCCTGGTCCGCGCCCGGATCACGGACGTGCTCGGCCTGCGCGGCACCGGTTACCGCCCGGTCGGCGGCGGCGGGCCGGCCGAGCGCGTCGCCGCGACCGAGTTCAAGCCCGAACGGCCGGGCCCCGGCTGCGTGCGCGGCGAGGTGCACGACGAGACGGCCCACGCCCTGGGCGGGGTGGCCGGGCACGCGGGCCTGTTCGCCCCGGCGGACGACCTGCTGGCCTTCGGAGAGGCGCTGCGGCTGGGCGGGGGCGCGATGCTGAGCCCGTCGAGCGTGGCCGAGATGACCCGCGACCAGGGGGCGGAGGGGGCGGCGTTCCGGCACGGGCTCGGCGTCCGGATCGGCGACCCCGGCATCGTGGGCCCGCTGAGCGGCGCCTACGGCCACTCCGGCTTCACCGGGACGTCGCTGGTGGTCGATCCGGCGCGCGGGCTGACCGTGGTGCTGCTGACCAACGCCGTCCATCCGGTGCGCGGGCGGCCGGGGATGCGCGAGCTGCGGTGCGCGGTGGCCGCCGAGGCGCTGCGGCACGTAGCGTGAACGCATGCCCGTGCAGCTGAACCACACCATCGTCGCCGCCACCGACCGGGACGCCACGGCCGACTTCCTGGTCGACGTCCTCGGCCTGGAGCCCGCGCCGGTCTACGGCCCGTTCCGGGTCGTGACGCTGGCCAACGACGTCTCGCTCGACGTGATGCAGGCCGACGGCGAGGTGACCCCGCAGCACTACGCCTTCCTCGTCGGCGAGGAGGAGTTCGACCAGATCTGGGGCCGGATCAGGAGCCGCGGCCTGACGTTCTGGGCCGATCCGGGGCACACCAGGCCCGGCGTGATCAACACCCACGACGGCGGCCGCGGGCTCTACTGGTCCGGCCCCGACGGGCACAACCTGGAGATCATCACGGTCCCCTACGGCGGTTAGGGCGCCAGCGCCTCCAGGGCCTCCTCGGCCCGGCGCATCGCCTCCCCGGCGTCGGCGGTGACGATCTCCCGGTCGAAGTTGAGGTCGTGGAAGACGTCCGTGACGCCCTCGGCGGCCAGGGCGGCGACGTCCTGCCTGATCTGCTCGTAGGTGCCGGTCAGCGGCCGGCGGACGTCCTCGGCGCCCGCGGGCCGCACCTGCGTGACGCCGCGGCACACGAAGCGGAACGCGGCCGCGTCGCGCCCGGCGCCGGCGATCGTCTCCTTGATCAGCCCGATCCGGCCCGCGACCGCCGACAGGTCCTCCCTGCTGGAGCTGATCCAGCCGTCGGCCAGCCGGCCGGCCCGGCGCAGCGCGACCTCGGCGGTGCCGCCCAGCAGCACCTGCGGCGGGCCCGGCGCCGGCTTGGGGTCGATGTGGGCGGCCGGCACCCGGTAGAACTCGCCGTCGTGCTCGACGACGTCGTCCGTCCACGCCTTGCGCAGCAGCTCGACGAACTCCTCGCCCCTGCGCCCGCGCCGCTCCATGCCGACGCCCGCGGCCTCGAACTCCTCCGGCACCCAGCCGAGCCCGACGCCGGCGCTGACCCGGCCGCCGGAGAGGGTCTGCAGGGTGGCGAGCTGCTTGGCCAGCACGACCGGCTGCACGTACGCGTTGACCACGGCCACGCCCAGCCGGATCGTCCCGGTGACGCCGGACAGGTGCGCCAGCGTGACCAGCGGGTCGTGGACGCTGCGGTAGGTCGGCCCCATGGGATGGCCGACGGGGTACAGCAGCCGCTGGAACGTCCAGAGCTCGTGGTAGCCCAGTTCCTCGGCCCGCGTGGCGACGCGGCGCATGTTCTCCGGTGTGGCCCAGGGCCCTGACTGGGGTACGGCGAAACCGATTCTCATGGTCCCAGTCTGACCGACCCCGGTTCGCGATCTCCCACCACCCGAAAGGTACAAGATCGACAAAAGGGGCATCCTTATGATCAAGAAGCGTTACCGTGGGAATGATCAACACGGCGCGCCCCGCGCCGTGCCCACGAGGAAGGACGATGCATGCGACAGAAGTCCGCACGGCTCGGCGTGGCACTGGCCATGGCCGGGACCCTCGCCGTCGGCACCCTCTCCGTCGCCGCTCCGGCCGCCGCTTCGGCCACGAGCTGGACCCCGTACCAGGCGTACCGCACCCTGCAGAACTGCGTGTCGGCGGGCACCACCCTGCTCGTCACGAAGGGGTACAAGGAGTACGAGTGCCGCTGGGACAGCCCGTACTACATGCTCTGGCTGAGGAAGTAGGCGCGGCCGGGCTCGGTAGCGCCTGACGGCGGCCCTCCGTGGGCTCAGGTGGCTTCATCCGTCATGTCACCCGTGCCCCCGCTCCCGCCGCGCCCGGGCCCGCGCCCGCTCCAGCGAGGTGGCTCGCGCCAGCGCCGCACGCGCCCGCTCGATCTCCTCCTGGCCCGGACCGTCCGCCGCCTCCGGCTCGACCGCCCACCGCGCCGGCTCCTGGGCCGCCTCACCGTCCGCGCGCCTCGCGCGCCGGCCCGCCGCCGGCCGCCGCTCCCGGCGGCGCCGCGCGGCCTCCTGATCCTGCTCCCGCATCGCCTGGGCGGCCCGCGGCGAGCTCGCCCTGAGCCACTCGCGCGCCAGCGCCGCCCACTCCCTCGCTCCCGCCATCACGACGGCATTTACCCCCAACACTGCCCAATACTCTGTACGAGTGGGTCTAGAGGAGGAGCTTGCGGGCATCGCCGCGGCGTACGGCGGCACGGGCGAACCCGTGCGACACCAGACACGCACCGACGTGGTCGTGTTACGGATGGGCGAGGTGGTGGTCAAGGCCCACTCCGCCCGCGACGAGGTGGAGCCGCTGCGCGCCCGCCTCAGGGCCGCCGCCGCGGCCGCGGTCAACGGCGTGCTGCTGGCCCCGCTGGCGGCCGAGGTGCTGACGGCGGCGGGCCGCGCGGTCAGCGTCTGGCCGGCCGGCCGCCCGGTCCCCCACGACGATCCCGGGTCCGCCCCCTGGGAGGAGGGCGCGCGGCTGCTGGCCCGGCTGCACGCCGTCCCCCTGACGCTGGTGCCGCCGATGCCGCCCGCCGGAGGCCCGGCGCGGGCCGCCCGCGCGGTGTCCAGGATGAGCGGCGACGGCCCGGTCGAGCAGCTCGTCAGGCACGCGTTCAAGGAGCTGCCCGAGCCCGCCCCGGTGCCGGGCCTGCTCACCCATGGCGACTGGCACCTGGGCCAGCTCGTCTGCCGCGACCGGTGGCTGCTCATCGACGTCGACGACCTGGGTGTCGGCGACCCGGCCTGGGACCTGGCGCGACCGGCCGCCTGGTACGCGGCGGGCCTGCTGGAGCCGGCCGTCTGGGAACGCTTCCTCGGCGCCTACCTGGCCTCGGGCGGCCCCGCGCTCGGCCAGGGCGACGATCCCTGGCAGCGGCTCGACCTGCCGGCCAGGGCGCTGACCGTGCAGCTGGCCGCCGTGGCCGTGTTCAACGCCGAGCGCGAGAACCGGGAACTCGACGAGGTGGAGCACGCGTTAATCGAATCGTGCAGCAGAATCGTCCGAGCGTGACGGGGGCCGCACGCGGTAGGTTTCAGCCTGAGACCCCGGATCCAAGGAGAGCGACTTAGATGCAGTGCCCGAAGTGCCGCGGCAACATGCGGACATATGAGCGCAACGGCGTCCACATCGAGCAGTGCGACAACTGCCGTGGGATCTTCCTCGACTATGGCGAGCTGGAGACCCTGACCCGCATGGAGTCGCAGTACCACACCGCTCCGCCGCCGCCCCCCGCCGCCCCCGGGCCGGCCTGGGGCGCTCCTCACCACGGCGGCCACCACTACGGCCACCACCGCCAGCGCAGCTGGGTGGGCATGCTGTTCTCGACCTGATCGCCCCGGCAGCCGGAAAAGGGCCGCGCGTTCGCGCGGCCCTTTCGCGTGTGCGGGTTCGGCTCCGGAGGGGTCAGCTCGGGAAGTCGTCGGGGTTGACGGGCGCGGTGCGGGCGTTGCCGCCGGAGATGGCGTGCAGGGTGACCCGCCAGTCGTGCCAGAGGATCTGGGTGGCGGTGACCGTGGTCTTGAATTTCACCGACTTCTGGAACCGCTCGAAGCTGCACTGGCGGCTGAAGGACCGGCTCTTGCCGTCCCAGTCCACGCCGTGGGTGAAGTAGATCTTGTACGTGCCGTCGGGCACGCCCCTGACCTTGAACTTGGTCTTCTTGCGCACGTACACGCTGAACGTCTTGCCGCCGCCCCTGACCGCCGTGACGACGGCGTCGCGGGTGCCGCCGTTGTCGACCTCCAGGGAGCTGCGGCCGCCGAGGGAGGTCCGGCGGATGAACGCGCCGTTCTTCAGCCGCCTGTTCTGCTTGCCGCCGGCCTTGACGGTGACGACGTCGGCCGGGTAGTCGCCGGCGCTCTGCAGGGCCTCGCCCGCCCTGTTCAGGGCGGTGAGCTTGGTGTTCAGGTCGCTCAGCACGGCCGAGGAGGTGCACAGCTCGCGGCTGCCGACCTTGCCCGCCGTGGAGCCGAGCTCGGTGGCGAAGTCGCGCAGGCTGGTGACGTACGCGTCGTGCTGGGTGCGGATCTCGGCGGGCGGGGCGATCGCGGACAGGGCGTCGGCGGCGCCGCTCAGCGCCTGCTCGGCCTTGTCCACGCGCTGGTTGAGCGACTGGACCCCGCGCGCTCCGGCCAGCCCGTTGATCGCGCCGGCCATCGCCTTGTGCCTGTTGTCGAGCTCGCCCTTGTACGCCTCCGGCGTCAGGGCGCTGACGCTGGGACTGGACCCCGACGTGGGGTCGCCACCGGGGTCGCTGGCGGGAGCTCCGCCCTTGCCGTCCGCCACGCCGCTGACCTTCGGCTCACCGCCGGTCAGCGGTGGCGGAGAGGAGCAGGCGGCGAGCGTCACCGTCGCCAGGGCGAGAACGCAGGAGATCAACCGGGGTGAAGCCACCTGCCCCACTATTGCCCGGTTGATCCCCACACGTCAATTACGATTCGGCCAGTCCCGCGTCCCGATCCTGTCGCAGCCACCGGGTGATCCCCAGCGTCTCCAGGAACGGCACGTCATGGCTGGCCACGACGAGCGCGCCCTGGTAGGCCGCCAGCGCCTGGGAGAGCTGGCGCACGCTGGACAGGTCCAGGTTGTTCGTCGGCTCGTCCAGCAGCAGGAGCTGCGGCGGCGGATCGGCCGACAGCAGCGCGGCCAGGGTGGCGCGGAACCGCTCGCCGCCCGACAGCGTGCCCACGGGCTGGTCGGCCCGCGCGCCGCGGAACAGGAAGCGGGCCAGCCGCGCCCGCACGTCGTTGACCGAGGCCGCCGGCGCCACGGCCCGGACGTTGTCCACGACGCTCAGCGCGTCGTCGAGCACGTCGAGCCGCTGTGGCAGGTACCGCACCGGGACGTGCGCGCCGTGCTCGACGATCCGGCGCAGCAGGGTCGTCTTGCCCGACCCGTTGGGCCCGAGCAGCGCGATGCGTTCGGGGCCGCGGACGACCAGCCGGTCGAGCACCTTGAGCCCGTCCCGGCCGGGCATGCCGTCCGGGCCGCCGGGGCCGTCAGGGCCGTCGGGGCGGTCGAGCGGCAGCGTCAGCAGGGTCCGGCCGGCCGGGACGGCGGTGCCGGGCAGCTCGACGCGGATCTCGGCGTCGTCGCGCACGGCCAGCTCCGCCTCGGTCAGCCTGCCCCTGGCCTCGGCCAGGCGCTCCTGGTGCAGCGCGCGGTGCTTGCCCGCCGACACCTGGGCCTTCATCTTGAGCCCGCCGGCGACGATCTTGGGCACCTTCTTGTTCTCGAACGCCTTCCGCGCGTTGCGCCTGCGCCGGTCGAGCCTGGTCCTGGCCTCGATCAGCTCGCGCTGCTGCCGCCGCACCTCGCCCTCGGCGGTCCTGACCGTGCGCTCGGCCGCCTCCTGCTCGGCCGCGACCTGCTCCTCGTAGTCGCTCAGGTTGCCGCCGTACAGGCGCACGGCGGCGTCGCGGAGCTCGGCGATCTGGTCCACGAGGTCGAGCAGCGCCCGGTCGTGGCTGACCACGACCAGCACCCCCGGGTACGCCGAGACTGCGGCGTAGAGCCGCTGGCGGGCGTCCAGGTCGAGGTTGTTGGTGGGCTCGTCGAGCAGCAGCACGGCGGGACGCTTGAGGATCTGCGCGGCCAGCGCGACCATGACGGCCTCGCCGCCCGACAGCGTCGCGACCGTGCGGTCGAGCCCGACGTGGCCGAGCCCGAGCCGGTCGAGCTCGGCCCGCGCGCGTTCCTCGACGTCCCAGTCGTCCCCGATGGCGGCGAAGTGCTCCTCGGCGACGTCGCCGCTCTCGACGGCGTGCAGCGCGGCCCGCTTCCCGCTGATCTCCAGCAGGTCGGACACCGTACGGCCGCCCTCCAGCGGCACGTTCTGCGGCAGGTACCCCACCTCGCCGGTGACCGAGACCGTGCCCGATCCCGGGGTCAGCTCCCCGGCGATGACCTTGAGCAGGGTGGACTTGCCCGACCCGTTCGCCCCGATGAGCCCGGTACGCCCGGCGGGGAAGGCGGCGTCGAGACCGTCGAGCACCATGGTCCCGTCGGGCCGGCCGAAGGACACGTGATCGACGACAATGGAAAAAGACATCAGGCGGCTCCCATCACAAAAACCGAAATTTCGTGACTTGGCGGGAAACACCGCTGCGCGCGCGACAACCAGGCAGCCTGAGCTGGAGAAAACCGGGGCGAAGAGGTCGCCGAGGTCGAGGTGTACGCGCGACAGAGCCCGTGACCGGGCGGGTAGGCGCGGTGCCCGCGGCCTCAGATCCTCACGTCAACAGCCCCCAGGGGTCGGCGATACGACCCAGACATATTACCCAAATCACGACCGACGGGCAACGCCCCGGGCGCGATGGGCGGCCACGTTGACCCGGTTCGCGCAGGTCAGCGAGCAGAACCGGCGCCGCCCGTTGCGCGAGGTGTCCACATAGACGATGTCGCACCCCGTCCGGTCGCACCGCCCGAGCCGCCGCCCGTCGGAGAAGCACACGGCCATGGCCAGCCCGCCCGCGGTGGTGTCCTTGGCCCTGGAGACGATGTCGGCCTCGGTGGAGAAGAAGTGCAGGTGGGGCTCCAGGCCGTCGTGGGTGCTGATGTGCGGCTTGGAGGCGGTGACCTCCAGCAGCTCGTTGATCAGCCGCACCTGGACCCCGGGGTCGGGCTCCCCGAAGACGGGGGCCAGCCGGCGTGCCCAGGCGGCCAGCTCCGCCGCCTGGGCCGGGGTGACGTCCGTGCGCCACATGGCGTTGGCCGTGAGCGTCTCCCGCACCGCGGCCGGGTTGAAGTCGCTCGTGTTGACCAGCGCCGCGGCGAGTTCGGCGCCGTTGCCGCCGTAAGTGTTGAAATGCACAAGGCCATTACACCAGGTTGGAGTCATGCATCCCGGAGAGCCGCACGACCCCTTCGCCCTGACCCTCGTCTCCTCCCACCGCACCTCCGAGGGCCTGGTCTCCTACCTGCGCTGCGCCTGCGGCGCGTGGGAGGTGCGCACGTCCAGGACGGTCGCGTGCGCCGGCCCGCCCCCGGCCGGCGGCAGGTCGATCACGGCCATCGACTGATCCGGCGCACTCGTCCTAGAGTCGGCAGCACACCCCTCAGGAGGTCAGGCATGTCCAGCATTCCCTCCCTGCTGCGCGACCGGATCGCGGCCACCCCCGACGCCGAGGCGTACCGGGTGCCGTCGGGCGAGGCGTGGACCTCCCTGTCGTGGAGCGAGGTCGGCGAGCGCGTCCGCGGGCTGGCGCTGGGGCTGTCCGGGCTCGGCGCGGGGCCCGGCCGGCGCGTGTCGATCCTCTGCTCGACCAGGCTCGAATGGATCCTCGCCGACCTGGCCGTGCTCTCCACGGGCGCGGCCACCACCACCATCTACCCGTCGAACACGGCCGCCGAGTGCGCCTTCGTCATCACCGACTCCGGCAGCACGATCGTCATCGCCGAGGACGACGAGCAGGTGGCCAAGCTCAGGTCCGTGCAGAAGGAGCTGCCCGACGTGACGTGCGTGGTCGTCGTCGACGGCTCGGCTAGCGACGACGGCTGGGTGGTCACCCTGGACTCGGTCAGCCGCGCGGAAGGCGACTACGACGCCCTGGTGGACGCCATCGCCCAGGACGACCTGGCCACGCTCATCTACACCTCCGGCACCACCGGACGCCCCAAGGGCGTCGAGCTCACCCACGACAACTGGCTGTTCGCGGCCGGCTCGGTCCGCGAGATCGGCCTCCTGTCCCCCGCCGACCTGCACTTCCTGTGGCTGCCGCTGTCCCACTCGTTCGGCAAGCTGCTGGAGGTCGTGATGATCGACATCGGCGTGCCGACCGCGATCGACGGCCGCCTCGACCGCATCGCCGACAACCTGGGGGCGCTGCGCCCGACCGTGATGGCCGCCGCGCCGCGCATCTTCGAGAAGATCCACAACACGGTCGTCGCCACCGTGCGCCGCGAGGGCGGGGTCAAGCTGCGCATCTTCGAGTGGGCGCGGGAGACCGGCCTGCGGGTCAGCAGGGCGCGGCAGCGCGGGGCGGCCGTCCCGCTCACCACCCGGGTCGAGCACGGGCTGGCCGACCGGCTGGTCTTCGCCAAGCTGCGGGCGCGCTTCGGCGGCCGGATCCGCTTCTTCATCTCCGGGGCCGCGCCGTTGTCGCGGGACGTCGCCGAGTTCTTCGACGGCGCCGGCCTGACGATCCTGGAGGGGTACGGCCTGACCGAGTCGTCGGCGGGCAGCTTCCTCAACCGTCCCGAGTCGGTGCGGTTCGGCACGGTCGGCCCGCCGCTGCCGGGCACCGAGGTCCGCATCGCCGACGACGGCGAGATCCTCATCGGCGGGCGCGGCGTCATGCGCGGCTACCACGGCCTGCCCCAGGAGACGGCCGAGGCGCTGGCGGACGGCTGGCTCCACACCGGCGACATCGGCGAGCTCGACGACGCGGGCCGGCTGCTGATCACCGACCGCAAGAAGGAGCTGATCAAGACCTCGGGCGGCAAGTACGTCGCCCCCACCCACCTGGAGGGCCGGATCAAGGCCGCCTGCCCGTTCGCCTCGCACGTGTTCGTGCACGGCGACCGCCGCAACTACGTGACGGCACTGGTCACCCTCGACATGGACGTCGTGCGCCCGTGGGCCGAGGCCGAGTCGCTGCCGGCCGACGCCGAGGCGCTGCGCGGGCACCCGCGCATGCGCGAGGAGGTCGACAAGGCGATCCGGCAGGTCAACGCCGACCAGGCCAGCTACGCCACGGTCAAGAAGTTCGCGATCCTGGCCGGCGACTTCACCGTGGAGACCGGCGAGCTGACGCCCAGCCTGAAGATCAGGCGCAAGGCCGTGGAGGAACGCCACGCCGACGTCCTCGACGGCTTCTACGCCGACTGACGACGCCGACTGACGACGGCGGGCCCCGGGGCCCGCCGCCGTCCGGCGAGCCTGGCGCAGGGGCCCGTCCGTCTCACTCCCGGCCGGAGGGCTTGCGGAACTGCTCGATCAGCGCCGTGTAGCCCTCGCCGCCGTGCCCCGCCGCGACGGCCCGGCCGGCCAGCTCCCTGACGAAACGCGGCAGCGTGGCGTCGACGCCGTGCGACTCGCTCTCGTGCACGAGGTGGTCCATGGCCGCCACGTGCGTGTCGAGGGTCGAGTCGGTGGCCGGGTGCGTGCCCTCGTCGATCTGCCGCGCGTAGTCGGCCAGCCAGCCGGCCACGGTCTCGACGCCGTTCCGCGCGACCGGGGCGAACGCCGCGGCCTCCACCCCGGCGGCCCCGAGCAGCGCGGCGCCCTGGAGGAAGCCGTTGAGGATGTTCCACATCAGGCTCAGCACCCCGACGTCGTAGAGCGCCGACAGGCCGTGGTCCGCGCCGAGGTACGTCGTCGCGCCGCCGAGGCTGCGCAGCGCCGGTTCGTGCAGGTCGAAGGCCGATCGCGGGCCGCTGTAGAGGAGGGCGGCCGCCGGGGTGCCGATGGCGGCGGGGGTTGTCATGATCGCGCCGTCGAGGTAGGCGCCGCCGTGCCGGGCCACCCGCGCGGCGGTGTCGCGGGCCTCGGCGGAGGTGCCGGAGGTGAGGTTGACCAGCACCCGGCCGTCCAGGGCGGCGCCCAGCGGGTCGAGCACCTCGTGGACGGCGTCGTACCCGGTCAGGCAGACGATCACGAGCGGGGCGGCGGCCACGGCGTCCCGCGCCGACCCGGCCCGTACGGCGCCCTGCCCGGCCAGCCGGTCGGCCTTGGCCGCCGTACGGTTCCAGACGGTCGTCGGCCGGCCGTCGCGCAGGAACGCCCCGGCCAGCGCCTCCCCCATCAGCCCCAGGCCCAGGACGGTCACGGGGGTACGGCCTTCGTTCGTCATCACAGTCGCTCTCCCAAAAAAGGTGGTTCAGCAGCTATGGGAGAATCGTCAACGTTCAGACCGGTATGAAGGTCAAGGGGGACGGCCGTGCTGATCGGTGACCTGAGCCGGCGGACCGGGGTCCGCCCGCACCAGTTGCGCTACTACGAGGCCCAGGGCCTGCTGGAGCCCAGCCGCCGCGCCAGCGGCTACCGCGAGTACGACGACGGGGCCGTGCTGACCGTGGCCCAGATCAGGAAGCTGCTCGACGCCGGGCTGTCGACCGACGAGATCGCGTACCTGCTGCCCTGCGTCACGGGCCCCGACCCCGATCTGGTGCCCTGCTCCGAGCTGCTGGACACGCTACGCGCCCGGCTGCGCGGCCTCGACGAGCAGATCGACACGCTCAGCCGCTCCCGGCACGCCCTGCGCGGCTACCTGGAGACCACCGAACGGCGCGCGCCGGCCGATCAGGCCGGCCGCGCTCCCCGCCGCGCGGGGGCGCGCCCGCGGGGGTGCGCGGCGCATGGCGGACCAAGATCTCGGGACCGCGGGCGGGCGC
>NZ_JBEXYK010000083.1:0-35168 GCF_040630865.1 Nonomuraea sp. NPDC005730
TTCATCCGCGCCGCCGACCTCAGCAAGTCCTTCCGCGCCAGGTACGGCCTGCCGCCCAAGGACTACCGGCACGAGGCCCTGACCCGCGCCACGTCCAAAGCGGACGACAGCCACGCGTGACGATGACGTCCACGCCTCCCCGGCTGCCAGCCGCCGGTCAGGATCGGCTTCTTTCCGCGCGAACTGGTTGCTGGGGCGGGCGAGAGCTCGCCGGTCAGGCCCCAGAAGGATCGCCCGGTCACCATCGCGTGGGAATCGCTTCGCTGACCGCCGTCCCCTCGCCGGGCACGTCGGCCGGGGGAGGACGTCCACCCGCCTACGACCAGGCCCTCCACCGGCAGGGCCGCGTCGTGGACTGCGGCATCAACCGGCTCAAACGCCATCGCGCTGTGGCCATCCGCTGTGACGAACTCGCCGTCCGCTACGAAGCCTCCGTCCTGAAGCCGCCATCCGGCCTGAGAGACGTCGTGGTGGGCGACACGGCGCGTGCCGCAGGTCAGCGGCGCGGTGAGACAGTGGCCAGGACGTCGCCAACTGCTGTCGTGCGCCCATTGCCAAGACACAGTGCGCGCCGCGCTGACGACTTCCATGATCGACCGCAAGTAGGCTGCGCACGTCGGATCCCGACGAACGGGATTCGACGCCATGAATTTCACGGGATGAGGGGAACAGGAATGACAAGAAGACTCAGGCGATGGGGTGCCCTCGGTACCGCGGCCGTATCCCTCGCAGGGGCCATGGTCGTCGCGGGCGGCGCAACAGCGGCGCACGCGGACACCCGGTGCAGTGCGGATTTGATCTACATCAACGACAGCCCAGGCGGAGACCCCAAGCAGCGGGCGTACGGCCACTCCCACAACACCGGTAACCACTACGTCAACGGCTCTCTTTACGACGCCTATCGGGGATTGCACAAATGGTTCTGGATGGCTGACAACGACGGTGGGTCGGACGGCGACAGCGCCGACACCTTCTATGGCAACTCCTGGTGCTATTCGTCCGCGCCACCGCAGCCGGGCGTTGCGTGAAAGCGGTTCTGGCACAAAAGATCAGGATGCCGTGACGGCGCGGGACCAAGATCGCGGTGCTGTAACTGCCCGCACGTGAGAACGGCCGCTCGTGATGATCCGGTTGGATCAGGAGCCTGATCTTCACGAGCGGCTGTGAGGGTTGTTGCACCCCGAAGGCGAGCTCTGGCTTCCACGCTCTCCCTGTGAGGGGCCACGATCCACCCATCCACATGCGGCGTTGCGTTGCTCGTCTGAATCCAGGGCTGCCTTCTTCAAGAACGCCAGCTTCTCCCGCAGCTCGGCGTTCTCCCGCTCCAACTCCGGGATCCTGGCCCGTTCCGGCCCTGGGACCGGGTGCTCCGCCTCCTCCAGCACGATCCGACGCCGGTGCACCCGACTGCCCAGCGTGCTGGCGTTGATCCCGAACTCGCGTGCTACTGAAGCGACCGTCCATTCGCCCTCCAGCACCATGCGGACGGCTTCTTCCTTGAACTCCGGCGAGAACGGCCTACGACGCCTCGTCACGTCCCTACCTCTCCCAGACGTCTGTCGGCTTATATCGCCGACTGTCTGGAATCTGCTTAACACCTCAGACCTGTACGCCCGGCCGGCTCCGGGCGGGCGGCGAGGGGCTTCGCGAGCGCATCGAGGCCGGCCACGACTCCCTGACGTGGCCGCAGACCCCCGCGGCCCGCCATCCGCTACGCCGTTAAGGAACCACCATGTACCGCTGGCAACCCGAACTCGGGCTGATCCAGGAAACGCTCCTGCTCACTCTCCACTCCAGAGCCCGGGACGCAGAGCTGCCCTGCCCGATCCTCGGCGACACGCTCTCCGCCGACCTGGCCGGCAGAATCGACTACGACTTCGGCAAGTTGAAGGTCAACACCAACGTCGTCGTCACCACGGCCTTGCGCTCCAGGAAGCTGGACGACGCCGTCCGGGCCTACATCGCCGCTCACCCCGGATGCGTGGTGCTCGACCTGGGCTGCGGCCTGGACACCAGGATGCAGCGCTGCGATCCTCCGCCGGGCGTCGACTGGTACGACATCGACTTCCCCGAAGTGGTGAACCTGCGATCCGAATGCCTGCACGGCCGCTCCCACCTCGTCGGAGCAAACCTCACCCGCTCCGACTGGCTCACGGCCATCCCCGATGACCGGCCGGCGATGATCGTCGCCGAAGGGCTGCTCCCCTTCATGCCCGGCGACTCCTTCCAGGCCCTGGCCCGCGAGCTGACCGGCCATTTTCCATCAGGCGAACTCGCGCTCAACGGCTACACCCGCCTCGCCGCCTGGGCCATGAAGTACCACCCGATCATCAAGACGCTCGGCCTCAAAGCCTCCCAAGGCTTCGACGACCCGCACGAACCGGAGTCCTGGGAGGCTGGTCTCGAACTGATCGAGGAGCAGATCCTTACCCGCGCTCCGGAGGTGGCCTGCTTCCCGCCACAACTACGCGCGCTGACCCGTCTCATCGCCTGCAGCACGGCCTTGTCCCGCCAAGGGGCACGCATTCTCCGCTACCGGTTCTGAGCCTGGGCTGACAAGAGTGCTCATGGTGGTCACTGCCGGACAGCGGCGTCACTGCCCCCAAGCCCTACTTGGCGCCGATGGCTGCTCCGGTGCGGTTGGCCTGTGGTCAGAGGCTCGTCGAAGCCGTTTCTCCGTTGCACTTCGATCTTGAGCAGGGCCTGCGCTGATGGATGAGCTCGCCTTTCTGGGCCAAAGCCGCCCGATCCATCTCGCAGCACGCGAAGACCTGGATCGACCTCGCGATCGCCGGGGCGCCGCAGGGTGTCCGGCTGCTCGAAGGCACGCCGACCGTCCTGGTCACCAGTCGCGGCGGCGCCTACGGCCCCGGCACCCCCCGCGCGGGCTGGGACCACAACATCGACTACCTGCGCCGGATCCTCGTCGCTCGCCGCCCGGTGCGCCGCCTGACCCACCCCCTCGCCCGTTCATCCTCAGTCGATCCGCCATCAGGAGTCCCCGGCGGCTCCCGCAGTTGCTCGGGCAGCTCAGCGTCGAGGCGGACGTTCGACTCTTGCCGAGGGGATGCGACGAGAACCCTTGTGCTGATGACGTCATGCAATGACGCGCCAGAGGCAGTGAGAGCCGCCTTCATGTCGCAGGCTGATTGTGTTGGTCTGAACTGGCAGCGCTTGTAGGTGAGTTCTGGCAGCGGTTGAAGATCAACGTGGGGCGAAATGTTGGTGAGAAATGACAGCGCCCGCTCCGCCTGTAAGCGGTCACGAGAAAATCCTGGCTGACGGCCATGTTGGTCCAGGTAGGTGGCCACCTGGTTCCTGCTGGACGGACAGGAAGAATCCTGGTGGACGGTCAGTCCGCGTCGTTGCCGATTGCCGCCTGGGCTGCTGCGTTCTCAGCTGAGTAGATCACCTCAAGCTGGGCGCGTAGACCGACTGCTGCTTTCGGGTGAACCGGTCGAGATCTAGACGAACGCCTGTCATCGCCTCAACGGTCGCCAGTGCAGTCTCCCAGTCGCGGTAGGGCTCGGCGGGTCTTGTCACGCCCGCCTCGTCGTCGGCCTTCATCCGTGCGCCCAATGCCCGCAAGGCCTCCAGATAGTCGTCGAGCGCCGTAGGGTCCTGGCCGAAGCACTCCGGACCCCCAGGCGATGAGATCTGGCTCACCGACGTGACGAGAACGCCGTCAGCCGCGTAGAAGAGTTCGTGAGCGTTGTTGACCAGCCACCAGAAACCCCATGCTTGCGCGTTCTCGGTCAGACGGGCCCAGATGTCGGGATCGCTGGGATAGGCGGTAGCCGCCAGCACGATCACCCCGCGGTCGCTCTGCTCCAGAACGACATGATCCCCCAATTCCAGCACTGCGCGGGGGACCGCCGTGTCGGGGTCGGCGCCCAGTCGGCGGGCGACATCAGCGACCGTGAGGGGCTCCCCACGTCCGCGTACCACCATCCAGAACATTGCGTTGTTGACTGGCCGGTAGGGGTCCACTCGACCCAGATCCTGGCAGAACTGCACGTAGTAGTCGATCATTTCCGGCGTGACCAGGCTCATGCTCTTCCCTCTCGCATAGTGGAGAGGGCAGGATAGCGGCCGGTTCCGACATTTCCGATCAAGCATGGTGACCGTTGGCCTTGAGAGGTGCCGGCCGTCTACCTGGAGAAATTCTGTCCGCGGACCAGGATGCTCGTGGCCCCGCAGCAGGAGAACCTTATGTCCGTCCACACCGCCGTGATCGGGCGGAAGCGGGCGCTGGATGGTCTTCAGCCGACGTGCGCTTCGGCTCGTGCCTTCGTCTGTGCAAGCCGGTAGGACTGGGTGCCGGTCTCTATGATGTTGCCGCCAAAAGTCAACCGATCAACGATGGCGGCGCAGAGGCGGGGGTCGGTGAAGGTCTTGGCCCAGCCTCCGAAGCTCTCGTTGGAGGCGATGGCGACGCTGGCGTTTTCCTCGCGTTCGGTGAGCACCTGGAAGAGCAGTTCGGCGCCGCGGCGGTCGAGTTCCATGTAGCCGAGTTCGTCGATGCAGAGCAGGTCGACGCGACCGTAGCGGGCGATCGTCTTGGTGAGGATCTTCTCGTCGGCGGCTTCGACGAGTTCGTTGACCAGCTTGGTGGCCAGCGTGTAGCGGACGCGGTAGCCCTTCATCGCGGCCTCGGTGCCCAGCGCGATGAGCAGGTGAGACTTCCCAGTGCCGGAGTCGCCGATCAGGCAGAGCGGCAGATTCTTCTTCACCCATTCGCAGGTGGCCAGGGTATGGATGATCGCCGGGTCGATGTTCTCGTTGGCGTCGAAGTCGAACTCGCGCAGCGACTTGTCGCGGGGGAAGGCGGCGGCCTTGATGCGGCGTTCGGAGCGGCGGCGGGCGCGGTCGTCGCATTCGGCCAGGAGCAGGTCGGCCAGGAAGGCGAGGTAGGACATCTGCTCGCGGGTGGCGCGCTCGGCCATCTCTTCAAAGTGTTTGCGGATGGTGGGCAGGCGCAGCATTCGGCAGGAGGCGTCGACAGCGGTCTGGGCGGCTTGCTCGGTGAGCCCGCGGTGACGTGATGAGGCCGGCGTGGTCATGTCTGTTCTCCTTGGGCGTGAGGACGACGGCGCAAGAGCTGGTCATAGATGGCCACCGAGGGCAGCGGCCGGTTGTCGGGCGGCAACTGTGCCAGGCGCCGTTCGGTCAATGAAGTCACCCTGGCGGGCTCTCGTGGTTCGGGCGCAAGGGCGGTGACCGGCTCGGTGGTGGTGTCGAGTTCGGCGGCCTTGCGCGCCTCCAGCGCGACCGCGTCCGCGGTGAGCGCTCCGACTCCCAATGCGGCGGCCAAGCCGGCGACGACGTGCTCGTGGGCGAGATGCCGGGACAGCAGCAGGACTTCGATCAGGGCCCGGGTGCCATCACGGTCGCCATGGGCCTTGCATGCTGCGGCCCACCACTGGTCGTGCACGGGGGTGAACTTGCCTGCTGCGCGGGCCTGGTCCAGCGCGGTGGCTCCGGGCAGCGCGCCGGGCTTGCGGAGCAGGACCTCCAGGTAGTGGTCGAGCTCCAGCCGGATGCTGGCATTGGCCAGGAGGCGCTCGTGCCGGGCGACTTCCTCTCGGCCGTCATAGACGACCAGCTCCGAGGCGTGCAGCATGACGCGCACCTGACGACCGATCAGCCGGGCGGGCACCGAGTAGCGGTTGGTGCGCACCGTGATCTGGCTGTAGCGGTCCACCCGAGGCGATAACAGCAGCCCCGTCTCGAACGTCTCGTTCGGCAGGGGCTTGAGGTAGGGACGTTCGACCGCGAAATGCTCCCCGACGGTGCGGGGCCGGCTGCCGATCCGCCGCGCGTCGTCGGCCTCATCCCAGGCATCGATCAGCGCGTTCAGCTCGGCCAGGGTGGCGACCTCAAGAACGGGCACCAGGTGGTTGCGCCGGAACCAGCCGATGTCGCCTTCCACGCCTCCCTTCTCGTGCGCGCCCTGCTTGCCAGGCTGGCAGTAGAACGGCTCGATGCCGTAGTGCTCACGAAAGACAGTCCAGCGCGGGGCTTCGACACGGGCGCGGGAGAAGCCGAGCACCTGGGCCACGGCGGCCTTGAGGTTGTCGTAGCGGATCTTGCCGGTCGGTACGCCGCCCAGCATTCGGAACGCGTGGATGTGCCCTTCGAAGAATGCCTCTTGCCCGCCGGAGGCGAACACGCGGTGCACGGCCTTGCCCGAATACGACAACCGCAGCGAGAACATCACGCACCTGACCAGCTCGCCGGCCAGACGGATGGTCACGTCGCCGAAGTCGACCTCCGCCTCGACCCCAGGGCGATGCGACTGGGTGATAAACGCCTCCACCGGACCGCGGCCCGCCTCGATCCGGATCTCTGGACAGCGCTGTGCGACATAGGCGCGAACCATCTGATACGACACCTCCACCGCGTCGTGCTCGCTCAGCAGGCGGTCGAAGATCCGCTTGGTGGTGTGGCGTTGCTTGCGCGGCGCGTCCAGGTCTGTCCGCAACACCTGGTCGATCAAGCTCTTGTAGGGGTCCAGCCGACTCGGACGCGACTGCGGCTTCTTCCTCGGGGTCGGCCATGCCGACGCCAGGGCTTTCTGGACCGTGCGGAAGCCGACACCGTACTTGTGCTGGAGCGTTCGGCTGGCCATACCAGCGCGAGAGTCACGGCGGATGGCCGCGTACAGCTCGATCTTCGACATGCGAGGCATGACGGCTCCCTTACGGGCTGTAGCACCTCGATACTCTCACCGCAACCAATTGAGCGCTGTCATTTCTCATCAACACACCCCAGCGCTCACCGACCCCGCTGTCACAGCTGACCTACAAACGCTGTCGCAACTCACCTACAGAGCCACGCAGGCCAATCCGCCTGTGTTCACGGCCTGCGGTGGTCAGGAGGCCACGCCGACGCGGCCTGCCGAACGCAGGACAGGCGTTCCGCCCGCAGACATGTCAACCGGCACTCCTCAAGCAGCCGCCGACGACCTACGCAGGCGAGGTCGTCGCCTCCCGTAGGGCGGTGACGGCCGCCGTTGGGACGTAGTTCTCGGGCACGCCGTCGACAAGGATGAGGTCGGTCTCGATGTGCCGGGAGCGCAGCGGTGCGATCTCCCGGTACGCGGGAGGATCCCACCACGCCCGCGCCTCGGCGATCCCTGGGAAGCCGAGCATCACGACATGGCCGGGCCAACTGCCCTCCTTCACCTCGTGCTGGGTGGCGTGGACGAGGTAGCGTCCGCCGTACGGTTCGAAGGTGGCGGGGAGCCGTTCGATGTACTCGGCGATTTCCGGGTGAGGGGCTGCCTTCTGCAGGTGGGCGATGACGTAGGCCGTCATGGTGTCCTCCTGGTGGAGTCGTGTGCGGTGCGCTGCCGATCCTGGCACGCCCTTCGTGGGCGGGGCGATCACCTGACAGGTAGGCGATCTGACACCGCAGGCGGATTTGCGCATTCGTTTGAGCCGGCTGTCGATGGCGGCCAAGCCCTCCGGGAGAAACGACATGAACCGCGCGGGTGCGGTCGTGATCGCGTCTGGGTGCGCTCAGCCGGCCCCGCACCCTCCACAGGAAAGGCCACCTCGTCCAGGGCCGCGAGCCGAAGCGCGCTGCTCGCCAGTCTAGATGGGACGGTGATGGACGTACTCCACCACTGTCCCGTCGGGGTGCCGGGCGTTGAAACCGGCTCCGGTCGGCACGTCCTGAAGCGGGAACACGATCTCCGCGCCCTCAGCCACCAGCCGCTCGTAGTACGGCCGCACGTCGTCCACCAGCAGGGTGCCCACAGTGTCCCGGAACGGGCGCAAGGCCGCCTCGTCACCGGCGATGATCAGGAACGCCCCCACCGTGGCCAACTCCAGCCCCACCGCCGCGAAGGCGAACCGCGCGTCGACCGCCGTCCTCTGCAACCGCTCGTAGAAGTCGATGCTCTGGTCCAGTTCCTCAGACGGCACGAACACCCGGATCAGCACGCGGGGTTCGGCCAGGTCGGAGGAGTCGTCGCGCAGTCGCCACATGTCATCGCTCATGGCATCCAGAGTGGCGCCGGGCGCCGCCGACAGGCAGGGGAGAGTTCATGGGATGAGTGGCACTCATAGGCTGGCGGTCATGAACGAAACCCTTCGCCGCGAGCTCGGCGCCCACCTGCGCGCGGCCCGCGAGGTCGTCGACCCGGCGGACGTGGGTCTGGCCGGCGGCGGGCGGCGGCGTACCCCCGGACTGCGCCGCGAGGAGGTCGCGACGCTGGCCGGGGTCAGCGTGGCCTGGTACACCTGGCTGGAGCAGGGCAGAGCGAGCACCACCCGCCAGGTGCTGGACGCGATCTGCCGGGTGCTCGGCATGGACACGGCGGCGCACCGCCACACGCTGGCACTGGCCGGGTTCCTGCCCGCCTCCCCGGCCACGGCCGCGGGCGCGGCCGTGCTCGGAGAGCCGACCCGGACACTGCTGGACAGTTGGACGTCCACACCGGCCGCGGCCGTGGACGTGCGTTTCGACCTGCTCGCCGGCAACGCCGCCTACCGGCGCTTCTGGGGCGATCCGGACAGCGTGCCGATCGAGCGGCGCAACCTCCTCATCATGCTCGCCACCCCCGGAAGCCACCGCCTGACCGACGCGGAGCCGCTGCTGCGCGGCCTGTACGAGCAGTTCCGGGCCAACATCGGGCACATCCCGGACGACCCACGCGCCGCGGCCGTCGTCGATCTCCTGAAGCGCGAACGGCCCGACGCAGGGCACTGGTGGAGCTGCCGGGCAGTGCGGGAGTTCGCCCCTGTCACGGTCGGCGGGTTCACGTTCTGCCTGCTGCGGCCGGTCGGCGAGGAAGGCGTCGTCATCTTCGCGCAGCTCCCGGCCTGACTGTCCGGAACCGCCGGATCAGGAGTTCTGAACAGGTAGCCCTGAATGCCTGCAAGCACGGCATCGATCCCGGCACGCTCGTCTCGTGTTGGGCGGGTGGGGGCGTCAGTTGAATGGCGCACGGTCATGCAAAGGGGGCGACCGGCAAGGTGCTGCCTCTGTCACTGGTTCAAGTCCGCGCCGAAGGAGCGCCCTCAGCGCGCGTACAGCGACGCGACGCCCCCACCATCACGGCGGGGCGATGGCGCGGACCTCGGCCTCCAAGGTGGCCGCCGCGGCGGCGTCGGACGGAGCGAACATGTAGGTGCTGTAGTCGTTGCCGCCTCGGCTGCCGACCCAGGGACCGGCTTGCTCGGCCAGCGCGGGCACGACCTCGCCGATCAGCCGCATGTCCACGTCGGACCCGGGCGCGCCATGCACCATGGTGACCGCAGCCCTGCGTCGCGAGCATGGCGTCGGCGAGGAGGGCCTACTCGGCCAGTCGTCGTCCCCGATCCGGCGGCCGAGGCCGTCCCGACGGACCGTCCTCCGAGGGATCTGGAGGCTTGTCCATGCTCATGTGTGGGGCGTTCCTGTCGTTGACCAGGCAGGCTCGGCGGCAGGTGGGGGAGGGGCGGTCATGCAGGGCGACCAGGACAGGGCGAGTAGCGCGGGATCCTCAACAACGACCCCGCCCTCAGCCAGCCTCCACACACCGACATCGCCCGCCTCACCCCACCCGCCACACACCTCCGGCCAGGAGTCCACCTGGCCAACCGGCGAATCACCCTCGCTGGCCGTCGTCAGCGGCTCGGCGACCTCAGCCATCGAGCACTACGCCACTGGCTCCGCCACCGTCGCGCAACCTGGCCGCATACCAGCAACCCGCACATCCTCATTGGCGACAAGACCGCCCACGGCACGAGCCCGATCAGCCAGCAATTCGTGACGCCGCGGATGAACCACGCCGGATGCAGCGTCGACCGGATACGCAAGGACCGCATCCTCCGCGAAGCTCTGGCCGGAGGAGCGGACCCGCTTCACCTGTCGTTGGTCTTCGGGATCTCCCACAGCACCGCTGCCAGATACTCCGCCGTCGCCGAGCAACTGCTCGCCGACGAGCTCGATCAGGCACCCAATTGTGATCCTCTTTAGGTCAAGACACCGGGTCTCCGATTTGTCGTGCACTGTTAACGTTCTGGCTGGTCGGCACGCTGATGTTCCGGGACGCAACCCACGCAAGCACCTGTGTCACCAGCCCAGCAGGGGTTGCGCCGACGGCGTGGAACACGGTCGTGATCAGCTCTCGGCCTTGCGCCGCGTCCGCCAGCGCGTCGTCGACCCACTCCTGCGGAGCATTGCGCTCACGCAGTCGGCGTTTCCGCTCGTCATCAGGGCAGTGCCGTTAGGCGCGTCGAAGCGGTGGGCGTAGACGGTGGCGGTGCTCATCTGCAACCAGACCCGAGGAGGCCGTACGGCGGCCCGCGAGCGCCTCGGCGGCTGGAACGCGTTCACAGACGGGCTCGTGCCTAGGAGCCCTGGTCGCCGACCAGGGCCGCGAATCCGTCCAGATTTGAATGGCTGAACTTCCTGGGCCGCTACAACTTCTCCCTGCCCGAAGCCGTCCGCGAAGGCAACTTCCGGCCGCTACGCACCCCCGGCCAGCAGTAACCCCCGGGTTCAGGCGGCCGGTTGTGACGGGCATCTCGGCCCGGGCGGGCGTGAGCGTCCTCCTCCTGCTGATCTGTGTGGGGAGCTCAATCTCCCGGCATTAGCCCAAATAACGGAACCTCGATAAGACTAAAACGTCAAACATAAAGAACCCGAATATAATCCGTATGCCGAGATATCAGGGCTGGAATGTTGGGCAGTACCGACAGTGTCGAAGGGGTGCGTTCTAGGGCTGGAGTTGAGGCAGATCCTGCGCTGCGGCTCATGAGGGCGAGGGGGCGTTTGTGGGGAGAGGATTTCGCGGCCTTGAGTCGCCCAGGCCCGGCATGCGCTTGTCGCGATGGCGACTGTCAGTAGTTCCCGCGATCGTGGTGATCCTGCTGACCGGAGCGACGATCATGGCAGTGGCAGACAAGCCCGCCGCGCGCGTACCCATCTTCAGCGTCCGAAGCTTCGGCGCCATCCCGGGAGACGGCCTGGACGACTCCGCGGCGATGCAAAGGGCTGCGGACCGCGTATGTGCGATCCCAGGCGGCGCGACGCTGTACTACCCGCGCGGCGTCTACAACATCAACAAGATCGTCGATCTTGCCACGATATTCTCCGGCAACCTCAGGGCCTACAGCATCCTCTACAAGGATTGTCGGAGAGTATGGATCAGAGGGGAGGGTGCACGGATCGAAGTGAAGGGAGACTTCGAGAAGAAAGTCACTGAAACTTTCTGCTATCAGCAGAAGAATTGGAGGGAGGCGGACAAGTTTCAATTCACCCCATTCTCATTCCAGAACGTGAACAACCTAACCATCTCGGGATTCGAGATCGACGGCAACGTCGATCAGATGACTCAGTCGGACCCGAACATCTTCCTGTGCGAAAGGAATGAATACGGAATCTTCATCGTCAGCGGAGTCGGGATCAGACTCACCGACCTGAACGTCCATCACATGGCCACTGATGGCATCTTGCTGGGCCTTGGCAAGGAGATCGAGTTCGAGCGCGTCAGGAGCACCAACAACATCCGCGACAACGTGTCGATCGGGCAGGCGCGCAATGTCCTCGTCACCGACAGCGACTTCCACAATGCCGGCGTGGGCGGCACCGCCCCCAACAGCTACCCCTTCCACTCCCCGGGAAGAGGGGTGAACATCGAGCCGGAGTGCTACCCCAAGGGCGCCGGGTGGGCACCGCCAGGCGCCGGGGTCTGCAGCGATCTGGTCGGGATGACCGGGAACATCCTGTTCGACAGTGTGCGGGTGACGGGGAACCTCGGCGGTGGGATCGCCATGGCGCACGGGGAGTCCACGGCGAATGTGACGGTGCGTAACTCATTCCTGCAGAACCCCCTCGGCAAGAGTGGGGACGTCACAACCATGGGAATCGTCGGCGGCGTCGTCGAAGATTCCACGCTGGACAGTCAGAACGGCTTCGCCGTGTTCTGCGTTACCGGGGGTGTGCCCGCACAGTTGACCTCGTCGGTGTGGACCGGCTATCTGCAGGACCTGGCCAACGACCCGTCCCTTATCGCACGGAGGATCCACCGGCAGACGGACCCGACCTTCTCCACCACCCTGCAACGCAACACCATCACCGGCCAGGCCACGAAGTTCCTGTGCCAGAACGCGACGCCTAGGATGACGGTCGTCAACAACAAAATCAGGGGTGTCCTGCTGCAGACCCCTCCGGAACCCAGCTACTTCAGGTATTTCGGGCACATGGTCGTCTTCTCCGGTACTCCTGGCGCGACCTGCAGCACGGGTCTTGAGTGGGCCAAGCAGCTCACCTTCGAGAACAACGACATCTTCATCCCACATGCGGCACCCAGGCCCGCCCAGGCGTACGGGGAGATCGGCTATTGCGGGACCAAACTCGAACTCACCAAGAACACCTACCGCACCGACACCGGTAATGCCACACACCCGCTACGGGTCTACTACAACCGCGCCCAGGGTGTTGGATCGGTCGCGGAGGATTGTTTCCCCGCCAGCGGGGCCATCATCGCCGTCGATGAAGACGGCCGACCCTATCCGCTCACTACTCAGGGAACACAAAAGTGCCTGACCTTGCCTCAGCCTAGTGACCCGTCCCCCAAGGGCGTGGCTCCTTCTGAGGAACGTGGTAGTTGATCAAGTGGCGAATGTCACATGATATACGACGGCATGCAACCCTTGATCACCGTTGATGAACAGGCTGGGCCTCAGGACGGCCGACTGGCGTGAATCCGCAGGGTGCCCCACGCTACGGCGTATCGCCGACCGCCCGGTTAGCACCGACGCGTGGCTATGACGGCGAGATTGGGCACCGTTTGTAGGTCAGTGGTGCCCAGCCGCGGTCGTGGCGTCCGCGAATGTTGATGAGTTTGAACACCACCGATCTCGTTGCGGTGAGAGTATGACGCTGCTACTCCGCGTGAGGTGGGCGTCATGGCGTCGCAGGCTGACAAGGTCGCGCTGTATGCCGCGATCCGGCGCGAATCCCGCACGGGCTTGTCGGGCCGAGCGATCGAGCGCAAGCTCCAGGTCAGCCGCCGTACCGTAGCCAAAGCGCTGGCCGGAGACTGGCCGACCCCGAGAAAGAAGCTGCCGCCACGCAGTACCCGGCTGGATCCATACAAGTCGGCGATCGACGAGATGCTCCGAGCGGATCTGGACGCCCCGTAGAAGCAGCGGCATACCGCCAAACGGATCTTCGACAGGCTGGTCGACGAGCACGTCGCGGTGGAGGTGTCGTATCAGATGGTTCGCGCCTATGTCACCCGGCGGCGGCCAGAGATCAGGATCGAAGCGGGGCGCGGTCCACAGCACGCATTCGTACCGCAGTCGCACCGGCCAGGCGCCGAGGCGGAGGTCGACTTCGGCGAGGTGACGATCCGGCTGACCGGCGAGCTGGTCAAGTGCGTGCTGTTTTCGCTGCGGCTGTCGTATTCGGGCAAGGCCGTGCACCGCGTGTTCGCCTCCGGAGGCCAGGAGGCGTTCTTCGAGGGGCACGTCCACGCCTTCAGGGTGCTGGGCGGAGTTCCCTTCGGCAAGGTCCGCTACGACAACCTCAAGGCCGCGGTCGCCCAGGTGCTCGGCTTCTCCCGCGCCCGGGTAGAGACACCGCGCTGGACCGCCTTTCGCGAGCACTACGGCATCGAACCGTTCTACTGCCAGCCCGGCAAACAGGGCGCGCACGAAAAGGGCGGGGTAGAGGGCGACATCGGCTGGTTTCGCCACAACCGCCTGGTGCCCGTCCCGGAGGTCGCCACACTGGCCGAGCTGAACGCGCTGATCGATGCCTGGGACGCGGCCGACAACGCGCGGCGGATCGGCAGCCGACCCCGCACCATCGGGGAGTATTTCGCGATCGAACAACCCCTGCTCAAGCCGCTGCCCGCGGAGGCGTTCGAGACCGGGCTGCTGTTATCGCCGCGGGTGGACCGCTACAGCCAGATCAATGTGCGCACCAACCGCTACTCGGTGCCTACCCGGCTGATCGGCCGCCAGGTCCGGGTGGTGCTGCACGCCTCGGAGCTGGTCTATGACGGCCGCGAGGAAGTGGCCCGGCACGAGCGGCTGCTGGCCAAGGCCGGCATGCGGCTGGAGCTCGACCACTACCTGGAGGTGCTGATCCGCAAGCCCGGGGCCCTTCCTGGCGCGACCGCGCTGGAGCAGGCCCGCGCGGCGGGCAAGTTCACCCCGGTGCACGACCGCTGGTGGGCCGCGGCCTGTAAGGCCCACGGCGACCGGGACGGCACCCGCGCACTGATCGAGGTGCTGCTGCTGTCACGCCACCTGGCCCACGAGCACGTTGTCGCCGGTCTGGCCTCGGCCCTGGCGGCCGGCGCGCTGACCGCCGATGCCGTCGCGCTGGAGGCCCGCAAGGCCGCAGAAGCCGACACCACCGCCGAGCCGGCCACTTCCGTTGAGCCCGAACACGACGATCGCGCGAATGTGACCTTCCTAACAGAGCGGCGCCTGGCGCAGTTGCCGCCCGATACCCGGCCGCTGCCCTCGGTGGCCGTCTACGACCAGCTGCTGCGCCACCGTCCTTTCGCCCAGGGAGACCAGCCATGACCGTGCCCGCACCAGCCCCCACGCCACGTCACCGCGGACTCACCGAGCAGGCCGCTCAGACCGCTGTCGATGCCTCCTGCCGGATGCTGCGCCTGCCCACCATCCGCAAGCACTTCGAGGAGATGGCCGAACGCGCCACCCGTGAGCAGATGTCCTACCTCGGCTTCCTGGCCGAACTGCTCATGGCCGAATGCGACGACCGCGCCCGCCGACGCTCCGAACGCCGCATCAAAGCCGCCGCCTTCCCCCGGGACAAGTCGCTGCGTGAGTTCGACTTCGACGCCAACCCCAACATCGACCCCGCCCTCATCCACACCCTCGCTGCCTGCGAATGGGTCAAGAAAGGCCAGCCGCTCTGCCTGATCGGCGACTCCGGAACCGGTAAGTCCCATCTGCTGATCGCGCTGGGCACCGAGGCCGCGATGAAGGGCCATCGCGTCCGCTATACCCTGGCCACCAAGCTCGTCAACGAGCTCGTCGAAGCAGCCGACGACAAGCAGCTGACCAAGACCATCGCCCGTTACGGCCGCGTCGACCTGTTGTGCATCGACGAACTCGGCTACATGGAACTCGACCGCCGCGGCGCCGAGTTGCTCTTCCAGGTGCTGACCGAACGCGAGGAGAAAGCCAGCGTCGCGATCGCCTCCAACGACAGCTTCGGCGGCTGGACCAAGACCTTCACCGACCCCCGTCTCTGCGCCGCCATCGTCGACCGGCTCCCCTTCGGCGGCAACATCATCGAGACCGGCACCCAGTCCTACCGATTGGCCCAGACCCAGGCCCGCGCCCAGCGCAACAACGTGCTCCCGGCGGGCTGAGTCGGACGCTTCACACCTTCCACCTTCTTGGTGTGGAGAGGTGAGTACGAGTAAACACGCAGGCCCGTCAGGAGATTCGCCAGGTAAGGTCTTCGGCCGCTCACCGCCCGTTCGCCGGGCCCGGGGAGGCGCGGAACGCGAGTACCGCCGCGGAAAGCAGCAACAGCCCGCACACGCCCTGTTCCGCGACCATCCAGCCCGGCAGCGGCAGAAACAGCAGCACTCCCAACCCCGCGACAAGAACCACGACGAGCACGATTCGCAGGCGCAGGAGCGCTCGGTCGCCCGCCTGCTGGGCGCGGCGGGCGAATGCGAGGGTGAGAATCGATGTCGCCGCCACGATGACACCGCGCCCCCATGCCTGCGGGCTGACGAGGGAGGGGGCGACGGCGGAGAAGACGGCGATCGCCGCGACGGTCAACAGGCTCAGCGTGGCGTAGGCGGCAACCAGGATCTTGGCCGCGTGCAGGCCGGAACGGGCGAGCGTGTCAGGGGAGTCAGGCGTGGTCATGAGGCATTCTCCGAATCGATGGTGGGGGCGGGGGCAGCCGGGGCCGGCTGGACAGAACGCAGGAAGAGCGCGACGGTCTCGCCGATGTAGTGCTCGAGGTCCAACTCGGGATGCGCGAGGAAATAGAACGCCGCCGTGTCGATGACGGCGCGGATCGACAGGGCTGTGATCTCGGGGTCGAACGCGGCGAACTCGCCGCTGTCCTGGCCGGATTCCAGCAGCCGTCGAAGCGGGGCGGCCGCGTCGTCGAGTGGGACGGCCTGGACGGCGTCGGAGTTCTCAAGGATTCGCTGGGTCGCTCCGACGTGTGCGGGGTTGAGCGTGATGAAGCGCAGGCTGGCCTCAAGGTAGGTGCGAAGCTTCTCGGTCGAGGTGCCGGCGGCGCGCAGACGCTCTGCCATGAATGCCGCGCCGGTCTCGTACAGCGTCGTGACGACCACCTGGTAGAGCTCTTCCTTGGAAGAGAAGTGATACAGCGCGGTGCCCTTGCTGGTGCCCGCCTCGCGGGCCATGCGCTCCAGCGAGGCGGCTCGGTAGCCGTCCTGGCTGATCACCCGGATCGCGGCGGCGATCAGGTCCTCGCGTCTGGCCCGCCGGGTACGGGTGTGGGCTCCCGGTTCTCTCGACTGCATGGTCCAAAGTTAGACCACATGGTCGAAAGAGGCAAAGGGTTCGTCGAGCGTCGTCGTAGTCCGGATCGCCCCCTGTTCGGTAACCCATGGTTGGGGGCGGCTTGGCCTGCAGTACCACCGTGCCCTGTCCCCGTTGAGTGACCTGCGGCCACCCCACCAAGCTTCACGATCACGAACTCGGCACCGCGACCAACGTGCCGATCATCTCTGTTCGTTCACTCATGCGCGGCTTGGCACTTGACCCGTACGCTGATAGCAGCGCCTGCTCACAGTCCGTAGTCGCCAGGTGAAGTGATCAACGCTCTCGCGGTGCTCAAACCCATCGACGTTCTTGGCATTCGAGATCGCTAAACGGTGCTCGCTTTCGCGCGCAAGTGGGCCCCACTCGGGTCCGTGCCATCAGCCCCAAAGTAGCTCTCCGTAATTGCCGCTACGGAACGTAATTACTGTGGCCATCCAAGTGTTGTTTCATAAGCGAGGACCTAATGAACAGCACCACCGGCCGGACGCGACCAGAGCGAACACCGTTTCATAGGTCGATGCAAACAGGTAGCCCTGTGAAACGCACCCATGAAACGATCTGGCGGTGTCTGACGACGACCACCTCAGCGTGGAGGCCCACGACTGCCCGATGACCTCCTGCGCCGCCCCGGCCGGCTCCCCCCGCCGCACCGGCAAGGGCAAGGTCGCCGTCCAGTACCACAGCGCCCGCTTCCGCCTGGTGCCCGCGCTCGCCGACGCTCACCGTGCCCACCCCCGCGATCCGCAAGCCCGGCACGCTGTGGATCGCGTCGAGCTGGGTGTCCAGGGACTGGCGGACGGTGGAGGCGCGGGCGTGGCCGATACGGACGTGCCCGGCCGGTTCGGTGCCGGGCGTGGCCGAGCGGGGGCGGAAGGGGCCACGGCCGGATGGTTCCAGGCTGGACGTGTTCCACCGCCGTGCACACCGTAAACGGGTAGCGCACCTACGCCTCGGGCAAACTGTCCTAGATTCTCGACTCTCTCGGCAAAAGCGTGCATATATCGTGATCAACCGTCTGGACGGGTCGCTGGTTCGAAATACGCTGGTAGAACGCGTCGCCTCGAACGGCACGCGCTGTCGGGTGCAGCGCCGGAGGCGGCGTCGACAATCGGATCACGCGCCACGTCACCCTCGTCTGTGAGGGTGCGGATGCAGATACTCCAAGTTCGTCTTCATGAGGATCGGCCCACGGCCGTCCAGAGTGCGTCCCGGCTTCGAGTCGAGGGCCGGATGCCTCAATGAGGAAGGAGACGAGGATGTACACAGACCGCCTGCTCATCGCCAGCCCGCTGATCGCCACCCTCGTGTTCGGATCGATCGGAACCTCGCACGCCTCGGTCATCCCGACGCCTGCAAGCGCCGCAGACAGCCACGTCGTCACAACCTCGAAGAGTGCGCCGCCCGTGTGCAAAAGCCTGCCGAAGGGCCAGAAGAAGATCTGCAAGAACGGCTACTCGGAAGGGTTCGCCGCCGGAAAGAAGTGCGGCCCGCCTCGCATGACCGGACAGGTCACCGACAACGAGGCCTACGACATCGGCTACAACGCGGGCTACGACTCGGGCAGAAGGAACTGCCCGTCCTAGCCAACGGCCACGAGCCTGCCCAGCTATTCACCTGGGCAGGCTCGCCCAGACGGGATCGACCCAAGCCGAGGGGGAGCCATGATCGTGCGTATGATGTTCGCCGCCGTCATGACGGCTGCCGCGACCGCCGGGGGCGCAACAAGCTCTGCCGCTACCGCCGGCACCACGCCTACGCATTTCTCGCCAGCAACGTGTTCCGTGGCGGCGGACGACTGCTTTAAGTTTATTCGCCGTCGTTACCCGAAGAAGCTGGTCTGCCAGTACTGCGAGGATGATGAGGGGCACCGCGTGCTGAAGCTCTGCTGGAAGCCCGAGGACGCGCTGACACACCCGAAAAAGGATCCGGGGCCGATCAAGCGATAGTCGGCCATGAGCGGGCCCACACCATCTGGGGTGTCGGTAAGTATCGTGTCGCCGGGCCCAAGCGAGTAAGATCCACTGAACGGGCTTGACACAGACATGAATGTCGATCACGTCGACCTGCGACGACGCCGATGACCGGGAGTCTTCGCTGGACTTATCCCACGATGTTCGAGCCGGAAACCCTCGCCTGCGCGGCTTGTTCCGGTCGTACTCCGGTGGCACCTCTGACCAGCGAAACGGGTGACACCGGTCTTACCGGCACGTCCGCAGTGAGTTCAGCCAGACTGAAGGACATTCATCGGGAACACGCAAGTTCGGTTTGTGAGATCCGAAAATGCGGGGAGTTCGTCGGATCATCTTCGGTGGTTCACCGCCCGTGAGGCATGCAGGACAAGCGGACGGTCCGTGAACGTGCTTGAGCAGTATTCGGGGGTTGTCAGGCAGGCATGTGAGGAGCCGAGGGATGGAATCTGTGCTGGTCGCGTGGATCTCTCCCCGCGCCTACAGCATCCCGGCCGTCCTTTGACCAGATGGCAGTCAACGTCCGTCTGGCTACCATCGGCTGGATGGGAGATCGTCTCAAGGGTTGGTCGTGATGGACATGGACGAGCTACTCGAGGACGGCGAGCTGATCGGTGTGCCCGTTGCGGCACCCGAGGCAGCGCCGATTTGGCCGGCCTACGACCGGATGTGGCGACGCATCGTGACCATGGTGCGCCGGGCCGGTCATCCCGTGCTGCTGATGTGTCCGATCCCCGACGCCAGCGAGGTGCCCGCGTTCGTGCGATGGGACGGGCCGGTCCATTGGGCTCTGCTGGGAGGCGACCGGCGTGCTCGGTGGCGCCGAACCTGGCCACTGCGCCCGATGGCCTGCTGCCAGGTCCGCTGACATTCCCCATGCCGTTTTGACATCTGCAAGCGCGCCAGACAGCGGAAGACCTCCGGGGCGGAGTTGGGCCCCGAGGCGGTGCGTGCCGACAAAACCGAACGTCACGGACCGTGACCCGCTGGCCGCCAGGGAACGACCAGCTCAGGGTCCAGCCGTTCACGCTCTCCTTGCCGGTGTTCTCGATCACGATCTGGCTGGTGAAGCCGCCGGGCCACGAGCCGTGCGCCGAGTAGCGCACCCGGCAGGCGGCCTGCTCGCCCTTGTCCGCCAGCAACGCCGAGACCCACGCCAGCGGCGAGTTTCAGTTGATGGTCAGCTCGTTGGTGGACCAGAACTCATCGCACCGGAACGTCAAGGCATCGCCTCTGCCATGGCCTTCACCACCCGGCAGATCCAGCGCGGTCGGATCGGCCGTCCTGGTCGCCGTCATCAAGACCGGCCCTGCTGGCGTCGCGACCACCGGTGGATTACGCACCGCCGGCTTGCTGACGGCAGCGACGTCGATGAGAACGGCCGCGGTGCACTCCCCGGTCCCTGATCGCAGAGTGCGCCGACGGTGGGACAGGGCCGTCCGCTGAGCACTCCTGCTCCGTGCCACGGCCCCTTCCCGATTCCGGGTCGATCAGCTGACGGCGTAGGCGCGAACGATGGTCTCCCTGACGGTAGTGCCCGAGGTGTCGGTGGCCGTCGCCCTCACCGAGACGCTTCCGGCCGTGCGCGGGTTGGGCACGGCGGCGATCCAGCGGGATCCGACCGCGACGGCGGGCACCGGCACCCAACTCGCGCCGTCATCGACGGACATCTCCAGCCTGAGCGACGTCACCCGAGCTTGCGGCGCACCGGGATTACGCTCCACCCAGACGGGCACCCTGGTCACCGTGCCGGCACGGGCCCGGCTGAAGGCGTCGAGATCCTCCGGCGCGTAGCGGACGGCGAGCAGCGGGAGCGGCTTGGCCCTGGAGGTCCGCTCGGAGGTGAACGTCCAGGCTGTCTCCACGCTCGACGACAGCAGCGAGTGCGGGACCTGCCTGCGCATCGACGTGGTGAGTGTGTACTCCGCCCGCTGCGCGGGCAGTGCGGCCGTGAGCTCGCAGATCCCGAACCTGCAGCCGGACAGCGTGGTCTCGGCGATCGTCCGGCCGCCGCTGGCGAGGGTGGCCATGCCGGTGGCTGCGTCGTCCACGCCGGTGCGGCCCTTGACGCCGTCCGCGAAGAGCCGGCTCGCCTCGAAGGAGAGCTGGTCGGCTGTACGGCTGCCGTTCGGCTGCGCGAACGAGGGGCCGGCCACGGCGGCGTTCCACACCTCCTTGGCGGTGCCACGCCTACTGACCTTGCCGACGTCCCACACCCGGAGCGTGCCCGCCTCCCAGGAACTGTCCCAGGTGAGCCCGGGAGTGCGGTAGTAGGTGGCGGCGGCGGGGAGCGTCACGTCCTGCTGGAGTGTGTCGGAGAACTCGTTCCCCGGCTGGTCGCCGAACCTCGGGGAGAAGTGCGGCGAGCCCTGGGCCGCGACTCCGGAGGCGACGAAGGCCGCCTCCACCTTGGCCAGGTCCGCGCGCCTGGCTCGCTGCCCGATGTCCGCCGGGATGCCGCCGGTGCGGGCGTCGACCAGGTCGTAAAGGACGCCGCCGGCGGAGTCCCACACGGACCTCAGGTGGTAGCGCAGCCCTTCCGTGCGGACCGGGACGGCGTAGAGCTCCTGGTTGACGTCGAGGAAGGTCCGCCAGCCGAGTGACCAGGTGCCGAGTCCGATGGTGAAGTCGACGGTCTTCCTGGCCGTGGCCGCCGGGTCGTCGATGGCGAAGCGGGCCGGGCGGCCCTGGCGGGCGTCCAGGGTGATCGTCTGGTCGCTGTTGCCGACGCGGATGATGGTGTGGGTGAGGGTCAGCGTGGTGGGACCGGACAGGTCGGCGTAGAGGTTCCACTGGCCCTTCGGCAGGCGCATCCTGGCTGTGCCGTCCTTGAAGACCGGCGTCCGTGCGGCGCCGGTCGCGGGGTCGTAGAGCTCGGAGTAGATGAAGAGCTCACCGGGCTCCCTGCCGATGGTGTTGATGGTAACGTCATACGACTCCGGCTCGACGTACGCGCCGGCCAGCGTGCGGATCTCGCCCTGGGCCGAGACGGCGGTGACGGCGCCGGGGTAGTCGCCCGGGGCCTTGCCGGTGGCGTCGATGGTCAGTGTGACGGACGCCGTGCCGTTGGCGGGCACCTCCAGGCGCTGCGTCGACAGCTTCAGCACCTGACCCCCCTGCGTGGCGAGGTCCAGGGTGATGGGGGTGTCGCCGGTGTTGGTGTACGTGATGGCCTTGGTCGAGACCCGCTCGTCCTGGCTGTCCCAGGGGAAGGCGGTCCACACACTGGCGGGCTCGGCCACGACCGGCTGGGCCAGGGCACGCACGAGGTCGACGCGGCCGCTGCCCTGCTCGTACGGCGTGGCTCCGGTGGTGGGGACGGCGCTGCCGATGAGGGCGGCCTTGAGCTGGCGGCCGGTCCAGTCGGGGTGCCGCTGGGCCATGATCGCCGCGGCTCCGGCCACGTGCGGAGCGGCCATCGAGGTGCCGCTGTGCTCCACGTGCGTGCCGCTCGCCTCGGCGGCCATGATGCGCACACCGGGGGCCGTGATGTCCGGCTTGATCGCGTGGTCGCCTTCCCGGGGGCCCCGGCTGGAGGAGCCGGCGATCTGGTCGGTGTCGTCGACGGAGCCGACTGTCAGGGCGGCGTCGGCGCTGCCGGGGCTGGACACCGAGGCCGGTCCGCCGCCGTTGCCGGCGGAGACGACGAACAGCGTGCCCGTCTGCTGGGACAGCGTGTTGAGCGCCTGCTCGACCGGGTCGAGTTCCGGGACGTCGGGGCTGCCCAGGCTCATGTTGACGACCTTGGCCTTGACTTCGGTCGCCGCCCACTCCATGCCCGCCAGGATCGAGGAGTCCTGGGCGCCGAAGCGGCCGCCGATCTTGGCGACGGCGAGGTTCGTGTCCGGGGCGACGCCGCGGTACTGCGCGTTGTTTCCGGCCACGATGGAGGCGACGTGTGTGCCGTGTCCGACGTTGTCGCGGATGTCGGGCTCGTTGGAGAAATTCCGTTCATGGGTGACCACACCTTTGAGGTCGGGATGGTCGGGGTCGTAGCCGGAGTCGAGCACGGCCACCGTGACGCCCTTGCCGGTCATGCCCTGCTTCCAGGCTTCGGTGGCGCCGATCTGCTTGGTGCTGTGGTCGAGGGACCAGGGGCGCAGGCCATCCAGCCAGAGCTTCGACTTGCCGGCGGTCAGCGCGCGGGCGCCCTGGCCGGTCAGGTCTTTCCAGGTCTGGGCGGCGTTCTTCTTCGGGATCCGGAGGGTGGACAGGCCGAGCCCGGTGAGCCGCCGGGCCCCGGGCACGTCCGCGGACTGGACGATCATCGGGATGTCGGGCCGGTCGGCGTCGCTGTACCGCCATTGCAGCAGTTGCGTCACGTCGAACAGCCGGGGATCCAGCACTCCCTGGGCGAGTAGGGGACGGGCGTCGAACGGGATCACGTTCAGGTGGCCTCCGATCACCTGGCGGGCGAATCCCGTCCGCCTTCCAGGACCGGGTTGCACGCGCACGCCCGTGCCGGTGACCACGACGCGGTCGCCGGTGATCAACGTGACGACGCCGTCCGCCATGGCGGGCGCCGGGCGTTCCGGCGATGGTGCCACGATCATCGTGCCGGCAAGGAGGGCCGAGGCGAGTGTGCCGCCTAAGTTCATGAGCTGCCTCCAGCAAAGGGGGATCTGGACTGCGAGCGCGACCATACTTCTTTGAACGTAGTATGGTCAAGATCCGCAGAAGATCCCCGCCGGGGAGTCGGCATTAGGCTTGCTGGCCGAGGCCAAGGGCCTCAAGCCGCGCGGAATTCCATCTGCCGGCGCACTCGTCGTAGGCGGCCCAGCGGGCACGTAAGGCCGGATCGGCGAAGGCGCCGGACAGCATGGAATGTTCCTCGTGGCTGTCTTGCCGGGTCGTGCCAATCCATGAGACGGGGCCCGCCGAGCGAGGTGTCGGTGCCGAGCCAGGTTTCCCCTGCATGGTGGGTCGGCCAGTACTGGTGCGGCGAATCCGGCCGTCCGGCACAGGCCGAGATGGCGCGGGTCGACCGGGACGGTTCTTCGGGGGCGCGGAGCCAGGCGAGTGTGCGGGCCGGGTGCCCTCGCGAACCGTCTCCCTTCGGCTATCGGGGCCCCGCCGGTCAGATGTCGTAGATGCGCGTCATGGCGGTCAGGTGTCGGTGAGGCGTTCACGCAGGTCGGCGGGCGCGAGCACTTCGACGTCGGCGCCGAGTCTGAGGATTGAGGCGACGGCCCGATCGATGGATTCGATCGGAATGGTCACCTGGATCCAGCCGCCGGAGTCGGCAGCCGTCGCGGTGTCGCGCGGCCTGGACGACGGCCCGGTCCATGAGGTCGGGCAGGCTCGCCAGAGCGTTGGGAGAGAGCCGGATGGTCGCCGTGTCCTGGTGGCGGCGCTCGTCGAAGGACTCCAGGTAGGTCTGCCAGTATTCGGCCAGCACGAACTGCTGAGGTCGTGCGAACTGTTCCTCCAGGACCTGGAGGTCGAGGATGCGGGAGATGCGGTAGGTACGAATCCGTCCCTCCGACCGGGCGACCAGGTACCAGTGTCCTGCCTTGAGAACCAGCCCCAACGGCTCCACCGCCCGAGTGACCTCGTGCGGCTCAGCCCAACGGAAGTACTCGTCACGGAGGAGGCAGGCGCCTGAAGGATGAGGGAGGGAACCGATCAGCATTCAGGGCACAAAAACCTTACGCAGTCGCTCCAGCACTGGAAATCTCCCCCGCATTCTCCGGTGCACATGTTGTGACAGACAATGCATTGCCCGCCTGGAATAAACTCGTCATTTCCACCACCAACTCCTCTGGCGATCCGGGGGGCACCACCTCCCCTGGCGATCCGGGAGGCACCACCTCCCCTGGCGATCGAAGGGCGAGTGACTAGCTGTTCTGTGATGAGCTGCTTGAACACCTTCCCTTCCTCGGACTGAGGCTCATTGAATCGAAGAGCGGCTACGTGGTGATTGTGGTCCTTGCACTTTTGGTTCCCCAGCAAGGTGATCGCCGCGATCATGCTCGCAGGGATGGTCACCCACGTGGTGCAGTCCCTGGTCAGCTGAATGGAGTCGCCGGTACCCTCTGCTGCTCGTACCATGCCCACAACGTGGACGGGAACTGTGAGCGTGCCGCCACGCAGGCTCTCTATGAACTGCGCGGGTTCCACCACTGCGCCCATGGCTGATTCTCCCTCTCCGCGGTGACCTTCGTTCGGCCAAGGCTGGCCCACGTATGGAGTTCCCTGACTCCTCATCCGCTGATCCCCGCTCGCTAACAGTTGATCGGCGCACCATTGGTTCTTTGCCGCTGGGACCCGCCGCACGTGCTCGCGGAAGGAGCAGCCGGGCTCGCGGATCGCTCCACCGCTCCGACCCTTCGGCGAACACATCACGCCGACGCAGCGCGGTGTGCAGGTGCATGAGCGCGCACAGCACGAACGCGGCCTTGTCGACCTGCCCGTCGGGAAGATCGGGATTGCGGTACACCAGCGGCCGCCACGACCCGGTGATCAGCTCGTCGTGCGCGGCGATGTCACCGGGCGCGTAGCGGCGGCGGCTCTTGGCCATCGCCGCGGCGGCGCGCACCATGGCCAGCACCGGCGTGCCGGCCTCGACCGCGCGGAACCGGATCGTGGACAGCAGCGGCTCAATGAAGCCCTGCACGGTGCGGTAGCGCTTGACCAGCTCGGCCCGCCATTGCGCGGCCGCGTCGTCATCGCTGACCGGCACGAACGCCGCCACCGTCTCCACCGCCGAGGCCAGCTTCTCGCGCGGCACCACCTCCTCGATCGCCTTCCACACCTCCGCCAGCGACACCAGCCGCTCCTCGATCGCCTCCGGCAGCGCCATCAGTACCTCCATCGCCGAGGCCATCGTCCGCGCCGCCTTGCGCAACCTGGGGAAGGTCCGCAGCTGCTCGGCCTTGCCCGCCCGCTCCGCGCGGGCCAGCAGATTGGAGGAGATCAGCAGATCCAGCACGTCCAAAGCGTCATCGACCGAGGCGGTCTCCAAGTGCCGCACCGTGGCCAGCAGCGTCGCGCCCTGCCGATCGGCTGCCAGATCCCGCAGCGTGGGCGCCTTGGCCGCCAGCCCGTATCGGGCCAGCGCCCCCAGCTTGACCGCCGGCGCCGGATCGGTAGCCACCCCTCCGGCACAGCCAGCAACCCCACCAGCGCGGCGCGCATCTCGGCCGACAACCGGCCCGACAACAACGCGTGCAGCCGCTCGTTCTCCGCCCGCCGCACCTCGCCGACCAGCCGCACCAGCACGGTCATGCCCGGCAGCAGGATGCGCTCCTTGAGCATGTGCACCCGGGCCCGGTCGAACAGCGCCCGAGGCCCCTCCGCCGAGGCCCACACGCGGGCCGCCACGTACTGGCGCACCTCGCTCTCGCACGAGCCGAAGTCGCGATGGCGGGTCGGCGGTGATGCGGCGGGTGGCCTCGATGCCGTCGGGCACAGGCATGCGGACGTCCATCAGCACCACGTCCGGGCGGGTGGCGCGGACCAGCCGCACGGCCTCCTCGCCCTGCCCGGCCTCGCCGGCCCGCTCCGGCTGCCCCGCTGGGCCACCGTCACCACCGGCCTGGGCTGCGCGCCTTCCTCGCCGCAACCGCGTGGGTCATGGCGACCGTGGGCGCAGACATCGCGGGGACGGTCACCGACGCCCAGTGGGAAGGCCCCGGCCTGTCGGGCTTCCTCGCACTGGTCCCCAAGATGCTGCTGTGCTCGGTCGGCTTCGCCGCGCTGGCCGTCGCCGGCTGGCGCCGCCGCGGCATCTCCCGCGGCGCGTGCGTCCTGCTCCTGCTCGCCGCCCTGGTCGCGGTGCTGCTCTCCCCGCACCAGCCCACCGCTCTCCTCGGCGGCCTGGCCCTGGCCTGGGCCGGCAAGAACTCGGGATCCCGGAAATGAGTAGGCCCTACTCATGAGAAACCCGCTCGTCACACCCACTCTGGATCACATGAAAGGAAGAGTCACCATGTCCTCCGCAATGTCTTTCGCAGCAGTCCGCCGTGCCAGTGTCCTGGTTGCCGCCGCATGCGTGGCGGCCGCCTCAGGCGGAATGACCCCCGCCTCGGCCTCGGCCCAAACCGGTGTGGCCGGAGTGCAGGCATCGGCCGCCGGTCCCGCTCCGGACACCTGCCGCAGCGGCTACGTCTGGCGTGGCGCCCGCGCCATCGACCACGTGTGCGTCAGCCCGGCTGACCGTGACCGCACCGCCCGGGAGAACGCCACCGGTGTCTGGCACGACTGCCGCCAGGGGTTCGTCTGGCGGGAGGCCTACTCCGGCGACTACCGGTGCGTGGTGCCCGGCTCCCGGAGCGCCAACCGCGCCGACAACGCCAGCGCCCCCTACCGGCTCGCCTGGGTGATCATGACCCGCTGGCACCACGACGCCCCCAAGTCCAACTGCCAAGACGGTGTCGGCTGCTCCACCAACGAGAGCGACTACTACACCGCAGGCGTGCGCGGCTACTACCTGACCCCGGGCGCCCAGGTCACCATCCAGATCATCGACAAGAAGACCGGCGTACGGCTGTGGTCCGGCCGCGCCATCGCGCGGACCGGCGGCAAGGGACCGGAGGGCAGCTACGACCTCGACACCGGCAACCTGCTATGCCAGGGCGGCACCTTCGCCACGCCGTACAACGCCTACGTCCAGGCACGCCAGAACAACGGCCCCTGGTCACCCCAGGTTCCCATCTCCTTCCACAAGTGCAGCCACCTCTGACATTTCGGCACGGCCAGGCGTCACACGCCAAGCCTCAGCCTCATGTTGCGCTGGGCGAGGGTACGGCCGGTGCCCAGCAGGTCCTTGCGACGCTTCGCTGTCCTGTTGGAGATCGGCCACCGGGCCGGCTTCGCGGTCGGCGAGGCGTTCCTGCTGCCCGCAACACGCGGAGGCTCACCAGATCCCCCGCGAGAACCCTGTAACCGAGTCACGACCCCCGAGCTTGGAGAGTCTGCATGACTGGGAGCGAGAGGAACAGCGCCCTCATACCCGTACTGGTCGCCGTCATCGGCCTGGTCTCGGCCCTGGTGACCTCTCCGCTATGGGGCGAACCAGTATGCCGGGCAGCAGGGGTCTGCCGCGATGATGGTGACCGCACCGGCTCGGCAGCCAAGCCCAAGAGCAGCCACGGCTCGACCGGCCGCACCAAAACCTCCAAGCAGCCATCCCAGCCGACCAACGGCGTGGCGGAGTGGAGCTGTCCCGGTGGACTGTTCTGCGCATGGGACGGCACTCAAGGGACGGGCAGCATGATCGTCCATAAGGACGCCACATGCGCTTTGCACGACATCGGGGGCGCCGGCGTCGGGGACCGGCTGACCTCCTATCAGAACCGGACCGGCACAAGCGTCGCACTCTTGAACTGGACGGGTACCGAATGGCAGACCCTGGTCACGGTTCCCGACGGTGAGAAAGGCGACATGCCACAGGGGGCGGACAATATGGCGGACGGAGTGCAGGTCTGCGGCTGACCAACCGTGCAGGGGCCCCGGCATCCGCCATGCCGCGCTCCGCCCTTCGCCATACCTCTGCCCGCCCAGCGCCTCGCGCACCTGCCCGGTCATCGCCAGCTACCTCGGCACGCTGGCCGCCGCCGACGTGTTCACCATGGGCAACGCCTTAGGCTGCTGGAGTCCATGCGAATCGACACCGGCCTGCTCGGCCCCTTCGGCATCCGTCCCTGACCAACACGCCCGACCGCCGACGAAGAGCCAGCAGTCGTGGTCCCACGAACACCACCCCACACGCGACCAGGAAACGGCCGCGTGGGACACCGCTTCGTGGACTGCCGTCTGGGCTGGTGATCGACATGATCTCATTAGTTCCCCCGTCCCTGCACGGGACGCCGCTCAGGCGGGAGAACAGGGTGGGTTGCCCGCCGACGTCGGTTCGTCTATGGCGCGGCGGGTGAGGCCGTTGATGAGTTTGATCGCTGGGAGCTGCTTCAGGGGCCGCGCAGTGTTGCCATGAGCACGAGGGTCCGCCAAGAACGTGCCCGGCCGGGCCAAGACCGACAAGGCCGATGCGGTGTGGCTGGCCAAGGTGGCCGAGCGCGGCATGTGCCGGCCCTCGCTGGTTATCGGCGCTCGCTGACCGAAGACCGCACCCGGGAGATGCAGCGAGGCGAGAAGCTGCTGGAAGACGCTCAGGCGAAACTGTCGTCGGTGATCAGCGACATCTTCGGGATCTCCGGCCGGCAGATGCTGCAGGCCTTGGTCGACGGTCAGCGCGATCCGAGGGCGCTGGCCGGGATGGCCCGGGGCAGCATGCGCGGCAAGATCCCCGTGTTGGAGGAGGCGCTGCGCGGCTTCTTCACCGATCACCACGCCGTGCTGTTACGCATCATGCTGGACAACATCGACCGGCTCGGCGAACAGGCCGCCCTGCTGGACGCCGAGGTCGAGCGGGCGATGAGCCCTTTCTCGGCGCAGGCGACCCAGCTCGATGAGATCACCGGCGTGGGCCTGGTGGCCGCCCAGGAGCTGATCGCCGAGATTGGCGTGGAGATGAGTTGCCTCCCCACCGCCGTCCATCTGGTGTCCTGGACTAAGTTCTGCCCACAGACGCATGAGTCGGCGGGCCGCAAGAAGGGCAAGGGCCGCGGCAAAGGCAACCGCTGGCTGGCCAGCACGCTCGGCCGGATCGTCTTCTCCGTCAGCAAGAGCGACACCTTCCTCGGCGAGCGCCATCGCCGCATTGCCCGCCGTCGCGGCAAACCAAGGCTCTGGTCGCCGCCGGAAACTCGGTGCTCACCATCGTCTACCAGCTTCTGTCCGACCCTCAGGCCCACTTCCACGACCTGGGCGCCGACTACGACGCCACCCGCATCAACAAAGACCGTCGTGCCCGCAGCCTGGCCAGCCAGCTCCAAGCCCTGACCGGCCAGAAGATCGTCATCCGCAACGGCAAGGCCGTCCTCATCGAGCCAGAGACGGCCTGACACACAACCCACCGCGAGTCGCTCTCGCTCACCACCACTCGAGGTTCGCTGCCGCCTGCCCACATGAAGGTCGGATTTACGGGTCAGCCAGGACAATCCGGCGCGCACCAGCTTGCGCTCGGGGCGGAGCAGCAGCGAGTCCCACGCCTCCGCGAAGTCGTCGGGGGTGAGATCGCCGCAGACCCGCAGCCGTTTCATGGCCAGCTCGGCGACCGGCCCGGGGGAGGCGGGCAGCAGGCGCAGGTAGTCGCGGGTGTGGGCGGCGGACTCGGCGGGGGCGGGATCGAGGGCTTCGTGCTCGTCGAACCGGCCGCGCAACTCCTTCAGCAGCGCGGGCAACTGGGCCGCGACCTGCTTGCGGCCCTCGTCGTCCAGCGCCTTGACCGTCTCGGCGAGCCGGTCCGCGTGCCGCGATTCGATCAGCTTTCTGATCTCCGCCCAATGATCCATGCCGGGGACGGTAACCGGCCTCGCCGACACCTTCCTCGAACGTCATCAGTGGTCCCGGTGGACGACCTCGTCGAACGGGCGGCGTTTCGAGTGCTTGACGGGCTTCAGCGGGCGGTCTGCGGGGGGCCGAGCGCGACCAGGTAGGCGCAGAACCGGCCGGCGGGCAGGCCGAGTACGCGGTGTGCGGCCTTTTGGCCGTGGACCGTGGCGTGTCCGGTGCCGATCCCGAGGTCGGCCGCGGCCAGCCTCATGCTCATCATGGCCTGGCCGAGGTCGAATCGGGCGTCCTCGCGCAGCCGGGGATCGTCGAAGTCCTCCATGACCAGCGCGATGGCGGTCGCCGAGCCGGGGAGGTGGGCGGCGTACTTGCCTGTCTGCGCCAGCTCGTCCAGTTGTGAGCGGTCGGTGACGAGGACGAAGTCCATGGCTGCCAGTTCTTGGACGACGGCGCCCGCCTGGCCGCCTCCAGGATCCGGTCCAGGTCCGCCTGCGGGATCGGCCGGTCGGTGTACTGGCGGACGTTGCGTCAAGAGGTTTCCACGAATCCGGCCTATCCCACCTCGACCAGGGGAACTGGCGCAGATCAGGGGTGGGGGCTGAGGAGGTCGGTGAGGGCGGTGCGGTCGTTGACGCCGGTTTTGTCGTAGATGGCGTGCAGGGTGTTGGCGACCGTGCGGATGGAGACGACGAGCCGGTCGGCGATCTCGCGGTTCGTCAGCCCCTGGGCCGCCAGCACGGCGATCTCGCGCTGCCTGGGTGTCAGGCCGGGTACGTCGAGGTCCAGCAGCGCGAGCGTGCGCGCGCCCTGGCAGCGTTCCATGAGCCGCCAGCTTCGGGTCCCGGCCGCCCGAGCGCCACGGGTCAGCCCGGCCTCCCGGTGGCGGGCGGCCGCCTGGGCCGCCGACTCGGCCGCGTACAGCAGCAGGCCGAGCCGTTCGAAGTCGTCCGTGACCGCGTCGAGCTCCGCGCCGTCGCGGGCCGCGGCGTGCCGGGCGAACAGCGCCACCAGCGGTCCTTCCACGTCGAGCGCGGCCAGCCGCGCGGCGACCAGGTTGGGGCGGCCGAGCCTGACCACGTCGTGCAGCGCGTACGGCACGTCGCACGGCAGTGCGCTGTCGGCGATCTCCAGGCTGAGTTCGACGGCGCCCGCGGCGTCGCCGCGCCCGGCCCTGGTCCACACCTGGGCGAAGCGGAGGGGTTCGACGACGAAGGGGCCGATCGGCGTGCCCTCGGCCCGGGCGCGTGCCAGTGCTTCCTCGGCCGCGGCGACCTCGCCGAGCAGCGCGTACGCGTGCGCCAGCTCGCCCAGGCACTGCCCGGCCAGCACACTGCGTACGGGCAGCCGGGCGGCGGTGTCGCGGGCCCAGGAGAGCGCGTCGGCGAGCCGCCCGCGCAGGCGCAGCACGCGTGACCTGAGCGCGCCGAACTCCAGGATCGCCCTGGTCCAGGTGCCGTACTGGCCGTCGAGGCCGTAGCCCTCGTCGGTGTGACGCTCGGCGGTGTCGAGGTCGCCGAGCAGCAGCGCGGCGTTGGCCGCGTGCACGGTGTAGGCGGCGGCGAGGCTCGGCATGGCGTCGGGCTCCCTCGCGAGCCCGGCGCGGATCTCCTCGACGCGGGCCAGGCAGTCGGCGGGGCGGCCCCTGGCCAGCATGACGGCTGCTTCGGGGCCGCCGATCATGCGTTCGCTGTGGGCCGTGAGCGGGCCCAGGCGCCGCGTCGCGGCCAGCAGGTCCTCGGCCGTGGCGCTGTCGCCGGTGACCGCGGCCAGGACGGACCGCATGATCGTCACACCCTGCCGCATCCCGGTCTCGCGGACGAGCCCGGCGGTCTCCTCCAGCACGGCCCGCGCCCGCGCGACGTCCCCGAGGCCGATGGCCAGGTTGAGGGCACGCTGCACGCCGAGATCGGTCCTGGCGCGCTCGTCCATGTCCGCTTCCCAGACGGTGGCGAAACTCTGTTCGGCCTCGTCGTGCCTGTCGGTGTAGAACAGCACCGTGCCCAGTACGGCCAGCGCCCGCGTCCCGCCGCCCGCCGCGACGGCCGCGCGGCCGAGGCGTACGGCCATCTCCAGGTCGCGGACGACCCTGGCGCGCTCGCACCCGGCCAGGAGCGGCTCGGGATCGTCGGTCATGCCGCCGTCCAGCCGCCAGACGGCCACTCTGAGCACGTCCTCGCGCCGCCGCAGCCCGGCCTCCGCGACCGCCCCGGCCATCCTGCGCATCATCGAGCGGGCCCGCAGCACGCCGCAGCCGTCGCGGATGACCTCGCCGTGCAGGGGGTGGGCGAGGCGTACCTGGAGCCGCCTGCCGTCGGGCTGCACGGTGACGAGCTGGCGGTCCTCCAGGTGCTGGACGGCGTCGAGCGAGCCGAGCGCGGCCAGCAGGTCCACGCCGAGCGGCTCGCCGTACGCGAGGAGTTCCAGGGCCTCGCGTTCGCGGGCGGTCAGCTCGCCGATGCGGCCCGCGATCGTCTCGCGCAGCGAGGGGGTGATCGTCAGCGGACCGCGCCAGCGCCACACGCCGTCGTCGTCGGTGAGCGTGCAGGACAGGACGAGTTCGCGCAGGTAGAGGGCGTTGCCCTGGCTGGCGCGCCACAGCCGGTCGACGGTCGCGGACTCCACCTGGCCGCCGAGCGCGCCCTTCAGCACGGCCTTGGTCTCGGCGGGGGAGAACGGCTGCAGCTCCAGCCGGGGCACCAGGTCGTCCTTCCACAGGGCGAAGACCGCGTCGGGCACCGGCGTACCGCTGCGGAGTGTCGCGATCACCCGCGTGCCGCCCCGCATCACGAGGTGGTGGACGAGCGCGGCGGAGGCGGAGTCGAGCAGGTGGGCGTCGTCCACGACCAGCACGGACGCCTGTACGGCGGCGGCCGCCCAGCCCAGCGGGTTGCCCGCGGGCGGCGTGGAGGGCAGCAGCGGGGCGAAGGCGCCCAGCGGGATCTCCGCGCCCGAGGCGGTGGCCCGCGCCCAGGCGACCCCGTCGAGACCGCGTACGGCCTCCGCCACCAGACGGCTCTTGCCCGTGCCCGGCGGACCGGCGACGACCATGCCCCTGGAGGCCGACCTGATTCGGGTGAGTTGTGCCGCACGTCCGGTGAACGGCCAGGAGCTTGCCACGAAAAGAGGGTATTTGAGTAGACCATGCTCATGCGAGGCCGTTTCCCTGACCTGCATGATGACCTCATGACCACGGCACTGACCACCGATCTGACGGACCTGGTCCGGGAGAGCCTGGGCGACCCGCTCGCGCAGATCGCGGAGCAGCACACCGAGCGGCTCGACCTCGGTCCCCGGATGTTGTCCACGGCCTCGCTGCACCGCGTGCACGGCACCACGACCAGCGGCGCGACCTGGGAGTTCTTCGTCAAGTCCGTCCACGGTCTGCGGCACTCGGACCAGTTCGAGAAGCTCCCCGAGCACGTACGCGCCGAGGCGGTCACGCACTTCCCCTGGCGGGTGGACGCGGACGTCTACCTGGCCCGGCCGTGGCTTCCCGACGGGCTGCGGCTGCCGAGGACGTACAGGATCGACGACCTGGGGGACGACCGGCTGGTCATGTGGCTGGAGTACGTGCACGTCGCGCCCGTGGAGTGGGACCTGGACCGCTACCGGTCGGCCGCCCGCCTGCTCGGCGCCCTGGCCGCGGCCCGCCCCGTGACCGGGTCACTCAACCTCGGGCTCAGGCAGTACTGTTCGGGCCCGGTCGCCGGCCTGTTCCTGCCCGCCCTGCGCGATCCGGCGACGTGGCGGCATCCGCTGCTCGCGGAGAACGTCGACCCCCTGCTCCGCGCCGACCTGCTGACGCTGGCCGAACGCATCGGGCCGCTGCTCGATGCCCTCGACCGCCTCCCGCACACGTTCGTGCACGGCGACGCCTGCCCCAGGAACCTGCTGGTGCCCGCCGACGGCTCGGCGGAGTTCGTGGCCATCGACTGGGGCTGGGCGTATCCGGCGGCGGTGGGGTTCGACCTGGGGCAGTTGCTGGTCGGGCGGGCGCACACCGGCGAGCTGGACCCCGCCGACCTGCCCGCGGTGCACGAGGCCATCGAGAGCGCGTACGCCTCCGAGGTGGGCGCGGACCCCGCCGACGTCTCCTTCGGCTACGTCGCCTCGCTCGTCCTGCGCTGCGCCTTCACCGCGATCCCCACCGAACTGCTGGACCAGGAGCCCACCCCGGAGCTGTACGACCTTTTTCGCAAAAGGGCCGGCCTGGCCAGGTTCCTCGTCGATCTCGGGCGATCGTTGCCCGAATGATCAGCTTCGCGGCGGCAGGATCGGGGCGAGGATGAAGCGGGGGGTGGCCCAGACGGCGTACAGCAGGGGCGAGCACACCACCAGCAGGCCGATCACCGCCTTGACCAGATGATGGTTACGGCGACGCCCAGCACCACAAGGTTGGCCGCGGCCAGGTACCAGCGGCGCGCGACCAGATAGAGGCAGGGCCGCACGAGCCCGCGCACGGTTCCGGCAGGCTCGGCGATGAGCACCAGCAGCGTGAGCACCGCGGCCGCCACCAGCGTCGCCGCGGTGACGAAGAAGGGCACCAGCACCGGAGGCACCCACGTCGCGTCCACGACCAGCACGCTCACCGCCGCTTCGCCGGCCACGCGCGCCACGATGTAGTCCTGGTGCACAGCGATGGAGAAGGCGAAGCTTTCGGGGAAGCCGTGGTCCTCGGTCACGGACGTCTTTCTCAGAGAAGGGCGGTCAGCTTCAACGGCCGGCGCCGCGCCGGCCTGGCTGTCGCGGGATTGCCGTGGCTCCCCGGCGTTTCGGACGCGGCTTGTCCTGATGCCCCCAGGCGTGACCGGGGGCTCGGAACGGTCAGTGACGCTGGCGGAGTTCTTCATTGATACGCAGCGCCTCGGCGAGCTGGTCCTCCAAGATGATGATGCGGCAGGCCGCTTCTAGTACTACAGCGAGGCTTTGAGATGTTTCAGTCGATGTCTTCTGTAGTGGCTGGCTCGGGCGCGGGTCTGATGGAGGCGCCGGTAGTGGGACCAGGCCAAGGCATGGGCGAGGGGTGGGACGAGAGTGCTGGTCAGGTGTGCCAGGAGACGGCGGATCTCGGCTGGTGTGAGGCGGACCAGCCCGCTTGGGCTTTTGGGAAGTGCGCGACGGTCACGGCCAGGTAGGCGTGGGCGAGCATCGCCAAAGTGATGTGGCGGTGCCAGGCGTCGTAACGGCGCACCTGGTAGTGGTCCAGGCCGGTCTCGTTCTTGGCGCTCTGGAAGCATTCCTCGATGGCCCATCTGCTGCCCGCGACGGTGATGAGGTCTTCCAGGGTGGTGCCGGCCGGGGCATGGCACAGGTAGTAGGCCAGTTCCCG